>CAXTDZ010000137.1:0-12452 GCA_964243035.1 uncultured Lichenihabitans sp.
GCCCGACTCGCCCGGAACCCGCCCCTCATCGTAGGGCGGGCCGGGCCGGGCGGCTGCCGCAGCGGAGCGCCGCGTGACCGTGCCGACCGAGACCGGGCGCTTCGCGCTCGGGGACCTGCCCCTCGACGCGGGCGGCGCGCTGCCCGGGGCGGTGCTGAGCTGGAAGACCTACGGCACGCTGTCGCCCGCCCGGGACAACGTCGTGGTCTACCCCACCAGCTACTCGGCGCAGCACACGGACCAGGAGTGGCTGATCGCGCCCGACAAGGTGCTCGACCCCGACCGCTGGTTCATCGTGACGCCCGACATGTTCGGCAACGGCCTGTCGTCGAGCCCGTCCAACACGCCCGGCTACCCCGCCCTGGTCACCATGGCCGACAACGTCCGGGCGCAGCGGCGGCTCCTGCTGGAGCGGTTCGGCATCGACCGCGTCGCGGCCGTGTACGGCTTTTCCATGGGGGCCGGGCAGGCCTACCACTGGGCCGCGCTCTTCCCCGGTGCCGTCGGGCGCGCGGTCGCGGTGTGCGGCAGCGCCCGCACGTCCACGCACAACAAGGTGTTCCTCCTCTCGCTGATGGCGACGCTCGAAGCCGCGCCCGAGCACCGGGGCGGGGGTCGCTTCTCGGCCGAGCCGCGGGCGGCGCTGCGGGCCTTCGCGCGCATCTACGCGGGCTGGGCCATGAGCCAGGACTGGTACCGTGCCGACCTTCACCTCACCGCGCTCGGCGCCCAAAACCTCGACGACTTCCTCGACCGGCTGTGGGAGCCGGGCTTCACGCGCCGCACGGCGGCCGACCTCTACGCCCAGCTCATGACCTGGCTCCACGCCGACATCGGCGCCAACGCGCTTTACGACGGCGACCTCGTGCGGGCGCTCAACGCCATCCAGGCGCGGGTGCTGCTGCTGCCGGCCCGCACGGACCTGTACTTCCCCGTGGCCGACAGCGCGGCCGAGCTGCCGCACCTCGCCCACGCCGCGCTCCGGCCGATCCCGACGATCTGGGGCCACCGCGCCGGCAGCCCCGCCGACAGCCCGGCCGACCTCGCGTTCCTGCGCGCGGCCGTGCGGGACTGGCTCGATTAGTTCGCTTCGGAGACGCCAGCCGCGATGATCCGCACCATCCTGACCCACCCCGATCCCGTGCTGCGGCAGGTCTCGGCACCCGTGGGCGCCATCGACGACGAGACGCGGCACCTGCTCGACGACATGCTGGAGACCATGTACGCCGCCCAGGGTCGCGGCCTCGCGGCCGTGCAGGTCGGCGTGCTCAAGCGCGTCGTGGTGATCGACATCGACTGGAAGGAGGGCACCCCCAACCCGCTGTTCCTCGTTGATCCGGAGGTCGTGTGGGCTTCGCCCGTGGAGATCGTTCACGAGGAGCGGTGCTTGTCGCTCCCTGACACGCCCAGGAACGTCCGACGCCCCGACCACGTCCGCGTGCGGCATCGCGACCGCGACGGGATCGAGCGAACCGTCGCCGCGACCGGCATGCTGGCCGTGGCGGTGCAGCACGAGGTCGACCACCTCGACGGGGTCCTGATCGTGGATCACGCGAGGCCCGAGCAACCACCCTCGACGTGAAGGGCCGCACCGGTCGGCGTCGACGATCTCGTCGGCGTCTCCCCCAGGCCGGCCCGGTCTCCGTCGCGCAGGCGGGAGCGCCACCTCCGCCAACGGGGATAGGGCTTCGGTGCGGTCGGGAGCGAAGTGGGCCGCCCAGCTCAAGGCCGCGGCATGGGGCAGCCGACGCGGCCGCTGGCGTGCGTACGGCCGGCGCGGCCCCGGACGGGGTGGGACGGCAGGGCGCGGCGCGCGGCGTTCGATGGCCTCAACTGTGCCTTGTTCACCCACTCCCTGCCCGAGCATAGCCGGACCGGGACCGGCGCACCACGCAAGTGGCGGTCGCGTGAGCCTGACCAGGTCACCCCTGCAGCGACCCGCGGTCGACCGCCCCAAACTCCGCGATCAGCTCGGCGTCCTGGAACTCACCCGTCCCCGGGTCGCCCGTGCGCGAGAAGGCCACCGCCCCGGCGTGGTTCCCCACCAGCGCCTGCGCCCGGCGCCTCGCCGCGTCGGCGCTCGGGGCTTCCTTGGCCTCCCCCGGCACGAGGACGCCCTCGCCGTCCCAATCGAACGGCACCACGACGTGGTATGTGACGAAACTCACGGGAAGCCCGCCGTCAACCCGGGCCGCCGTGAGCGGGCGAAGGCGCCGCGGCCGGACACGGTCAACCCTCGCCCATCCGATGCATGATGAGCGGCACCTCGGCCGAGAGATGACGGGCCAGGAACCCGAGCGTCCCGTCCTTCTCGGCGAGCCGGCGCCCGGCCTCGCCGTGCAGGTACACGCCCCACAGCGCGGCCTGAACGGGGTTGGCGCCGCGGGCGAGCAGGCCCACGACGATGCCGCCCAGCACGTCGCCCGATCCCGACGTCGCGAGGCCCACCCCGCCTCCCTTGAAGAGCCACGCCTGCCCGTCCGGGGCGACGACGTGGGTTTCGGCTCCCTTCATCACCACGACGGCGCGCAGCAACCGGGACGCGTCCCTGGCGGCGTTCAGCGGATCGGCCTCGACCTCGTCTCGGCTCCGGCCGAGCAGTTGGGCCATCTCGCCGGCGTGCGGCGTGATCACCGGGCGGCCGTCGCGCGCCCGGACCGCGTCGGCGCGGGGCCGCAGGTCGCCCAGCGACGCGGCATCCAGGACCAGACCCGCGGCCTCGCCGCAAAGGGCGACGGTCAGGGCCGTTGTGGGCTCCCCTTCCGTCATACCGGGACCGATCAGGACGGCGGCCACCTTCCCGACCCTGGGCAGCAGCCGCGGGATCGCGTCGTGATGGTCGAGGCCGCCATCGTGGGTCTCCGCGAGGCCGATCACCATGGCCTCGGGAGCCGCCATGGCCAGAGGCATGGCGGCGCTGCGCGTGGTGGCGACCTGCAGCTTGCCGGCCCCCGCCCGGAGGGCGGCGTCGGCCGCCAGCAGGGCCGCTCCCGGGACCCCCACGGAGCCCGCGATGACGAGGACGCTTCCCCTCGCATCCTTGCTGCCGGGCTCGGGCTGCGGCAGCGGCATGGTGCGCAGGAGGTCCGACGTGAGGTCGACGGGCTTCATCGGACGGCCGGGCCCGCGTCGGGCTTCGAGGTCACCTCGGTGCCCTCCCGGTGCAGGGGCGACACGAAATTGTAGCGGAGCAACTCGGGTTTGCCCGTGCCGCCCCGGCAGGGATCGAAGGCGTATTCCGTGACCGAACAGTTCGCCACGTCCCCTCCCGCGTCGATCAGCAGGATCTGCTCCTCGGTCATGGTCTCGATCAGGTAGCGCAAGCAGAGCACGACCACCTGGTGGGCGACGATCAGGACGCGTCTGCCGCCGTAGTGGAGCGCCACGGTGTCCAGCGCGCTGCGCAGCCGCAGGATCACGTCGCACCAGCTCTCGCCGCCGGGCGGCCGGTGGTAGAACTTGCCGAGCAGCCTGCGGAACTCGGCCTGGTCCGGGTGGAGCG
Organism: uncultured Lichenihabitans sp.; assembly: GCA_964243035.1. GTDB lineage: Bacteria > Pseudomonadota > Alphaproteobacteria > Rhizobiales > Beijerinckiaceae > Lichenihabitans. Next base: position 3,503 of record CAXTDZ010000137.1, read on the forward strand.
TCTCGATCCCCTCGCGCGTCAGACGGTCGAGGATGCCGAACTCCTTCTCCCGCAGCCGCTCGTCGACCACGAACTCCTCGATGCCCTCCGCGAGCCCGCCCGCGACGCGGATGGCCTCGGCGGTGCTCCGCGCCCGACGGTAGGGCGACACCAGGACGACCTCGGGACGCTCGGCGGCCGTCAGGCCCGCGAACCATCGGCCGACGGCGCGGGCCTGGTCGCGGCCGAGCGGGCTCAGGGGCACGTCGACGTCGCGTTCGTCGACGTCGATCCGCATCGCCCCCGCGCTCATGGCCGCGTCCCGCGCGACGTTGCCGGCGCTCTCGCCGTGGCGGACGATCCAGAGGTGGGATGGCCAGTGCTGCAGCATGGGTCACTTCGGCTGAAGGGCGGGGTGGAAACGTTCCGCCCCGGCCTGAGTTCGGCGATGCGACCGTCGGCCACAAACAACCGCCGGCCTCGCGCCCCGAGAGCCGCACGACCGCCGTTCCGCCCTTTGCCCGCCTGCCGGCGCTGGCCGGCGACGACGCAGCCTGCGCGGTGGTCGGGACGCCCGAGGGCAGCCGCAGCAAGGACGCTTCCCAGGCGCTCGGGGAGGCCCCGCCGCCTTGCGGGGTCCGGTCCCAGCCGTGCGGAGAGGTTCTGCGCCCCGTCGTCGACCGTTGCCGCGACAGCATCGCCTTCACCGATCTCGCACCCCGGACGTGCAACGACGACCGCGCCCACCGGGATCACGATGCGGAGTGTGGCGACCTGCCGATCACGGCCCCGACCAACCTCGATCCGCGGCGAGGTCCGTCGGTGGCGCGCCCAGCGCGGCCAGGCCGACTACGGGCGTTCCGTTTCCCGCGCGGCACGGCCGTAACCAAGGCGTCTCCGGCCGGCGCGATCAGAGGCGAGGTCGCGACCACCGGGCACGCGGCGCCGGGAGGTGCGGTCGGTTCCCGGCGCCGCGTGCTTCCACCGCGCAAGCGGGAGACGGGAAGCTCGATAAGGAGAAAAGGTCCCCAACTGGACAGGTCGGGACAGGGTCGGCCGGGGAGGGCGCCTGAGCTTCCAAAGTAGAGTTAGGGAAGCAGAACTGGCTGGGGGACCTGGATTCGAACCAAGATTAACGGAGTCAGAGTCCGCTGTTCTACCATTGAACTATCCCCCACCGTAAGCTGTCACTTTAACGGTGGTTTTCCGTTCCGACTGTGCATTGCCGCCGCCGTTCTACAATCTGGCGTTCGGTCATCGTTCCGGACGGGGTCTCTATGCCCGTTCGGTTCCGGATTGGCAAGGTCGAAACGAGGTCGTGGGGAAGGCAGAGGATCGCCCGCTTGGCCGGTGGCCGACAGGGGCGTTGCACGTGGCGCACGGGGCCACCGCCACTTGGTGGACGGGGTGCCGGCATCGTGGCGCGACGCGCTCCCGAAGAGGCCCGGGCAAACGGTCGGCCCGCAGCCTCCGCTGACGAGCCGCCGCGACGAGGCCGCCGTGTTCAGAAGCCGCCCTCCCGGTGCCCTGACTACGACTGCCGTCGAGCTTGCCCGATCCGGAACCGGCGCCGGAACCGGCGAAACCCGAGGTCCAGGCGCCGAACCGCGTCGGCCAATCCCGTCGGGGCGCCCCAACAAAAGCCACCCACGACGTGGCTTCCGGGAACAACCGATTGTCCGGAGCCGAGCGCTCCGGGTCGCCGCCCCTGCGCCGCAGCGGGAGTGCCGCCCGCGCCCACGTCGCCTCGCTTGAAGCGCCTTGGCGCGCCAGCATGAGCCCGGTGGGCCGCCGACCCGGGCGGAGCCCCAGCCATCCGGGCCGGACCGCGAGGCGCACCGTCGCCGACAAGTCGTCCGGCGTCCTCCTCCCGCTCCACCGCGGGTCGTTCCACCGCGGTGGACCCTGGCCCTCCTCCCTCGGTCTCGGCGACATCCGCGCCCCGGAGGGGCATGTCACCGTGGCGTCGGCCTGGCGTGCCGCCTGACACGCAATTGAAACCAAATTCCTCCGGATCTGTAATTTTAATGTAACAGCCGTCCCTTTCAGTGACTAGAGCCGCGGTTCGTCGGATCAATCCTTGGCGAGCTTCGCAATCAAGGAAAGTCTCATGCAAGTAAAAGGGAAGCCGCCGAACGCCGCAAGGCGCGACGTGCTGAAATGGGCGAGCGCGGCAGCCGCCGCCGCAGTCGCCTTCGGCGTGGATGTTCGAGGCCTGCGCCTCGAAGAGGCCTTCGCGCAGATGCCCGTCGACCTCGGCGCCGGCGACACGGGCGTTCTCAACTACGCCTACGCGCTCGAACAGCTCGAAGCCGCTTTCTACACGGAGGTTGTTGAGCACCCCTACAAGGGATCCGAACGCGACATCAGCTACCTTCGCCAGATCCGATCGCACGAGGTCGAGCATCGGGACTTCCTGCGCAAGGCGCTGGGCAGCAACGCCATTCCGGCGCTGAAACCAAACTTCACAGCGGTCGACTTCAACAGCCGGGAAAGCGTGCTGAAGACGGCCAGCGCCTTCGAGGATCTGGGCGTGGCGGCCTATAACGGCGGCGGTGCGGCGATCCAGAACCCACAGTACCTCGCCGTCGCGGGCGCGATCGTGTCGGTCGAGGGCCGGCATGCCGCGACGCTGCGCACGCTGCTGCTCGGGGATGGGGTGTCGTTCGCCGGCCCGGACATCATCGACACCAGCGGGCTGGACCGGGCGCTGCCCCCGTCCAAGGTCCTACCGGAGGCGGCTCTGTACGTCTCGACGCTGATCACGGCCAAGCTGCTCCCCTGAGCCTTGCTGACCCCTGAACCCTCGGTGCTTCATGACCACTGAACCATCCATCCTCGACTCGATCGACCCCGACGTGGCCGGACGTCTGCTGGCGCGGCCCGACCTGGTCCACGACAGCCGCCTGAGGCTCGGCGCCCTGGCGACGGCACCCGTCCTGCTGGCGGCGGTCTCGACCCAAGCCTTCGGCCAGAGCCTGCCGGCCAACGTGGTGGACGTGCTCAACTTCGCCCTCACCCTCGAATACCTGGAGGAGGATTTCTACCGCAACGCGCTGGAACAGAACGGGCTGCTGCCCGCCAACTACCGCTACACCTTCGAGACGATCGGCAAGAACGAGACCGCCCACGTGGCGTTCCTGAGATCCGCCCTCGGCGACGCCGCGATCGCCCGGCCCGACTTCGATCTGACCGGCGGCGGCAAGTATTCCGACGTTCTCGAAAACTACAGGACCTTCCTGGCCGTGGCGCAAGCGTTCGAAGACACGGGCGTCGCGGCCTACAAGGGCCAGGCGCCGGCGCTTCAGGGCAACGGCGATCTGCTCACCGCAGCCCTGAGGATCCATTCCGTGGAGGCCCGCCATGCCGCCGCCATCCGGCTGTGCCGCGGCGAGACCCCGTGGCTCGGCGCCTTCGACAAGCCTCTCACCAAGCCGGAGGTCCTCGCCATCGCCAAGCCGTTCATCCGCGGCTAGCGGGCCGCCGAACCGGCCCCGACCGGGTCCTGTCCCCGCCTGACCCGCTGCTCCCGCAGGGGCACCGCCGTCGCGACGCGTCCCCCACCGGACGTCAGCCGGCCCGCGCGACCGAGGCCGGACGCGCGTTCGAAGCGCGTGTCCTCCGAGGCGAACGCCGCGTGTCTCGCCTCGGCCCGCAACCGGGCCGCGACGGGAGGGCGGTGAACGGGTCGGCCACCATGATGTCCGCTGCCGCGGCCCCGTCTCCCGCGAGGGAGCGCGTCCCGGTCAACGCGTCCTCGGCCGCCGCGAGATGCGTCCGGGTTCCCTCGCGCACGCGGGCCATGCCGGGGTGGACGTCGGCGCCGGGCACCATGCGGTCGAGCGACCACTCGCGATTGAGCTGCGGCATCGGCGAGCCTTCGGCGCGGCGCAGCCGGTTTGGGGAGCGGGCGAAGTTCGGCGCCTCCGACGCCGCGGACGACCCGCCCTTGCCGCGGCGGGCCGGACCGTGTCCCACGATGGGCCCCCGACCCGGGCGCTGCGGCCGCGGTCCGATTGGGGCGCCGGAGGCCGCCGACGCACGAGCCAGGGCTCCGCGTCGGCGTCGACATCTGCGGATCAGGCTCTCCCTGTCAGGGAAGGAGGTCGCGGATGGGCCGGACGAACGGCCTTTGCGGGCCGACCCGTTGTCCGTCGGGCACCCGCGCGGCCACGGGACGGGCCTCTGTTGGCACCGGTCGCGTCGACCCGGGCTCGCAACCCCGTCGCACGAGCCATGGCTTCGAACTCGGGTTAAGGGTCGTCGGTTCTGCCCTTCGCCCCGCCGGCCGCCGGGCGAAGGGCATGGCCTGGCACCGGTGGTATTAATCCGAGTTCGGGGCCCTGCGGCACGAGCCCGCGCCCTTGCCGGACCGGCGCGTTGGATGTATCGCTTTGGTCGCAAGCTCCGTGCCGTGCGCGGAGCCTCTTCGAGGCCGTCCGTGGCTCCATCGGCGCACAGCAACACAGGATGCGGGGACCGCGACGCGGCCCGCCGTCCCGTGCGCCTGCCCCGCCCCGCGACCCTTTCCCGCCTTCTCCTGCTTAGCCGCCCCTGAGGGCCGGCCGGGCCTTTGGCCTGGGCGCTCAGGGGATGGTCCGCCGCAAGTCTCGTTCAGGGTCCCGGCCGGAGCGCCGCGCGGGCCCGCCACCCAGGAACAGCACCCATGTCGCAATCCCAGACCCCAGCGGCGCGCGACCGCGTCATCATCTTCGACACCACCCTGCGCGACGGCGAGCAATGTCCCGGCGCCACCATGACCTACGAGAACAAGCTCGACGTGGCGGCCCTGCTCGACGAGATGGGCGTCGACGTGATCGAGGCGGGCTTCCCCGTGGCCTCGGACGGCGACTTCGAGGCCGTGTCGGAGATCGCGCGGCGCACGCGGCGCGCCACGGTCGCGGGCCTCGCGCGCGCCATCGAGGGCGACATCGCGCGGGCGGGCGCCGCCGTGAAGCACGCCCGGCGCCCCCGCATCCACACCTTCGTGTCCACCTCGCCCATCCACCTCGCCCACCAGATGCGCAAGACCCAGGACGAGGTGCTGGAGATCGTCGGCCGCACCGTGGCCCAGGCGCGCAACCTGGTGGACGACGTCGAATGGTCGGCGATGGACGCCACGCGCACGCCGGTCGACTACCTGTGCCGCTGCGTCGAGGCCGCGATCCGCGCGGGCGCCACCACGATCAACCTGCCCGACACCGTGGGCTACGCGCTGCCGGGGGAATACCGCGCCCTGTTCAAGGCGGTGCGCGAGCGCGTGCCCGACAGCGACAAGGCCGTCTTCTCCGTCCACTGCCACGACGACTTGGGGCTGGCGGTGGCCAACACGCTGGCGGGGCTGGAGGGCGGCGCCCGCCAGGTCGAGTGCACGCTGAACGGCATCGGCGAGCGCGCCGGCAACGCGGCCCTGGAGGAGGTCGTGATGGCGATCCGCACGCGCGCCGACGCGCTGCCGCTCCAGACCGGCATCGAGAGCACCATGCTGACCCGCGCCTCCAAGCTGGTCTCGGCCGTGACCTCCTTCCCCGTGCAGTACAACAAGGCCGTGGTGGGCCGGAACGCCTTCGCGCACGAGAGCGGCATCCACCAGGACGGGATGCTGAAGAACGCCAGCACCTACGAGATCATGACGCCCGAGAGCGTCGGGGTGACCAAGACCAGCCTGGTGATGGGCAAGCACTCGGGCCGCCACGCCTTCAAGGAGAAGCTGCGCGACCTCGGCTACGAGCTGGGCGACAACGCGCTGAACGACGCCTTCAAGCGCTTCAAGGACCTGGCAGACCGCAAGCGCACCGTCTACGACGAGGACCTGGTGGCGCTGGTCGACGACGAGATCTCCAGCGCCCACGAGCGGATCCGCGTGGTGGCCTTGACCGTGATCGCGGGCACCATCGGGCCGCAGTCCGCGACCCTGACGCTGGACATCGAGGGCACCCACCAGACCCGGCAGGCCACCGGCAACGGCCCCGTGGACGCGATCTTCAACGCGGTCCGCGCGCTGGTGCCCAACGAGGCCAGGCTCGACCTGTACGACGTCCACGCCGTCACCGAGGGCACCGACGCGCAGGCCGAGGTGCTGGTCCGGCTGGGGGAAGGCGGCCGGTCGGTCACCGCGCGGGGCGCCGACCCCGACACGCTGGTGGCGTCCTGCCGGGCCTACGTGGGGGCGCTCAACAAGCTGCTCGCCATGCGCCAGCCCGCGCGGGCGGAGGGGCTGAAGGCGGGCTGAGGGCCCCACCCTCCGGACTTCGATGGTCGCGCGCCCGGCCAGGTGGGATTCCGGCCAAGGCGCGTGCCGGCCGCCCAGGGCCGCAACCCCGGAGGAAGGGGTGCCGGTCCCGCCCTTCGCCCCGCACGGTGGGGTGAAGGGCATCGCTTGGCGCCGGTCGCGTTGATCCGCGCGCGACGTCGGTTCTCCGCTAGGGCTCCGAACCCGGGTTGACGTTTGCCGGTTCTGATCTTCTTCCCGCTCACGCGGGGCGAAGGGCATCGCTTGGCACTGGTGGTGTTAACCCGAGTTCAAAGCTCTGGGTTCTCCGCGTCAGCCCTTGGCCTTGCTGATGCAGTCCTTCACCATGGCCCGGCGCGCGTCCTTGTCCACCGCCTTGCCCTGGGCCATCGCGTCCATCTGGCACTTGATCTGCACGGCCCTCTCGGGATGCGCCTTGATCAGGCAGTCTTCCATGGCCTGCCGGTGCGCAGGTCCCTTGATGTCCTTGTTCTGCTCGCGGCACTGGGCGCGGGCGGCCTGCAGGGGGCCGCCACCGCCGGCGGGCGCGCCGGCCGCGTCCGGGGCCGGCGACGTGGCTTCGGCCGGGGCGGGGGCACCGGCGGGGGCGGCGTTCTGCGCGAGCGCGGGGGTGAGACCGAGGGCCGCGGCGGCCAGGAGGGAGGCGATGCGTTTCACGGGGGCTGCTCCTCGACGGGTTGTGAGCGCCGCTGTCTGGCACCCGCCGGCTTGAACCGCGCCTGAACGACCCAGGTTCCCGGCAAAAGGCAGACCAATCCTTGCATTGGCCTACCCCCTCCCGCTACATCAGACGGCACGCGATCATCGCGAAGCTGTTCTGCCCGCGGCGGCCTGGATCGACGTTCAAGCCGACGCGCGCCGTCGTCGCGGGCCGCCCGGAGGAACCCCATGCCGCACGAGACGAACCCGGCTTCGCCCGCCGCCGCCACGCCGGGCCGGCGCAAGCTCCGCTCGCAGCTCTGGTTCGACAACCCCGACAACCCCGGCATGACGGCGCTCTACATCGAGCGCTACCTCAACTTCGGCCTGACGCCCGGCGAGCTGCGCTCGGGCAAGCCCATCATCGGCATCGCCCAGACCGGCAACGACCTGAGCCCCTGCAACCGCCACCACCTGGAGCTCGCCAAGCGCGTCCGCGACGGCATCGTGGCCATGGGCGGCGTGCCCATGGAGTTCCCCGTCCACCCCATCCAGGAAACCGGCAAGCGGCCGACCGCCGCGCTCGACCGCAACCTCGCCTACCTCGGGCTCGTGGAAACGCTCTACGGCTACCCGCTCGACGGCGTGGTGCTGACCACGGGCTGCGACAAGACCACGCCCGCCTGCATCATGGCGGCCGCCACCGTGAACATCCCCGCCATCGTGCTGTGCGGCGGCCCCATGCTGAACGGCTGGCACAACGGGGAGCGCACGGGCTCGGGCACCATCGTGTGGAAGAGCCGCGAGCAGCTCGCGGCGGGCACCATCGGCTACGAGGAGTTCATGGAGATCGTGACCTCGTCGGCGCCGTCGGTCGGCCACTGCAACACCATGGGCACGGCCTCGACCATGAACGCGCTCGCCGAGGCGCTCGGCATGACGCTGCCCGGCTGCGCCGCCATCCCCGCCCCCTACCGCGAGCGCGGGCAGATCGCCTACGAGACCGGCCGCCGCGCCGTGGAGATGGTGTGGGAGGACCTGAAGCCCTCCGACATCATCACCCGCGAGGCGCTGGAGAACGCCATCGTGGTCAACTCCGCCATCGGCGGCTCCACCAACGCCACCATCCACATCAACGCCATCGCCCGGCACGCGGGCGTGCCGCTCGCCATCGAGGAATGGGAAACGGTGGGCCATCACATCCCGCTGCTCGTCAACATGCAGCCGGCGGGCAAGTACCTGGGCGAGGAGTTCCACCGCGCGGGCGGCGTGCCGGCCGTGGTGACGGAGCTGATGAAGCACGGCCACGTCCGCGAGGGGGCGCTGACCGTCAACGGCCGCACCTTCGGGGACAACAACCGCGGCCGCCGGTCGCTCGACGCGGACGTGATCTTCCCCATCGAGGCGCCGATGCGCGCGGAAGCGGGCTTCGCGATCCTCAAGGGCAACCTGTTCAACAACGCCGTGATGAAGACCAGCGTGATCTCGGAGGAGTTCGCCCACCGCTACCTGTCCAACCCCGACGACCCCGGCGCCTTCGAGGGCCGCGCCATCGTGTTCGACGGGCCGGAGGACTACCACCACCGCATCGACGACCCCAGCCTCGACATCGACGAGCGCTGCCTCCTGTTCATCCGCGGCACGGGCCCGATCGGCTACCCCGGCGGCGCGGAGGTCGTGAACATGCAGCCCCCCGCGGCGCTCATCAAGCGCGGCATCCACTCGCTGCCCTGCATCGGCGACGGCCGCCAGTCCGGCACCTCGGCCAGCCCCTCCATCCTCAACGCCTCGCCCGAGGCCGCGGCGGGCGGCGGCCTGGCGGTGCTCAAGACCGGCGACCGCGTGCGCATCGACCTCAACAAGCGCACGGCCGACATCATGATCACCCCCGAGGAGCTGGCGTCGCGCCACGCCGCGCTGCGCAGCGAGGGCGGCTTCCGCTACGCGGTCAACCAGACGCCGTGGCAGGAGATCCAGCGCGGCATAGTGGACCAGTTCGACGAGGGCATGGTGCTCAAGCCCGCGGTGAAATACCAGCGGGTGGCGCAGAGCATGGGCGTGCCGCGGGACAACCACTGA
>CAXTDZ010000138.1:0-12235 GCA_964243035.1 uncultured Lichenihabitans sp.
TGCTCGACCCGCGCGGGCGCCTGGACCCGCGCGGCCGCCTCGCCGCGAGCGCCGCGGACGTCCCGCTCCTCGTCGTGGCGGGCGCCGAAGCCGACCCCGCCCGGCTCGATGCCCTGCGGGACGCGGGCGCGCGGGTGTTCGCGGTCGAAACCGGTCCCGCGGACCGCCTCGACCTCGGCGCGGCCCTGCGGGCGCTCGGCAGCCTCGGGCTCACGCGCGTCTTCTGCGAGGGCGGCCCGACGCTCGGGGCGAGCCTGCTCGCGGCCGACCTCGTGGACGAGGTGGCCCTGCTGACGGGGCCGGACCGGCTGGACGGGCCCGGGCTGCCCGCGCTGTCCCCCGCCGCGCGCGACGCGCTGCGCGCGCGCTTCCACCCCGCCGAGGACCGGCCGCTCGGCCGCGACCGGCTGCGCCGCTACCAAAGGACCGCGCCATGTTCACCGGCCTGATCACCGACGTCGGCGAGATCCTGGACGTCGCCGTGACGCCCGACCTGCACCGGCTGCGGATCGCCTGCCGCTATCCGGCCGAGGGCATCGCGCTCGGGGCCTCCATCGCGTGTTCGGGGCCGTGCCTGACGGCCGTGCGGGTCGCGGCGGACGGCAACCGGACCGTGTTCGACGTGGAGGCCGCGCGGGAAACCCTCGACCGCACGACGCTCGGAACCTGGACCGCGGGGGCGCGCGTCAACCTCGAACGCTCGCTCAGGATCGGCGACGAGCTGGGCGGCCACCTGGTGTCGGGCCACGTGGACGGGGTCGCGACGGTGGTGGCGGTCACGCGGTTCGGCGACACGGTCCGCTTCGACGTCGAGGCGCCCTGGCGCCTGGCGCCCTTCATCGCCGAGAAGGGCTCGGTCGCCCTCGACGGCACTTCGCTCACGGTCAACGCGGTGGAGGCCAACCGCTTCTCGGTGCTGCTCATCCCCCACACCCTGGCGGCGACGACCTGGGGCGCCGTGGGGGAGGGCAGCCGCCTCAACATCGAGGTCGACCAGATGGCCCGCTACGCGGCCCGCCTCGCCGATCCGGCGGCGCGCGACCCCGCGGCCGCCTGAGCGCCCGGCGGACTGGTGGGGCAGGTCACCGGGCGGCCGCGTCGGACGGTGAACGCCGACCGGATCGGGCGCACCCGCGTGCCAGGGCTTCGACCTCGGGTTGACGGTCGCCGGTTCTGCCCTTCTCCCCGCCAGCAGCGGGGCGAAGGGCATCGCCTGGCCCTGGTGGTGTTAACCTGAGTTCGGAGCCCTGACCGGCGCGCGTCGCGGCTTGCGCCTGCCCCGGGCGCGCCGTAAGAGCGGGGGCGCGGTGCCGGCACGGGCACACCTCACCCGATCGGATCCCCCGAGTTTCCCCGCAATGGCCGAACCCAGCCGTCCCCGCTCGCTCGCCGTGGAGCAGGTCGCGCCCGCCCGGGTGCTGGTGGCCGAGGCGCGCTTCTACGACGGCGTCATGACGGACCTGCTCGCGGGCGCCACGGCGGCCCTGGAGGCCGCGGGCGCCACGAGCGAGCTGATCTCGCTGCCCGGCGCCCTCGAACTGCCTCTCGCGGTGTCGCTCAGCCTCGACGCCGCCGCCGCCCGGGGCCGGCCCTACGACGCCGTGGTGGTGCTGGGCTGCGTGATCCGCGGCGAGACCTACCATTTCGAGATCGTGTCCAACGAGAGCTGCCGCGCCGTGACGGACCTCGCGCTCGCGCGCCGGATGCCGCTCGGCAACGGCATCCTCACGGTCGAGACATACGAGCAGGCCGACGAGCGCGCCGACCCCGCGCGCGGCGACAAGGGCGGGGACGCGGCCCGCGCGGCCCTCGCGCTGCTGCGCCACAAGCGCGCGGTCGAGGGCTGAGGCCGTGGCGCGCGGGGAGAAGCGGGCCGCGGCGCGGCTGGCGGCCGTTCAGGCCCTTTACCAGATGGAGCTCGCCAGCAAGGGGTTGAACGAGATCCTGGCCGAGTTCGAGGCGCACTGGATCGGCCGGGAGGTCGAGGGCGAGCAATACCGCCCCGCCGAGATCGCCTTCTTCCGCGACATCCTGGAAGGCGTGCTGGCCGACCAGCGCGCGCTCGACCGCTTGACCGACGAAACGCTGCGGGCGGGCTGGCCGCTCAAGCGCATCGAGGCGGTGCTGCGCGCCATCCTGCGCGCCGGCTCCTACGAGCTCGCCCACCGCGGCGACGTCCCGGCCCGGGTGGTGATCACCGAATACGCGGACGTGGCGGGCGCCTTCTACGACCGGGAAGAGGTGGGCCTCGTCAACGGGGTCCTGGACGCGCTGGCGCACCGGCTTCGCGCCGGCGAGTTCGAGCGGGGCGACGCACGGCCGTCCTGAGGGCGAGGGGGAGGGTGGCATGGGCGACGCGCGGTTGGCCCCGTTCGGCAGCGTCGGGGACGCGGAGGTCCAGGAGGTCACGATCCGCTCGCGGGGCGGCGCGGAAGCCAGGATCCTGACCTGGGGGGCGGTGGTCCGCGACCTCCGCGTCCCGACCCCGTCCGGTCCGCGCGGCGTCGTGCTGGGCTTCGACGGCCTGGACGCCTACCGGATGTACTCGCCCTACTTCGGCGCCGTGCCGGGCCGTTTCGCGAACCGCATCGCGGGCGGGCGCTTCGCGCTCGACGGCAGGACGTTCGACCTGTCCCGCAACGAGGGCGGCACCACCACCCTGCACGGGGGCGCGCACGGGTTCGGCACGATCCCCTGGCGGCTGGTCGACCACTCCGACGCCCACGTCACCCTCGCGCTCACCTCGCCCGACGGCGACCAGGGTTTTCCGGGCGCGCTGGAGGCCACTTGCACCTACACGATGACCGAGCCCGCGACGCTGCGGGTCGACCTCGCGGCCACGACCGACGGCGCCACGGTGGTGAACCTCACCAACCACAGCTACTTCAACCTCGACGGCTCCGCCGACGTGCGCGACCACGTCTTCGCCATCCACGCCGAGGCCGTGACGCCCACGGACGCGGCGCTGATCCCCACCGGCGAGATCATGCCCGTGGCGGGCACGCCCTTCGACTTCCGGACGCCGCGGACGATCCGCGAGGCGGGCGGCCCGGACGGGCAGCTCTACGACATCAACTACGTCCTGTCCGGCGCGGGGCCGTTCCGGCACGCCGCCACCGTCCGCGGCACCACGGGGCTCACGCTGGAGGTCCACACGGACCAGCCCGGCCTGCAGTTCTACGACGCCGCCAAGCTGCACTGCCCCGTGCCGGGCCTGGGCGGCGCGCTCTACGCCGCGCACGGGGGCTTCTGCATGGAAACGCAGCTGTTCCCCGACGCCCCGAACCAGCCCGCCTTCCCGTCCAGCGTGCTGCGGCCGGGCGAGCGCTACGCGCACGCGACGGAGTTCCGATTCGGCTGAGTCTCCGGGGAGTCCACCCGCCCATTTCGCCATTCGCTGTCGTCATCGCGAGCACAGCGAAGCGATCCATGGTGGGGCCGCCACGACGCTCGCGACTTTGCCCGGACCTGACGGCTGGATCGCTTCGCTGCGCTCGCGATGACGGTCGAGCGGACCCCGTATCGCGATCAGCGGCGCGGGGCCGAAGCCTCAGCGGTCGCCGAAACCGCCCTCGCTGCCCGCGAGCGCCGCGCCGACCTCCAGGCCCAGGTCGTCCAGCGAGGTCTGCTCGCGGACGTTGACGGCTTCGCCCCGCGCCTGCCGCTCGGCTTCCTCGGGCGAGCGCGCCACGTTGATCGTGACGGTGGACTCCACCTCGGGGTGCAGCACGACCGGCACCGTGTGCAGGCCGATCGCCTTGATGGGTGACAGGAGGTTGACCTGGTTGCGCTCCACCGTGAAGCCGCCCGCCGTGATGACGTCGGCGACGTCGCGGGTCGACACGGAGCCGTAGAGCTGGCCCGTTTCGCCGGCCTGGCGGATGATGGTGAAGCTCTTGCCGTCGAGGCCCTCGGCCACGTCCTGGGCTTCGCGCTTCAGTTCGAGGTTGCGGGCCTCCAGCTGCGCGCGCTGCGTTTCGAAGCGCTTGGCATTGGCCTCGGTGGCGCGCAGCGCCTTGCCGCGCGGCAGCAGGAAGTTGCGGGCGAAGCCGTCCTTCACGCGCACGCGCTCGCCCATCTGGCCGAGCTTGGCGACGCGTTCGAGCAGGATCACGTCCATGGTGTCAGTCCTTTCTTGGTGGTGGGAGGATTGGGAGGGCTGCGGCGGGACCGGAGCGGGCCCAGGCAGTCGATCACGCCGAGCAGCGCCAGCGCCAGCGCGGACGGCCGCAGCAGCAGGGTGACGAGGTAGATGAGCAGCAGCACCCCGGGCCGGGCCGGGAAGCCGCGCGTCAGCACGTGCACCGTGCCCAGGCCCTGCAGGGCGAACACGAGCCCGAGCGGCGCCGCCACCGTCGCGGCCGCGGCCCCGAGCGCCGTGTCGAGCCCGGCCGCGAAGGCGAGCCCCGCCCCCGCGGCCAGGATCAGGGCGGCCGGGCGGGGCAGGCGCAGCCCGTCCGGCACGTTGGGCCAGGGCCGCGCGAGCCGCCGCGACACCTGCGCGACGCGCGCCCCCACCCACAGGTTGACGAGCAGCATCAGGCAGGTGGAGACCGCGACCGCCAGCGGCAGCGCGCGGGCCAGCACGGGCGCGAGGTCGCGGCCGCCGTCCGCGAGGCCCTCGGCCGGCGCGAGCGCCTCGGTCAGCGCGTGCGCCGCCGCCTCGACCGCCCTGCCGTAGCCGCCGAAGTAGACCGTGGCCGCGAGCCCGGAGGCCAGCACCACGGCGCTCGACGCCGCCACCGCCCAAACCAGCGCGGTGCCGAGCGGCCGCCACGCGGCCGGTCCGGCCCCGTCCGCGGCGCCGGACGGGGCACGCCGCGCCGAGCCGATCAGGAAGGAGAGCCACCACGCCGGCAGCGCGAAGGACGCGGCGTAGAAGCCGCCCAGCACGGGCCCGAGGCCCGCGGCCACCGCCGCCGACCCCACCGCGGCCGCGAGCAGGCCCAAGCGCTGCCCGTAGCCGAGCGTCGCGATTACCAGGGGCAGGGCGGTGAAGAAGGACAGGAGGACGGCCAGGAGGCCGCCCGTGGCCGACACCGCGAACAGCAGCGCCGAAACCAGCCCGGCGCCCACCGCCACACCCGCGTTCTTGATCATGGTTCGAGCTGTCCCGCCTTTGAAGCGGTTAGAGGTGAGGAGCCCCCACCCCAACCTTGCCGCCCGGGCGACCCGCGCCCGGGCGGCCCGCCGGTCAGCGGATCACGTAGGGGAGCAGGCCCAGGAAGCGGGCCCGCTTGATGGCGGTGGACAGGTCGCGCTGCTTCTTGGCCGACACGGCCGTGATGCGCGAGGGCACGATCTTGCCGCGCTCGGACACGTAGCGCGACAGGAGCCGGGTGTCCTTGTAGTCGATCTTGGGCGCGTTGGGCCCCGAGAAGGGGCAGGTCTTGCGGCGGCGGAAGAAGGGGCGGCGGGGGGCGGTGGCCATCACTGGTCTCCTGCGGCCTGGACGTCGGGGCGGGGCGGGCGGGGCGGACGGTCGCCGCGCGGGCCGCGGCGGTCGCGGTCACGGTCGTCCCGGTCGCCGTCCTCGCGCTTGCGGAGCATGGCGGACTGGCCCTCCTCCAGCGCGTCGACGCGCAGGGTGAGGAGGCGGATCACATCCTCGTTGATGCCCATCTGCCGCTCCATCTCGGCCACGGCGGCCGGGGGGGCGTCGATGTTCATCAGCGTGAAATGCGCCTTGCGGTTCTTGCGGATGCGGTAGGCCAGGGACTTGACGCCCCAGTACTCGACCTTGGCGACCTTGCCGCCGCCGGCCTCGATGACGCCCTTCAACTGCTCGGTCAGGGTGTCCACCTGCTGGGCGGTGACGTCCTGCCGAGCAAGGTACACGTGCTCGTAGAGAGCCATGGTTCGCTTGCCTTTCGTTCACGCCAGCGCCCGGCGCGGAGCCCTTCGAGCCTCGGGGGAAAGGCTCGGGGATTCGGGTCGAAGGCGGGAACACGGGAAGGCGGGGCGGCCCCCTCGCTCACCCGTCCGCCGTTCGGGCGGAGAAGGTGGCGCTTCCGTTCAGCCCCCGGCCGGGACGCTTTTGGAAGCGCGCACGTATACAGGGAAGCGGCCCCGCCGCAAGCCCCCGGTCGGGCAGCCCTTGTAAACAAAACGGGTGCGCTGCCGCGACCTTGACAGGCCGGAGGCCGCGGTGGCACTCCGCCCGCCGCCGCGCTTCCGCGGCGAGGTGTCGGCCCGCGCGCATCTGATGACCACCGCCTTCATCTTTCCCGGCCAGGGATCGCAGAGCGTCGGCATGGGCCGCGCGCTGGCGGACCGTTTCGCCGAGGCGCGGGCGGTGTTCGCCGAGGTCGACGACGCGCTGGGCGAGCCCTTGTCCCGGGTGATCTTCGAGGGGCCGGAGGCGGACCTCACGCGCACCGCCAACGCCCAGCCCGCCCTGATGGCGGTGAGCATCGCGGCGTTCCGGGCGCTGCAGGCGCGCGCCGGGCTGGACGTGGCGCGCGACGCGGCCCTGGTCGCGGGCCATTCGCTGGGCGAGTATTCGGCGCTCGTGGCGGTCGGGTCGCTCGCGCTCCCCGACGCGGCGCGGCTCCTGCGCCTGCGCGGCCGGGCCATGCAGGACGCGGTTCCGGCCGGGGAGGGCGCCATGGCGGCGCTGCTCGGCACGGACCTCGCGGCCGCGGGGGCCGTCGCGCGCGAGGCCGCGGGAACCGAGGTCTGCGACGTCGCCAACGACAACGGCGGCGGCCAGGTCGTGCTGTCCGGCCACGCCGCGGCGGTCAACCGCGCGATCGCGCTCGCCAAGGCGCGCGGCGTCAAGCGCGCCGTGCTCCTGCCCGTGTCGGCCCCGTTCCACTGCGCCCTGATGGGACCGGCCGCGGCCGCCATGCGCGACGCGCTCGACCGCGTCGCGATGCGCGAACCGGCGGTTCCGCTGGTCGCCAACCGCGACGCGCGGCCCCTGCGGGACGTCGCGGCCATCAAGGACGCCCTGGTGGCCCAGGTCAGCGGCACCGTGCGCTGGCGCGAGGGCGTGCTCGCGCTGGTCGAGGCGGGCGTCGACGCCGTGGTCGAGGTGGGGGCGGGCACCGTGCTGAGCGGCCTCGTGAAGCGGGTCGCGCCCGCCGTGCGCACCAGCGCCGTCGGCACCCCCGACGAGGTCGAGGCCTTTGCCGCCGGGCGCGCCGAGGGGGGACGGGGCTGATGTTCGATCTCACGGGCCGGGTCGCCCTCGTCACGGGCGCCACGGGAGGCTTGGGCCAGGCGATCGCCCGCGCGCTGCACGGGCAGGGCGCGACCGTTGTGCTGTCGGGGACGCGCGAGGGAGCGCTCGACGACCTCAAGGCGTCGCTGGGCGAGCGCGTCGCGGCGCTCGCCTGCGACCTCGGCAACCCCGCCGCCGTCAAGGCGCTGGTGGACCGCGCGGAGGCCGCCGCGGGGCCGCTCGACATCCTGGTCAACAACGCGGGCGTGACGCGGGACGGGCTGTCGCTGCGCATGAAGGACGAGGACTGGTCCGCGGTGCTCGACGTCAACCTGACCGCGGGCTTCCTGCTGGCCCGCGCCGCGCTCAGGGGCATGACGCGGCGCCGCCACGGCCGCATCATCGGTATCACCTCCGTGGTGGGCGTCACGGGCAACGCCGGGCAGAGCAACTACGCGGCCTCCAAGGCGGGCATGATCGGCATGAGCAAGGCGCTCGCGGCCGAGGTCGCGACGCGCGACGTGACGGTGAACTGCGTCGCGCCCGGCTTCATCGCGAGCCCGATGACGGACGTGCTGAACGACAAGCAGCGCACCGCGATCCTCGCCGCCATCCCCGCCGCGCGCCTCGGCGCGGGCGAGGACGTGGCGGCGGCCGTGGTCTACCTGGCGAGCCGCGAGGCCGCCTACGTCACGGGGCAGACGCTGCACGTCAACGGCGGGATGGCGATGATCTGACCGCGGACGGCCCGGATCGCGTCGCGCCCGCGCGGATTGCAAATCCGGCCCAAAGAGGGCAGTTGTTTCCGGTAGGGACACGGTTTCTCGCGGTCCGCGGCGCTCCGGCTTGGGGGGCGCGGGCGCGAGGGGGCCTGGTTCGGCACCGCGACCGCGGTGGCCCACGAGCCGAACGAGAACGACCTGAGAAGGAATTGGACGATGAGCGATGTCGCCGAGCGCGTGAAGAAGATCGTGGTGGAGCACCTCGGCGTCGAGCCCGAGAAGGTCGTCGACAACGCCAACTTCATCGATGACCTGGGCGCCGACTCGCTCGACACGGTGGAGCTCGTGATGGCCTTCGAGGAGGAGTTCGGGGTGGAGATCCCCGACGACGCGGCGGAAACGATCGTGACGGTCGGCGACGCCGTGACCTTCCTGGAGAAGAACAAGAAGGCCTGACGGCCGGTCGTCGCGGCCCGGGCGGCCGTCGGGGCGCCGCCGGGCGAAGGGGCTCCGCCCGCGACAGGCGGGGCGGGGCGCGGGTGGTTGAAGTGGGGTCGATGAGGCGCGTCGTCGTAACGGGTTTGGGGATGGTGTCGCCGCTCGGCGGCGACGTGGCTTCGTCCTGGAAGGGTCTGGTCGAAGGCCGGAACGCCGCGGCGCGCGTCGACAAGTTCGACGTGTCCGACCTGCCCTGCAAGATCGGCTGCGAGATCCCCCGCGGCGACGGCGCGGGCGGCACCTTCGACCCCAACGCCTGGATGGAGCCCAAGGAACAGCGCAAGGTCGACGACTTCATCATCTACGCCATGGCCGCCGCCGCGCAGGCGCTCGCCGACGCCGGCTGGGCGCCCAAGACCTACGACCAGCAGGCCGAGACCGGCGTCATGATCGGCTCGGGCATCGGGGGCCTGGGCGGCATCTACGACGGCGCGCTCCTGCTGCACGAGAAGGGGCCCCGGCGGCTGTCGCCCTTCTTCATCCCGGGCCGGCTCATCAACCTCGCGGGGGGCTACGTGTCCATCCGGCACGGGCTGAAGGGGCCCAACCACGCGGTGGTGACGGCCTGCTCGACGGGCGCCCACGCGATCGGCGACGCGGCCCGGCTCATCCAGTTCGGCGACGCCGAGGTGATGGTGGCGGGGGGCACCGAGTCGGCCATCAACCGGCTGTCCTACGCGGGTTTCGCGGCCTGCCGGGCGCTCACCACCTCCTTCAACGACCGGCCGCAGGCGGCCTCGCGCCCCTACGACCGCGACCGCGACGGCTTCCTCATGGGCGAGGGGGCGGGGTGCGTGGTCCTTGAGTCGCGCGAGCACGCCGTCGCGCGCGGGGCGCGGATCTACGCCGAGGTGGTGGGCTACGGGCTGTCGGGGGACGCCCACCACATCACCTCGCCCGCCGAGGACGGCGACGGGGCGTTCCGCTGCATGAGCGCCGCGCTGAAGCGCGCGGGCCTGACGGGCGCCGACGTCCAGTACATCAACGCGCACGGGACCTCGACGCCGGTCGGCGACGAGGTCGAATTGAAAGCCGTCGAGCGCGTGCTGGGCCGCGCCGCGGAGCGCGTCAGCATGTCGTCGACCAAGTCGGCCATCGGCCACCTGCTCGGCGCGGCCGGTGCCGTGGAGGCGATCTTCTCCGTTCTGGCCATCCGCGACCAGGTCGCGCCGCCCACGCTCAACCTCGACCGCCCCTCCGTCGAGACCGCGATCGACCTCGTGCCCCATCGCGCCCGGTCCCGCCCCATCGAGCACGTCCTGTCCAACTCCTTCGGCTTCGGGGGCACCAACGCGTCCCTGGTGTTCAGGGCCGCCGCCTGAGACGGCGCGGCTTCGAGGACACGGCGGACCTGTCTCGGAGCCCGGCGGCGCGGCGGGCATAGGCGCGCGGCCGGAAAGGCACTATGCTCCGGCGCGGGGGACGCCCTTCATCGTCACGCGCGGGTCTCGTCGCTCATGGTCGATCTTTCCAACGGCGCCGGGTCGGACATCGTGTCCCGCCGCATGTTCCTGTCCGGCCGACGCGCGTCCGGCGGAGGGCGCGACCCGGGGCCGGCGGCCGGGGGCGCCAGCCCCCCGTCGTCTCCTCCGCCGCGCCGCAAGCCGCGGCGCCCGTTCGTGTCCACCGCGAGCGGCCTCCTGTCCTTCCTCGGCATGGCGGCGATCGCGCTGGCGATCGGCTGGTCGCTGGCGGTGCAGCGGCTGAACGCGCCCGGCCCGCTGCAAGCCGAGAAGACCGTCAACCTGACCGAGCCCGGCACGGCCGGCATCGTCGACCAGCTCGTGGACGAGGGGGTGGTGGACAACCGCGTCATGATGGTGGGGGCGCTGTGGGTCGAAGGGCAGCGCGATGGCGTCAAGCACGGCGAGTTCGCCTTCAAGGGGGGCGCGAGCCTCCAGGAGGTGATCGACACGCTCGTGTCGGGCAAGCCGATCCTGCACGCCATCACCATCCCCGAGGGCCTCACGAGCGAGCAGGTGGTCGAGCGGCTGCAGGCCGACGACATGCTGGACGGCACCGTTGCCCAGGTGCCGCCCGAGGGCTCGCTGATGCCCGACACCTACAAGTTCACGCGCGGCTACGGGCGCGAGAAGCTGATCCGCAAGATGCAGGCCGACCAGACCGCGCTGGTCAACGAGGTGTGGGCGCGCCGCGCGGCCGACCTGCCGCTCCACTCCCCCTACGAGCTGGCCACCCTGGCCTCCATCGTGGAAAAGGAAACCGGGCGGCCCGACGAGCGGCCGCGCGTCGCCTCCGTGTTCGTCAACCGGCTCGCGCGCGGCATGCCGCTCCAGTCGGACCCGACCATCGTCTACGGCCTGGTGGGCGGCAAGGGCACGCTCGGCCGCGGCCTGACGAAGGCCGAGATCGAGGGCAGGACGCCCTACAACACCTACACGATCGCGGGCCTGCCGCCCGGCCCCATCGCCAACCCGGGCAAGGCTGCGCTGGAGGCGGCCGCCAACCCGTCGCGCACCCGCAACCTGTTCTTCGTGGCCGACGGCACCGGCGGCCACGCCTTCGCGGACACGTTCGACCAGCACCGGCAGAACGTGGCCCGCTGGCTCCAGGTGGAGAAGGACAAGGCCGCGCCCGACGTCGACAAGGCGGCGCCCGCCGCTGTTCCCGCTCCCGCGGTGCCGGCCCCCGCCGCGCCGCGCCCGAACCAGCGCGGCGAGGGGACGGCCGCGGACCCCGCCGTGTTCGGCTCGCTCGGCGGCGCCGACACGTCCGGCCGCCGGCCGGTGGCCCTGTTCCCCATGGGCAGCCTGGCGGGCACGCCGCTGCCGGCCCAGCCCGCGGGTGCGCCGGCGGTGGCCGATGCCGCCACGCGGGACCTGGACGACCTCGACGTCGAGGTCGCGGGCGTCCGCACCAAGCCCGGCCCGGAGATCGAGGACGGGTCCGGCCTGGCCGCGGTCGAGGGCGGGGAGGGCCCCGCGGGCAGCGACGCGAGCTTCCCCGTGCCCGCCGACCGGCTCGCCCAGCAGCGCGCGCAGGAGCGGGCCCTGGGCCTGTCCGCGCCCGCGTCGAGCCCGCTGCCGGCCCCCCGCCGGACCGCGGTGGCCTCGGCCCCCCCGGAACTCCCGCCCGTCTCCAACGAGAAGTTCGGCAGGGGCAAAATCTTCGACGCCTCGGAAGGCACGAGCCTCGATCCCCTGCGCGACAAGGGCTACGACCTCAACTCGGCCAAGACGGTTCCCACGCTCAAAAGCCTGCCGCCGAGCGCCGCGCTGTCCTACGCCCAGTGACCCGGGACCGGCCGTGACCCAGGGCGCGCCCGACCCCTCCCGACCCGGGCGGATCGCGAGCATGACGGGTTTCGCCCGGGCCGCGGCGGAGGTCGCGGGCGGCGGCCTGGCCTGGGAACTCAAATGCGTCAACGGCAAGGGCCTCGACGTGCGCCTCCGCCTGCCCGCGGGCCTCGACGCCGCGGAAACGCGCTTCCGCGCGCGGCTCGCCCAAAACCTCGGCCGCGGCACCTGCCACGCGACCTTGACGCTCGCGCGGGCCCCCAGGCCCGCCGAGGTGCGCGTGAACGGGGCGCTGCTGCGCAGCCTCGCCGAGGCGCTCGCGTCCGCGGTTCCGCCCGGCGGCGGCGTCGCGCCCGCGAGCCTGGACGGGCTCCTGGGGGTGCGCGGCGTGGTCGAGGTCGCCGAGCCGGCCGAAACCGAGGACGACCGCGGCGCGCTGGTGGAGGCCGCCTCCGGCCTGCTCGACGCGGCGCTGGCGGATCTCCAGGCCGCCCGCCTGGGCGAGGGCGCGGCCCTTGCCGCCGTCCTGACGCGGCAACTGGATCGATTGGCCGACCTTGTGGCCGCCGCCGACCGGGCGCCCGGCCGCGCGC
>CAXTDZ010000139.1:0-12117 GCA_964243035.1 uncultured Lichenihabitans sp.
GCGCGAACCGCGGCCGGGCCCGCGGGCCCCGGGGCCCGGCTTTACGCGGGGGCCTGCGCGGCCTGCCACGAGGCGGGCGGCCCGACGCTCTTCGGCGCGCGCCCCAACCTGGCGCTGAACACGAGCCTGCAGGCCGCCCGCCCCGACAACCTGCTCCGGGTGGTGCTGAACGGCATCGCGGTTCCCGCCCACGCCGACCTCGGCGCAATGCCGGGTTTTGCTGCGAGCCTGTCCGACGCGCAGACCGCCGACCTCCTGCGCTACCTGCGCGCCCGCTTCGCCCCGGACGAGCCCGCGTGGGACGGGCTGGAGGAGGGCGCGGCGCGCGTCCGGGCCGCGTCCGGCGGGCGGGGCTGAAAGGCGCGAGGCCCGGGCCCGGCGCGCCGGACGGCATGCAGACCGCCCAACCTCACGCCAGACCGGGCCGGCAGCCCGAGCAAACAACGGCGTTGACGCACCGGGAGACGCGGGGGCGAATGCTCGCCTTCGGGCCTCGAAGGCTCGGGCGGGACTTGGCTTTCGAAGCCGATCGGACCATCGCGCCCGCGGACGGGTGGCGGCCGAGACGACGACCGGGCGATACGCGCCGTCGGGGCCGGGTGAGCGCCGGCCTGCACGCCCTCGCCCGGCGCCCCACCACGGCCCCGGCGCTCCTCGTCATTGCGGCCGTGGTGGTGCGCGCGGCCGCGGCGCCCTGGCTCCAGCGCCCTCTCGCCGGACGACCGGCCCTCCGACGGGCTGTCGCCGGACGGGGCGCCGCTGCCGCCCGACGCCCCCCACTGGCTCGGCACCGACGCGCTGGGGCACGCCTGCTGTTCGGGGCCCGGACCTCGCTGGTGATCGGGCTCGTGGGCAACGGCGTCGCGGTGGCGATCGGCTTCCGTTCCCGACCCGCGCCGCCCCGCGCTCCCGCGCCTCCGGAGCAGGCCTCCGAACCCGGGCCGCGTCCGGTACTGGATCATGCCCTTCGCCCCGCCTTGCGGGGAGAAGGGCAGAGCCGGCAGGCGTCAGGTGAGGCCGCCCCCGCCGCCCGGGGCCGCCGGGCGCTCGGTCGCGACCTTCGCGCGGTAGCCGCTCTCCCGATAGGCCGCGACGGGGTCGATCGCCCCGCCCGCGTCGGCCCGCGCCTTGGCCAGGATCGGGTCCACGTCGGCGCGGAAGCCCGCCTTCAGCACCTCCGAGGCCATCAGGGCGTCGTTGCCGTCCTGGAACCCCTGAAGCGCGGCGCGGTCGACCAGCAGCGCCTGGGCGTAGGCGCGGCGGATCTCGTCCGCCGAGCGGAGCAGGCTCTCGATCGGGTCGGTCACGTTGTGGGACTGGTCGATCATGAAGGCGGGCGCCTCGCCCCTGCCCTCCCCGTCGACCAGCTCGTTGAACACCAGGAACAGGCGGAACGGGTCGATCGACCCCGCGTCGAGGTCGTCGTCGCCGTATTTCGAGTCGTTGAAATGGAAGCCGCCGAGCTTGCCCGCGTGGAGCAGGCGCGACACGATCATCTCGATGTTGACGTTCGGGGCGTGGTGGCCGAGGTCGACCAGGCAGGCCGCCTTGGGTCCGAGGCTCTGCGCGGCGATGAGGCTCGTGCCCCAGTCCTGCACCACGGTGGAATAGAAGGCGGGCTCGTACATCTTGTGCTCGGAGAACAGCCGCCAGCCCTCGGGCAGCGCCGCGTAGATCTCCCGCATAGACGCCAGATAGCGCTCGAAGGCGCGCCCCATGTGGCTCTGGCCGGGGAAGTTGGAGCCGTCGCCGATCCACACCGTCAGCGCCCTGGACCCCAGCGCCTCGCCGATCCGGATGCAGTCGACGTTGTGCGCGACCGCCTGCGCGCGCACGGCCCGGTCGGTGTGGCTCAGCGAGCCGAACCGGTAGGAAAGCGGATGGTCCGGATCGCCCGGGTGGTCCTGGAAGGTGTTGGAGTTCATCGCGTCGAAGCGCAGGCCCAGCGCCTCGGCCCGGGCGCGCAGCGCGGCCGGGGGCGCCCTGTCCCACGGGATGTGCAGCGAGACGGCGGGCGTGGCGCGGCCGAGCTGCTGGATCACGGCGCAGTCGTCGAGCTTCTGGAGGATGCCGCGCGGCTCGCCGGGGCCGGGGAAGCGGGCGAAGCGCGTGCCTCCCGTGCCCACCCCCCAGGAGGGCACCGCCACCGTGAACGCCGCGACCTTGGCCGTGACGGCGTCGATGTCGACCCCGCCCCGGGCCAGGCGGGTGCCCAGCGCGTCGTAGTCCTCGGCCATTGCCCGCGCGCGGGACGCGTTGTGGGCCGCGATCAGGTCGGGGGCGAGGGGGAGGTCCGGCATCGGCGCGTGTCCTTCTGCATCCTCACCGCGTGAAGGACTGGGCGTTGCCGGCATCCACGTTGATGATGTTGCCGGTCGACTTGGCCGACAGGTCGGAGGCCAGGAAGTAGACGGCTTCCGCGATGTCCTCGGGCAGGACCGCGCGCTTCAGCATGGAGCGCTTGCGGTAGTGCTCCTCCAGCTCGTCGGTGTTCATGCCGTAGGCCGCGGCGCGCTGCTCGCGCCACTCCCCCGTCCAGATTTTTGAGCCGCGCAGCACCGCGTCCGGGTTGACGGTGTTGACCCGGATGCCGGCCTCGGCGCCCTCCAGCGCCAGGCAGCGCGCGAGGTGGATCTCGGCCGCCTTGGCCGTGCAGTAGGCGGACGCGTTGGGCGAGGCCGCGAGCCCGTTCTTGGAGGCCACGAACACCAGCGCGCCCCCGAGCCTCTGGCGCCGCATGAGCCGGAAGGCCTCGCGCGACACCAGGAAGTAGCCCTTGGCGAGCACGTCCATGTTGCGCTCCCACAGCGCGAGGCTGGTGGTCTCGACCGGCTCGGACGACGCGATGCCCGCGTTGGACACCAGGATGTCGAGGCCGCCGAACGCCGTGGCCGCCTCGGCGAAGGCGCGGGCCACGTCCTCTTCCTTCGTGACGTCGAGCGGCACGGCGCGGACCTGGTCGCGGCCGTAGGCCTTGACGAGCTCCGCCTCGGCGCCTCGAAGCGCCTCGGCGTCGATGTCGGCCAGCACCACGCAGGCGCCCTCGCCCGCGAGCCGGCCCGCGACCGCGCGGCCGATGCCGCCCGCCCCGCCCGTCACCAGGGCCACGCGGCCCGCGAGGCTCCGGGGCTTCGGCATCCGCTGGAGCTTGGCCTCCTCCAGCAGCCAGTACTCGATGTCGAAGGCTTCCTGTTCGGGCAGCCCCACGTAGGTGTCGACCGCCGAGGCGCCGCGCATGACGTTGATGGCGTTCCCGTAGAACTCGCCCGCGATCCGCGCCGTGGGTTTGTCGCGCGCGAAGGTCATCATGCCGACGCCCGGCACGAGGAAGACCACGGCGTTGGTGTCGCGCATGGCCGGGCTGTCGGGGCGGCGGCAGCGCGCGTAATAGGCCGCGTAGTCCTCCCGGTAGGCCGCGACGGCCGCGTCGAGCCCGGCCGCGACCGCCTCGGCCGAGCCGGTCGCAGGGTCGAAGTCGACCACCAGCGGGCGGATCTTGGTGCGCAGGAAGTGGTCAGGGCAGCTCGTGCCGAGCGCCGCGAGGTCCCGCAGGTTCCGCGCGTTCACGAAATCCAGCACGGCGGCGCCGTCGTCGAAGTGGCCCACCTTGCGCTCGTCCGCCCCGATGCGGGCGCGGATCTCCGGCATCAATCGCGCCGCGACCGCGCGCCGCTCGGCGGGTGCGAGGCTGCGGACGGCCTCGCCGCCGAAGGGCGCGCGGTCCCGCACCCGCTCCGCGAACCAGCGGATTGCCGTGTTGATGGTGCGGATCGTCGTCTCGTAGCAGGAGCGCGCGTCGTCCCCCCAGGTGAACAGCCCGTGGCTTTCCAGCACCGCGCCCTTGGCGCGCGGGTTCTCGCGGGCGAAGCGGGACAGCATCAGCCCGAGCTCGAAGCCCGGCCGGCGCCAGGGCAGCCAGCCGATCTCGTCGCCGTAAACCTGCCGCGTGATCTCGCGGCTGTTGCGGGTGGCCGCGACCGCGATCACCGCGTCCGGGTGCATGTGGTCGACGTGCGCGTAGGGCAGGTAGGCGTGCAGCGGCGTGTCGATCGAGGCCGCGCGGGGGTTGAGGCCGTAGGTGCAGTGGGGCAGCAGGCCCACCATCTCGTCCTCGTGGTCGGGGCCGCGGTAAAGGGCGCGGAGCTGCTCCAGCTTGTCGGCGAACAGCGTCGCGAAGCCGTCGCGCCCCATGGTCCCGACGTCGCCGCCGGATCCCTTGACCCACAGCACGGTCACGCCCCGGCCCGTGAGCGGGTCCTTGGCCGTCACCTTAGCCGACGTGTTGCCGCCGCCGTAGTTGGTGATGCGCTTGTCGGCGCCGAGCAGGTTCGAGCGGTAGAGGAGCCGCCCGGGCTCGTCCAGGCCCCGGGCCACGGCGTCGTCCCAGCGGTCCTCCAGGAGGCCTTCGCCCGCGTCCGACATCGCGTTCCTCCCGGGGAAACGGCCCGGCCGCGCCGCTGCGGCTCCGATAGGGCCGGCGTCGCGCCTTCGCTGAGTTGGTCAGGACATGGCAGGACCACTCACAACCTGTCAATATCGCGCGTGCAGCAAAATGTGTTGCGGCGCAATCTGATCGAAGTTGCGCGAAGCTGTTGACGACGCGTCGCGAAGCTGCTCGAAATCACGGCGGAGGAAACCAATGCACGAGCGCGAACGCCATCGCGTCATCCTGGACCTGCTGCGGAACCGCGGCGTCGCGACCGTCCAGGACGTCGCGGCCGCGACCGGCGGGTCGGACGCCACCGTCCGGCGCGACCTCGCGGCGCTCGCCGCGCAGGGGCAGCTCAGGAAGCTGCGCGGGGGCGCCGAGGCCGTCCACGCCCGTCCCAACCTGGTGGCGCTGAACACGCCGGGCGGCGGCGCGGGCCCGAACCTGCTGGAGAAGCGCGCCATCGCGCGGGCCGCGGTGGACCTCTGCGACGAGGGCGACGCGGTCATCGTCAACGGCGGCACCACGACGTTCCAGATGGTGCACGCGATGGCCGGGCTGCGGCTGCAGGTGCTCACCAACTCCTTCGCGGTGGCCGACCACCTCCTGCGCCATTCGGCCTGCACCGTGATGGTGCCGTCCGGCACGATCTACCGCGAGCAGACCATCATCCTGAGCCCGTTCGAGGACGACGGCACCGTGCATTTCCGGGCCCGGCGCATGTTCATGGGCGCCATGGGCGTGTCGGCGCTGGGCATCATGGAGCAGGACGCGCTGACGATCTCGTCCGAGCAGCGGCTGATGCGGCAGGCCGACGAGCTGGTGGTGCTGGTCGACGCCACGAAGTTCCGCGCGCAGTCCTCGATGATCCTGGCGCCGCTCGCCCGGGTGAGCCGCATCATCACCGACAGCCGCGTCACGGCGGACGACCGCCGCATGGTGGAGGGGGCCGGGATCGACCTGATCATCGCCGACCCCGGGCGGCCGTCGACCCGGACGTCGTCGTCGACCGGCTGAACCGGCGCGATGGCGGAACAACACCAAGGGAGGAACTGAGGATGGTGAAGCTTTTGAAGGCCCTCGCGCTGTCCACGGCGCTCGCGGGCCTGCTCGCCGGCGCGGCGGAGGCCGCCGAGGTCAGGATCGCGCTGGTGGCCAAATCGCTCGGCAACGGCTTCTTCGACGCCGCCGACAAGGGCGCCGAGGAGGCCGCCAAGCAGCTGGGCGACGTCAGAATCGTCTACACCGGCCCCACCACGACCACCGCCGAGGGGCAGATCGAGGTCATCAACGCGCTGATCTCGCAGAAGGTCGACGCCATCGCGGTCTCGGCCAACGACAAGGACGCGCTGGTGCCCGTGCTGAAGCGCGCCATGGCGCGCGGCATCAAGGTCATCTCCTGGGACTCGGCGGTGGCGCCCGAAGGGCGGATGCTGCACCTCAACCCGTCGTCCAACGCGCTGATCGGCAACATGCTGGACAAGCTCGCGGCCGACGCCCTGCCCGGCGCCAAGGGCAAGCTCGCCATCCTGTCCGCCACCGTCACCTCGACCAACCAGAACACCTGGATCGCCGAGATGAAGAAGGTGCTGCCGAACTACCCCGGCCTCGACCTGGTCGCCACCGTCTACGGCGACGACCTCAGCGACAAGAGCTACCGCGAGACGCAAGGGCTGCTGCAGACCCACCCGGACGCCAAGGTGATCGTGGCGCCGACCTCGGTGGGCATCGTGGCCGCGGCCCAGGCCGTGAAGGACGCGGGCAAGGTCGGGGAGGTCTTCGTCACCGGCCTCGGGCTCCCCTCCGAGATGGCGGGCGCGGTGCATTCGGGCGCCACCAAGAGCTTCGCGATCTGGAACCCGATCGACCTCGGCTATTCGGCGGCCTACCTGGCCTACGACCTCGTCAAGGGTGAGAAACCCGCGCCCGGCGCCGCGCTGTCGATCGGCCGGATGGGCAAGGTGACGCTCGACGGGGGCGACGAGGCCGCCATGGCGGACCCCTTCGTGTACGACAAGACCAACGTCGACCAGTTCGCCAAGGTGTTTTGACCAGGCCGCCCCGTCCCCCGGAGCTGACGGGCCTTGCAAACTCGGGCGCCCACCGGTTCTGCCCTTCTCCCGCCCGGGCGGGAGAAGGTGGCCGACAGGCCGGATGAGGGTGGGGCCCACGCACGCTCACCAACCCCTCATCCGCCCTGTCGGGCACCTTCTCCCCGCAGGGCGGGGCGAAGGGCGTAAAGGCCCAGCCACGCAGATTTTTTAGGCTGATGTTCGTCGGCGCCGGGAAGAACACGAACCACCACGGGAGCGAACGCCCTGCCCTCCGCCCTGCAAGCCCTCGCACCGCTTCCCGAACCGGACGCACCGCCCGCGCCACTCCTTGAACTGCGCGGCGTGTCCAAGCGCTTCCCCGGCGTGGTGGTGCTCGACCGCGTGGACCTTGCCCTGCGCCCCGGCCGCGTCACGGCGCTGGTGGGGGAGAACGGCGCCGGCAAGTCGACGCTGGTCAAGATCCTGACGGGCCTCTACGGGCCCGACGCGGGCGCGATCCTCAGGAACGGGCAGCCCGTGTTCTTCGCGTCGCCCCAGGACGCGGAGGCGGCGCGCATCACCGCCATCCACCAGGAAACCGTGCTGTTCGACGAGCTGACGGTGGCGGAGAACATTTTTGTGGGCCACGCGCCGAAGACGCGCCTCGGCCTCGTCGACTGGCCGGCCGTGCGGAGGCAGGCCGCGGCCCTGCTCGAAAGCCTCGACGCCCCCATCCGGCCCGCGACGCGGTTGAAGGACCTGTCGATCGCCCAGCGGCACCTGGTGGCCATCGCCCGCGCGCTCTCGGTCGAGGCCGAGGTCGTGATCATGGACGAGCCCACCGCGGCCCTGTCCCACAAGGAGGCCGCCGACCTGTTCGGCGTGGTCGAGCGGCTCAAGGGCCAGAACCGGGCGATCCTGTTCATCAGCCACAAGTTCGAGGAGCTGGACCGGGTCGCCGACGACTACGCGGTGTTCCGCGACGGCCGCGCGGTGGGCAGCGGCCGGATGAGCGAGGTGACGCGCGACGCCCTGGTGCGCCTGATGGTCGGCCGCAGCGTCGACCAGGTCTTCCCCAAGCGGCCCGCCGCGATCGGCGCCCCGGCGCTGGAGGTGGACGATCTCTGCCACCCGACCGAGTTCGACGGCGTCTCCTTCACGCTGCGCCGCGGCGAGATCCTGGGGCTCTACGGCCTCGTCGGCGCCGGCCGGTCGGAGCTGGCCCAGGCGCTGTTCGGTGCGACGCGGCCCTCGGCGGGACGGGTCGCGGTGGAGGGCCGCGCGCTGCGCCTCCGCTCAACCGCGGACGCGATCGCGGCCGGCATCGTCTACGTGCCCGAGGAGCGCGGGCGCCACGGCGCGGTGCTCGCCATGCCCATCGTCGAGAACATGACGCTGGGCTGCCTCGGCGCCGTGTCCCGCCGCGGCTTCATCCGCGCCGCCGAGGAGTTCCGGCTGGCCCGCGCCTACGCGGAGCGCTTCGACCTGCGCGCGGCCTCGCTGTCGCAGCCGCTCGGCACGCTGTCGGGGGGCAACCAGCAGAAGGTGGTGATCGGCAAGTGGCTCGCGACGAAGCCCAAGGTCGTCATCCTCGACGAGCCAACCAAGGGGATCGACATCGGCTCCAAGGCGGCCGTCCACGCCTTCATGAGCGAGCTCGCGGGCCAGGGCCTCGCGGTGCTGATGGTGTCCTCCGAACTGCCCGAGATCCTGGGCATGGCCGACCGCGTGATGGTGATGCGCGAGGGTCGGATGGCGGGCACCTTCGCGCGCGACGGGCTCACCCCCGAGGTGCTGGTCGCGGCCGCCACGGGCAACGTGGCCGAGGGAGCCCGCCGGTGAGCCTCGCCGCGTCCCGCCCCGGGCCCGCCGCCCCCGGCGTCGGCGCCCTGCTGGCCCGGCGCGAGGTGCTGCTCGCCGCGGCCCTGATCCTGCTGCTCGCCGCGGTCGCGACCCGCTTCCCGGGGTTCGTGACGCCGCAGAACCTCGGCGGCGTGTTCAACGACACCGCCATCCTGGTCATCATGGCGCTCGGGCAGGCCGCCGTGATCCTGACGCGCTCGGTGGACCTGTCGGTGGCGGCCAACGTGGCGCTGACCGGCGTCGCCGTGGCGCTGGTCGACGCCCACCACCCCGGCGTGCCGCTCCCGCTGCTGCTGCTCCTGGCCCCCGCCCTCGGCCTCGCGCTCGGCGCCGTGAACGGGGCGCTGGTGTGGGGGCTCGGCATCCCGCCGATCGTGGTGACGCTCGGCACGCTGACGATCTACCGGGGGCTCGCCTTCGTGCTGTCGGGAGGCGCCTGGATCAACAGCTTCCAGTTCACCCCCGCCTTCCTGGCGCTGCCGCGGACGGAGGCTCTCGGCCTGCCGGTGCTGAGCTGGACGGCCGTCGTCGCCATCGCGGCGGCAACGGTCGTGTTCGGGCGCACGGGGGTGGGGCGGGGCTGGTACGCGGTGGGCGGCAACCCGGCCGCCGCGGTCTACGCCGGGATCGACCCCGGGCGGTCGCGCTTCCTCGCCTTCTGCTTCTCGGGGACGCTGTCGGGCCTGTGCGGCTACCTGTGGGTCGCCCGCTACGCGGTCGCCTACGTGGACGTGGCGCTGGGCTTCGAGCTGGACGTGATCGCGGCCTGCGTGATCGGGGGCGTGTCGATCGCGGGCGGCATCGGCACGGTCGCGGGCGCCGTGGGGGGCGCGCTGTTCCTGGGCACGGTCAAGAACGCCCTGCCGGTGATCAACGTGTCGCCCTTCGCGCAGATGGCCATCGCGGGCGCGGTGATCATCGCGGCCGTGGCGCTGAACACGCGCGCCGAGCGCCGCCGCGGCCGCGTCATCCTGCGGGCCGCCGCGGTTCGGCCCGCGGAGGAGAAACCTTGACCCTGGACGCCGTTCCCGCGCCCCGCGCCATCCCCGACCGGCTCGCCTCGCCCCTGCGGCGCGCGGCCGGGAGCTGGGAAGCGCTGCTGTTCGCCGTGGGTGTCGCGGTCTTCGCCGCCAACGCGCTGGCCTCGCCCTACTTCCTCGACGTCTGGAACCTCAGCGACGCAACCTTCAACTTCACCGAGAAGTCCGTCGTGGCGCTCGCCATGGCCTTCGTGGTGACGGCGGGGGAGATCGACCTGTCGGTGGGCGGCATCATCGCGCTCGCCTCCACCGCCATGGGCGAGGCGGCGGCGGGGGGCACCGGCACGCCGGGGCTGGTGGCGGTGGGGCTCGGCACCGGGGCCGCCTGCGGGCTGGTCAACGGCCTGCTGGTGGCGCGGCTTGGCCTGCCCTCCATCATGGCCACGATCGGCACCATGAGCCTGTACCGCGGCCTGAGCTACCTCGCGCTCGGCGACGGCGTGCTCAAGGATTATCCCGCCGGCCTCGGCTGGTTCGGCCAGGGCTACGCGTGGGGGCCGGTGTCGTTCGAGTTCGCCTCCTTCCTGGTTCTCGCGTTGGTGGCGGGCGTCGTGCTGCACCGGACCGTGTTCGGCCGCGCCGTGCGGGCGGTGGGCAGCAACGCCGTCGCGGCCCGCTTCTCGGGCCTGCGGGTGGAGCGCATCCGCCTCGTCCTGTTCCTGCTGACGGGACTGGCGTCCGGGTTCGCGGCCGTGATGCTGACGGGCCGGCTCGGCTCGACCCGGCCCTCGATCGCGCTCGGCTGGGAGCTCGACGTCGTCACGATCGTGGTGCTCGGCGGCGTCAGCATCCAGGGCGGGTCGGGCACGATCCCGGGCGTGGTGATCGCGGCCCTGGTGATGGGCCTCGTGACCTACGGGCTCGGCCTGCTCAACGTGCCGGGCATCATCATGTCGATCGTGGTCGGCCTCATGCTGATCGGCACGATCGCGCTGCCGATCCTGGTCCGCCGCATCATCCCGCCGCGGAGACCCGCGTGACCGGCCCCTTCGACCCCGCCACCCACGAGAAGCACGCCTTCGCGATGCGGCTCCGCCCCGGCTGCGAAGACGAGTACCGCCGCCGCCACGACGCGCTGCCGCCCGAGCTCGAAGCCCTCCTTCGCGAGGCGGGGGTCGCGGACTACTCCATCCACCTCGAACCCGGCACGAACCTGCTCTTCGCCGTGCTGTGGCGGCGGCGCGACCACGCGATGGACAGTCTGGCCGACCATCCCGCCATGCGGCGCTGGTGGGCCCGGATGGCGGACGTCATGGACGCGGAGCCCTCGAACGCGCCCGTGGTTCTGCCGCTCCGCACGCTGTTCCACCTCCCGTGAGCCCCGCCCCGCCGGCCCGGATCGCGGTGCTCGACGTCGGCAAGACCAACGTGAAGCTGGTGGTGGTCGACGCCGCGACGGGGTCAGAGGCGTGGGTGCGGACGATGCCCAACCGCGTCCGCGCGGACGGCCCCTACCCGCACGCCGACGTGGCCGCGACCGAGGCCTTCCTCCTCGACGCGCTCGCGGACGCCGCCGCGTCCGTCGGGGTCGACGCGGTGTCGATCACCACGCACGGCGCCACCGGCGCCCTGATCGGGCCGGACGGCCTCGCCCTGCCGGTGCTCGACTACGAGCACGACGGCCCCGATGCGGTCGCGATCGGTTACGCGCGCGTGCGGCCGCCCTTCGCGCAAACCTTCTCGCCGCGGCTGCCGGGCGGCCTGAACCTCGGCGCCCAGCTCTTCTGGCAGGCGGGGGCCTTCCCCGACGCCTTCGCCCGCGCGTCCCGCTTCGTCACCTACCCGCAGTACTGGGCCTGGCGCCTCACCGGCGTGGCCGCCACCGAGCCGACCTCGCTCGGCTGCCACACCGACCTGTGGGCGCCGGAGCGCCGCGCCTTCTCCACCCTGGTCGATCGCGTGGGATGGGGGGCGCTGATGGCGCCGGCACGCTCCGCCTTCGACGCGCTCGGGACCGTGCGCCCCGCGCTGGCGGACCGGATCGGGCTCGGCCGCGGCGTCCCGGTCGCCTGCGGCATCCACGACTCCAACGCGTCGCTGCTGCCCCACGTCCAGGCGTCGTCGGCGCCCCAGGCGGTGGTGTCGACCGGGACCTGGGTCGTGGCCTTCGCGGTGGGCGGCTCCCTCGACGGGCTCGACGCGACGCGCGACACGCTCGCCAACGTGGACGCCTACGGGCGGCCCGTGCCCTCCGCCCGCTTCATGGGCGGGCGCGAGTTCGACCTCCTGACGGGGCAGCGGGCCGTCGAGCCCGACGCGGCCGCGGTGGCCTCGGTGGTCGAGCGGGGCGTCATGGCCTTGCCGAGCTTCGCGCCGGGCAGCGGTCCCTTCCCGCGCGGGACGGGCCGCTGGACGCACGCCGAAGCGGCGCTGACGGGCGCCGAGAGGACCGCGGCGGCGAGCCTCTACGCGGCCCTGATGACCGCGACCTGCCTGGACCTGCTCGGCGCGTCGGGACCCACCGCCGTGGAGGGCCCGTTCGCGCGCAATCGGACCTTCCTCGACGCGCTGGCGCGGCTCACGGGGCGCGCCGTCCGCGCGTCGGCGGGCGCGACCGGCACGGCGGCGGGAGCGGCGAGGCTCTTTGCCGGCCGCGGGGAAGCCGGACCAGCCTTCGGGGCGACCGCCGGCGACGGCGTCCGGCTGGGCCCGGGCTTCTCGGGATACGCCGCGCGCTGGCGGGCCGCCGCCGAGGCCGCCGCGCCGTGAAGCGCCCGGGACATGTCGGCGCGCGGCACCCGGCGCGTCCGCG
>CAXTDZ010000140.1:0-12114 GCA_964243035.1 uncultured Lichenihabitans sp.
GACCGGCCTGACCGCCTACGTCAACAACGACCAGGGCGACCTCTCGATCAGCATCGCCGATGCGGATGGCGATACGGTCGAGGCGTTGAACGCGGCAAGCGTGCCCGCGGCAGACCCTCTCGGCCCGTAGCTCGACGACGCCGCGGTGCAACGGGGTGATCAGGTTCCAGCCCTGCTCGAGCCGCATCGGTTCTGGGACCGCCCGGTCGAGAGGAAGAGGGCGGGAGGGGTGTTCGCGACGGGTTGGAGGTCGGGAGAGTAGCTCCCGGCCGGCCCGCCGCGGAGATCAGCCCCATGACCAAACCCGTCCCCAAGCTCACCCTGTCGCCCTCGCGCGACATCCCCTTCAACAAGCTCGTCCTGTCCCAGGCGAACGTCCGGCGCGTGGTGGCCGGCCTGTCGATCGAGGAGCTGGCCGAGGACATCGCCCGGCGCACCTTGCTGCAGAGCCTGACCGTGCGGCCGCTGCGCGATGCCGAGGGCGCCGAGACCGGGTTGTACGAGGTGCCGGCCGGCGGCCGGCGCTTCCGGGCGCTGGAGCTGCTGGTCAAGCAGAAGCGCCTGAGCCGGACCGCCCCCGTCCCCTGCGTCGTGCGCGACCCCGCGACCCTCATCCTCGCCGAGGACGACTCGCTGGCCGAGAACCTGCAGCGCGCCCCGCTCCACCCGCTCGACCAGTTCCGTGCCTTCCAGGCGTTGCGGGACAAGGGCATGGGGGAGGCGGAGGTTGCGGCCGCCTTCTTCGTCCCGCCCCATGTCGTGAAGCAGCGGCTCCGCCTCGCCGCGGTGTCGGAGCGGCTGCTCGACCTCTACGCCGCCGACGGCATGACGCTCGACCAGCTGATGGCCTTCACGGTCTCGGAGGACCACGCGCGGCAGGAACAGGTCTGGGAGGCGCTGGCGGCGTCCTGGTCGAAGGAGCCCCACCAGATCCGCCGCCTGCTGACCGAGCGCACGGTGCGTGCCTGCGACAGGCGCGCGCTGTTCGTCGGCGTCGAGGCCTACGAAGCGGCCGGCGGCACGGTCCTGCGCGACCTGTTCCAGGGCGATGACGGCGGCTGGCTGCAGGACGCCGCCCTCCTCGACCGGCTCGTCGCCGAGAAGCTGAAGCACGCGGCGGCGGCGGTCCTGGACGAGGGATGGCGCTGGGCCGACCTCAGGGCGTCGCTGCCCTACGACCACGCCCACGGCCTGCGCAGGCTGGCGGGCGAACCCGTCCCCTTCACGGCCGAGGAGCAGGCGGCGGCCGACGCCCTGCAGGCCGAATATGCGGAGATCGAAGCGGCCTACGCGGGCGCCGACGTGCCGGACGCGGTGGACGAGCGGCTGGGCGAGATCGAGGCGGGGCTCGCCGCGTTCGAGAACCGGGCCGTAACCTACGACCCCGCCGACATGGCCAGCGGCGGCGCCTTTGTCAGCATCGACGCCGAAGGCGGGCTGCTGGTGGACCGCGGCTACGTCCGGCCGCAGGACGAGGCGCCCCTGGCCGAACCCGACGGCGGTGGCGTGGGCGCAGAGGAAGCGGGCGCCGAGGGTAGCCTTTCTCCATCGGCTGCCCGGAAAACGGTGGTCACCATCGCTGGCGGGCCAGTCGAACCGGCAGAGGACGAGGACGGTGCCGTCAAGCCGCTGCCCGAACGGCTGCTGCTGGAGTTGACGGCCCATCGGACGCTGGCGTTGCGGGACGCGGTGGCGGGCAACCCGGACGTGGCGCTGACGGTGCTGCTGCACAAGCTCGTCGCCGACGCCTTCCACACCCCTGGAGCATCGGGCGGTTGCCTGGAGGCGGCGGTGCGCTCCGTCTTCCTCGCCGTGCAGGCGCCGGACCTGAAGGACAGCCCGTCGGCCCGGTCGATCGCCGCCCGGCACGAGGGATGGCGGGCCGATGTCCCGCACGACGACCAGGCGCTCTGGGACTGGCTCGCCGCGCTCGACGAGGCGAGCCGGCTGGCGCTGCTGGCGCACTGCGTCAGTGCCGGCGTGAACGCGCTCGTCGAGAAGGTCGATCGCTCCGGCGGGTTTGGCCTGACGCAGCACCGCCTCGACCAGCGGCTGGCGCAGGCGGACCGCCTGGCCGGGGCAGTCGGGCTCGACATGGCGGACGCGGGCTGGCGCCCGACGGTCGATGGTTATCTCGGCCGCGTCTCCAAGGCGCGCATCCTGGACGCCGTCCGCGAGGCCAAGGGCGAGCGGTCGGCGCAGCTGATCGAGCCCCTGAAGAAGGCCGACATGGCGCGGGAAGCCGAGCGGCTGCTGGAGGGCACCGGCTGGCTGCCGGAGCCGCTGCGCGGGTCGGAGGCTCCCTTGGCCGACGCGGCGCCGAGCGACGCTACCGAGGCCCTGCCGGCGTTCCTCGCCGCCGATGCCGAGGCGCCGGCCGACGCTGCTTTCCCCTCCGACCATGCGCTCGCGGCCGAGTAGGTCCGGGGCGGGGTGATCCGTCACCCCGCCTTCCCCCGCATCCCGTTCGACAGGGAGTTTGATCCCCCTTTCGTCCGTTGTTCCACAAACCTGAAAGGAAGCAAGATGCCCGCAATCGTGAACAAAGTCCTGAACGAACATGACGCCGGACGACCGGCCGGGGCCATCAACGTCGGCCGCGGCAGCCCGTGGGACAACCCGTTCCGGCTCGGCTTCGAGGGAGACCGCGCCACGGTGATCGCCAAGCACACACGCTGGCTGGCGGAGCAGCCGGAGCTGCTGCGCGGGCTCGACGAGCTGCGCGGCCGCGACCTCGTCTGTTCCTGCCCCCCGCTGCCCTGCCATGGCGACCTCCTGCTGCGGCTCGCCGCCATGAGCCGCGAGGAGCGGCTCGCCTGGGCGCGGACCGTCACGGCGGCTTGAGAGGAAGAGGGCGGCCGGGCCGGGGGTGAGCCGGCGCGGTCGAGAGAGCGTCGCGCGGCTCGTCCCCGCACCCCGCTCTCCCGAGGACTCACCATGACCCTTCGCTCACCGTCTTCCGTCCCGCAACAGCTCGACCCTGCCGCCCCCGCTCCTGCTACCGCGATCATAGCGGCCGCGCGTCAGCTCGTTCCCCACCTCGAACATGGCCGGCGCCTCGACGCCGCCACGCTGCGCGCCGCCATGCAGACGGTGTTCGGCGCCGCGGACGCGTCCGGCGTCTGGGACTGGAAAACGGCTTACGAAGCCTGCGAGGCCGCCACGGTCCTGTTCCTGCGCCGCTACGGCCGCACGGTTCTCCGCCAGGCGCGATCGCCCGCCGCCGCACTGGCGATGTTGGAGCGCGTCGCCGGGCTGCTCCCCACCCAGACGCGCCGCTCGCTGGAAAGCCAGGCCTTCCAGCAGTTCTCCACCCCGGTCCCGCTCGGCTTCGCGGCCCTGACCGCGGCGGCGGTCGTGCCCGGCGACCTGGTGCTGGAGCCATCGGCCGGTACCGGCCTGCTCGCCGTCCTGGCCGAGGCCGCGGGCGGCGCGCTGGTGCTGAACGAGCTCGCCGATACCCGCGCCGGTGTCCTGGCCGAGCTGTTCCCCGGCACGCCCGTGACGCGGTTCGACGCGGCGCAGATCGACGACCACCTCGCCCCCGGCACGGTGCCGGGCGTGGTGCTGATGAACCCGCCCTTCTCGGCCCTCGCGAACGTCTCGGGGCGCGTGGCCGACGCGGCCTGCCGGCATGTCGCCTCGGCGCTCGCCCGCCTGGCCGAGGGCGGCCGGCTGGTGGCTATCACCGGCGCGGGCTTCGCGCCGGAGGCGCCGGCCTGGCGCGACGCCTTCGTGCGACTGCAAGAGCGCGGACGCGTGGTGTTCTCGGCCGCCATCGACGGCAAGGTCTTCGCCCCGCACGGCACCACGGTCGAGACGCGCCTGACCGTCATCGACAAGCGCCCCGCCGACGATCCGACCTCCTTCCCGCCGTCGCCCGGTGTTGCGCCCGACGCCGCCACCCTGCTCGCCTGGGTCGAGCGCCACGTGCCGCCCCGGCTGCCCGTTGCGATGTCCACGCCCGTTCCCGCCCCAACGCCGGTCGGCCAAAGACAGAATGCTCCCGTCCGCCGGGCGGCTCCCGCCCGCGCCGCCGTTGCGGCCGAGCCGGAGGGGATCGAGCTCGCCTACGAGACCCTCGACGCGGTCCCGGCCGAAAACGGCCGCCTCACCGACGCGATCTACGAGCCCTACGCGCTGCAGTCGATCCGCATCCCCGGCGCCCAGCCGCATCCGACGCGGCTGGTGCAGTCGGCCGCCATGGCCTCGGTCGCGCCGCCCAGGCCCTGCTACCGCCCGCGCCTGCCCGCGTCCGTGGTCGCCGGCGGCCTGCTCTCGGACGCCCAGCTCGAGACCGTGATCTACGCCGGCGAGGCGCACGCGGCCTTCCTGGATGGTTCCTGGAAAGTGGACGCGACCCGCGACGCGGTGTCGGCGGCGCCGGACGGGGCCGAGGGGGCGGTGCGCTTCCGCCGCGGCTTCATGCTGGGCGACGGCACCGGCGCCGGCAAGGGCCGCCAGGCGGCCGGCATCATCCTCGACAACTGGCTGCAGGGGCGCCGCCGGGCGCTCTGGGTGTCGAAGTCCGACAAGCTGATCGAGGACGCCCGGCGCGACTGGGCGGCGCTCGGCCAGGAACGCCTGCTGGTCACCCCGCTGTCGCGCTTCCGCCAGGGCACGCCCATCCGGCTCGACGAGGGCATCCTGTTCACCACCTACGCGACGCTGCGCTCGGAGGAACGTGGCGGCAAGGCCTCGCGCGTGCGCCAGGTCGTGGACTGGCTCGGCCTCAACTTCGACGGCGTCATCATCTTCGACGAGAGCCACGCCATGCAGAACGCCGGCGGCGGTAAAGGGGAACGCGGCGACGTTGCGGCCTCGCAGCAGGGCCGCGCCGGGCTGCGCCTGCAGCACGCGCTGCCGGACGCCCGGGTCGTCTACGTCTCCGCGACCGGCGCTACCACGGTGCACAACCTCGCCTACGCGCAGCGGCTCGGGCTATGGAGCGGCGCCGACTTCCCCTTCGCGACCCGGGCGGAGTTCGTGGAAGCGATCGAGGCGGGCGGCGTCGCGGCCATGGAGGTGCTGGCCCGCGACCTGCGGGCGCTCGGCCTCTACACGGCCCGCTCGCTGTCCTACGTGGGTGTCGCCTACGAGCTCGTCGAGCACCGCCTGACGCCCGAGCAGACCCGCATCTACGACGCCTACGCGGGCGCCTTCGCCATCATCCACAACAACCTGACCGCCGCGCTGGAGGCCGCCAACATAACGGGGTCGGCCGGCACGCTGAACGCCCAGGCGAAGTCCGCCGCGCGCTCCGCCTTCGAGAGCGCCAAGCAGCGCTTCTTCGGCCACCTCCTCACCGGCATGAAGATGCCGACGCTGATCCGCGCGGTCGAGGGCGACCTGGCAGCGGGCCACGCCGCCGTGGTGCAGATCGTCTCCACCGGCGAGGCGCTGCTGGAGCGGCGGCTGGCGGAGATCCCGACGGAGGAATGGAGCGACGTCCAGGTCGACATCACGCCGCGCGAATACGTGCTGGACTACCTGGCCCACTCCTTCCCGGTGCAGCTCCACGAGCCCTATACCGACGGCGAGGGCAACCTGTCGTCGCGGCCGGTGTGGCGCGACGGCCAGCCGGTGCTCTGCCGCGACGCCGTCGCCCGGCGCGACCGGCTGGTCGAGACGCTCGCCGGCCTGCCGCCCGTCCCCGGCGCCCTCGACCAGCTCGTCCAGCGCTTCGGCAGCGACACGGTGGCGGAGGTGACGGGCCGGTCGCGGCGCCTCGTCCGCAAGGGGGACCGGCTCAGCGTCGAGACCCGGGCGCCGTCCGCCAACCTCGCCGAGGCGGCGGCCTTCATGGACGACCGCAAGCGCATCCTGGTGTTCTCGGACGCCGGCGGCACGGGGCGCTCCTACCACGCCGATCTCGCGGCGAAGAAC
Source organism: uncultured Lichenihabitans sp. (assembly GCA_964243035.1). Lineage (GTDB taxonomy): Bacteria > Pseudomonadota > Alphaproteobacteria > Rhizobiales > Beijerinckiaceae > Lichenihabitans. Next base: position 5,887 of record CAXTDZ010000140.1, read on the forward strand.
CAGCGGCTGCGGGTCCACTACCTGCTGGAGCCGGGCTGGAAGGCGGACGCCGCCATCCAGGGGCTCGGCCGCACCAACCGCACCAACCAGGCGCAGCCGCCGCTGTTCCGCCCCGTCGCCACCGACGTCAAGGCCGAGAAGCGTTTCCTGTCCACCATCGCGCGGCGGCTCGACACGCTGGGCGCCATCACCCGCGGCCAGCGCCAGACCGGCGGCCAGGGCCTATTCCGCCCCGAGGACAACCTGGAGTCACCCTACGCGCGCGACGCCTTGCGCCAGCTCTACACGCTGCTCGCCGCCGGGGTGGTCGAGGGCTGCCCGCTCAAGACCTTCGAGGACGCCACCGGCCTGGCGCTGCTCGACAAAGGCTCGGGCGGGCTGCGCGACGCGCTGCCGCCCATCACCACCTTCCTGAACCGGCTGCTGGCGCTGACCATCGACCTGCAGGGCGTCCTGTTCACCGCCTTCGAGCAGCTGCTCGAGGCGCGCATCGCGGGCGCGGTCGCCAGCGGCAACTACGACGTCGGGCTTGAGACGCTCCGGGCGGAGAGCTTCACCGTCACCGACCGGCGCACGGTCCATGTCCATCCCGGCACCGGCGCCGAGACCCGGCTGCTCACCATCACCCAGCGCCAGCGCAACACGCCCGTCACCCTCGACGAGGCGCTCGACCGCCTCGCGGACGCTCGCGCCGTCCCCCTGATCAATGCCCGCTCCGGTCGCGCCGCCGTGCAGGTGCCGGCGCCGAGCCTGATGCTGGACGACGGCAGCGTCGAGCGCCGCGTGCGGCTGATCCGGCCGATGGAGCAGCACAGCGCCGCGCTGGCCGCAATAGGGGACAGCCACTGGGAAGAGGCCGACCGCGACGCCTTCGCGGCCGCCTGGCAGGAAGAGGTCGCGGCCGTGCCGGCTTTTACCGACAGCACGCTCCACATCGTCGCCGGCCTGCTGCTGCCGATCTGGAAACGCCTGCCCGGCGACTCGACGCGTGTGTATCGCCTGCAGGCCGATGACGGCGAGCGCATCATCGGCCGGCTCGTACCGGCGGCGTGGGCGGCCCAGGCGGCAGGCACGACCGAGGGCGGCCCGCCTGCCTTGTCGGCCGACGCCGCCTTTGCGGGTCTGCTCGACGCCGGCACGACGCTCGACCTCGCCGGCGGGCTGCGGCTGCACCGGGTGCGCGTCATGGGCGCTTACCGGATCGAGCTCGCCGGGTTCACCGAGGCGATGCGCGATCGGCTCCGGGCCGACGGGCTGTTCGGTGAGATCATCGCCTGGACGCTGCGGATGTTCGTCCCGGTCAACAATGGCGGCGTGGCCGTGCTGGCACGGCTCCTGGAGCGCCACCCCGTCGAGCGGATCACCGCGCGGGAGGCCGCGTGATGCCCCGCCTCGATGCGGCCGACCTGGCGCGGCATCTCGGCGCCGAGGCCGAAGCCGTGTGCCGGCGCTACCTGTCCAACGGCCGCCGCAAGGGCCGCTACTGGCTCGTCGGCGACGTCCACAACACGCCGGGCCGCTCCCTCTACGTGCGGCTGGCCGGACCGGCCGAGGGCAAGGGCGCTGCTGGTCGCTGGACCGACGCCGCGACCGGCCAGCACGGCGACCTGCTCGACCTCATCCGGCACAGCTGCGGGTTCCATACCTTCGCCGACGTGACAGCCGAAGCCTGCCGCTTCCTTAGCTTGCCGCACCCCGGTGCACGACAGCGCTGCAACGGTGCATCATCTCCCGTCCGTAAGGGATCGCCCGAGGCGGCGCGACGCCTGTTCGCCATGAGCCGACCGCTCTCCGGAACGCTCGCGGACACCTACCTGCGGACCCGGTGCCTGACCGCCCTGCACGACACTGGAGCGCTCCGCTTCCACCCCGCCTGCCACTATCGCGCCGGCGACGAGGCCCACCCAGAAGCCTGGCCCGCGCTGATCGCCGCCGTGACCGACCGCGACGGCACCCTGACCGGGGTGCAGCGCACCTACCTCGCCCGCGACGGATGCGGCAAGGCCCCCGTCGAGACACCGCGCCGGGCCATGGGCGACCTGCTCGGCCACGCGGTGCGCTTCGGCCGGGTGGACGACGTGATGGCAGCCGGCGAAGGCATCGAGACCGTGCTGTCGCTCCCCGGCATCATGCCCACCCTGCCGCTCGCGGCGGCGCTCTCGGCAGGCCACCTTGCCGCGCTGCTCTTCCCCGCCACACTGCGCCGGCTCTACATCCTCCGCGACAACGACTCGGCCGGGCAAGGGGCAGCGGCGGCCCTGACCGAACGGGCGCAGGCGGCCGGAGTCGAGGCGGTCGCGCTGTCGCCGGCTCGCAAGGACTTCAACGACGACCTCACCGCGCTGGGACCGGATGCCGTCCGGACGAGGCTGCGCGTGCAGATCGTCCCCGAGGACGTGGCGCGCTTCATGGTGCTGGGCTCCTCATCCGGACCGCCTGGACGCTGATGCCGCGCGAGACAGGTCTTGGCGCCGGTGACCAGCAGTGTCCCCCGTGCCTGGCGAGGGCCGCAACCCACGGCCTTCCGAGAGGGCGATCGGGCGGCAGGCGGTCCGGCCAGGCAATGGCTGCGGCCGATTGTTTTCCGCCGGCGGTCCACCACCCCACGCGGCAGGCCGCGCGGGGACCCCGGATGAGCCCGCCTTTGCATCGCGACCCAAAACAACCGGCCTCCGCCATCCTCCGCTGCGCTGCGGCCCTGCGCTGCCGCTCCGGGTGCAGGGCCGGCCCGCCCGCCGCCTGTCGTCGCCATGGAAGGCCGCGATGGGCGCGGCCGCGACCGAACCAGGAGACCCCCGATGATCCCCCACCACGACGACCTAGGCCCCGAGCCGCACGCCACCTCCCCGACCGACCACCTGCTCACCGAACTCCAGCTCTACGGCTACCGCCCCTTCGCGGACGAACCCGACCCCAGGCCGCTGCCCGAAGCCGGCACCGTCGCCACCTCGGTGGCCGACATCTTCGACGCCCTGGTGGTGGCGCTGGCCGACACGCGGCTCGAACCCGACCTCGACGAGCTGCTCTGGTCCACGGTCAACCTGTTCCACCGCGCCACCGACCGGGTCGAGCGCGCCCTGGACGACAACGAGCAGGCGCAGCGGCGCAGCCAGGGCGAGCAGGACGGTTCGGAGGTCCGCTCCGTCGAGCTGGAACGCCTCACCGCCGAGGGCCTGACCCTGATCGAGCGGCGCAACGCCATGGAGGCCTTCCGCGACCACGCTGGCGACCACTTCGAGCGCCACACCCGCACCACTTGGCGCCCCCGCACCGGCTCCAGGGTCAGCCACCGCGGCCTCACCGCATCGGTGATCGACAGCCGCGACTTCCTCGCCGCACGGCGCCGGGCCGACACCGAGCTGCTGGTGCCCCCCGGCCCGAAGATCGCCCTCACCGGCGGGACCGCCTTCAACGACCACCACCTGATCTGGGACCGGCTCGACCGCGTCCACGCCAAGCACCCCGACATGGTGCTGATCCACGGCGGCGGCCCGACCGGCGCCGAGCTGATCGCCGCCCGATGGGCCGACACCCGCAAGGTGCCGCAGATCGCCTTCAAGCCCGACTGGACCCGCCATGCCAAGGCGGCGCCCTTCAAGCGCAACGACGCCATGCTGCAGGTGCTGCCCATCGGCCTGCTGCACTTCCCCGGCACCGGCATCCAGGACAACCTCGCCGACAAGGCTCGCACAATGGGCATCCCGGTCTGGCGCTTCGGGACCAAGACCGGTTGACCGCTGCGGCCAGTGGATGATCATCGCCGCCGCGAGCACGGTCGCTCGCGGCGACGCCATCACCGTCCAGTAAGGCGCCGACGCGCCATCCCACCCAACTCAGCACGTCCGCTTGAACGTCTCGTCTTGCGAGAGTGTCCCGAACGTCAGCCTGTCACCCTGACCGGCAGACGCTGACTTCAAATCCCCCGCTAGGCCTTGCTTTCTCCTGACGCGGTCCACGGGTTGATGACGGTCAGGCCGCAGCCCTCGAACCCGCCGGTGTCGCGCGTGACGACGCTGGCGCCGTGGCACCGGGCCGTCGCCGCGACCATAAGGTCGATCGTCGAGGCCGGACGGCCGGCGCGGCGGCGCATGGCGGACAGCTCGGCATAGGCCGCGGCGGCCTGCCCGTCGAACGGCAGGATGCGCTCGTCGAAGTCTTCCAGGAACATGGCGCGGGCGGCGCCGTCCAGCGTGGCGCGCCGCTTGCCCTCGGGCAGCATGGCGATGCCGGCCAGGATCTCGGCCTGGCACACGGCCGCGGTGAACAGCAGCGGCAGCGGCTGGGCCGCGATGAAACCCACCACCGGCGGAGGCTTGCCGCTCATGAGCGCGGACAGCACGTTGGTGTCGAGCAGCATCATTCGAAGCGCGGCGGCGGGCGCACCGGTTCGCGGGGCGGCAGCTCCAACTCGACCCCGCCGAACGGCTCGAAGCGCGCGCGGATACGCTCGGCCAGGTTGGGTTCGGTCGCGCGGTCGGCGCCGGTCAGGGCGGAGCGCAGGATCTGGCGCGCTTCCGCCTCCATCGAATGGCCGCGCCGGGCGGCCTGCACACGGAGGCGCTCCTTCAGGGCCGGGTCCAGGCTGCGAATCGTCAGCGACGCCATGTTGGGTTTCTCCAAAGCCATGCTGTAATATTGTCACAAACCTGCATCGATCGCAATGAAATCATTCCACGCAGCTTGTCGCTCTCGCCGCATCGCATCGGACAGCGGGGTGTCGGGCCGCGGGCAAGACCATTGCTGCTTTCGACGCGTGACCGCCGCGACCGCATGCGTCGCCTTTTACACTGTTGCCACGCACGATTCCGGTCGCTTCGCGGCATACGGCCTCGACCGCATCGACCCCTAGGGCGAGAAGGTCCATAGCCCTCGCTCCCGAGAAGAGCCCAACATTCCTGATCGCACGGCCGGCCATCGCGCGGCGTGGCATCGTCCGAGGTGCCGCGCACCGTGCCGAGGCGTTCGCCAACCTGGGACAGGGCGCATCGCCCTCGCTCCTTCTTCGCGTATCTCTGTCCTGACCTAACGTCGCCAGTGTCTCCATGACGCTGTCCGGCACGCGACCACGCAGCCTCGCCTGATGCTTGATCTGGCCGCAGGCCGGCTGCGCCTCGATCGCCTGGGCCGCAACGGCGTCGGTCCAACTTTCTTCCCCTGCGGCTGACGCCGCATTCCTCGCGCAAGCCAAGAAAGTTCGCCCGCCGCCGTCCTCCGCTGCGCTGCGGCCCGAAGGGGGTGCGTCGTCGATCGCCTGCGGCCCGTCGATCCGCATCGAGGCCGCGGTGGTCGCGGGCTCGAAACAGCAAGGAGAAACACAATGGCTAACATCGGTTCATTCAAGAAGTCCGGCAAAGAGTTCCAGGGCGAGATCGTCACCCTGACCGTCCAGGCCAAGAACGTCCGCATCGTCCCCGAGGAGGCCCGCGCCAACGACAACGCCCCGAGCCATCGCATCTTCGTCGGCCGCGCCGAGATCGGGGCCGCCTGGTCCAAGCGCTCGAACGAGGGTCGCGACTATCTTTCGGTCAAGCTCGACGACCCGAGCTTCACGGCGCCCATCTACGCCAACCTGTTCGACGAGGAGAACGGCGAGGACGCGACCCTGATCTGGTCCCGCCCCAACGGCCGCCGCAGCGCTGAGTAGGCCCCCGCCCGCAAGCCCCGCCCGGACCACCGGGCGGGGTTTTCTGCTGCTTGCCTGCGGGAGCAGCTCCATGGGGGGTCACGGATACCTTTGTCCCAACCCTGGGCACGGCACCGATCGCGCCCCGACGTGATCCGCATGACCCCACCTGCGTACAGACATGGCAAGAGCCGGCCCACCCCGGTGCTCGCCCGTCGCTCGCCTTCATGGCTCGGGCCGACCTGTCGCCATGGCGTTCCCCGTTGCGCCGTCCCTGCGTCGTGGTCTGGCCCTCGTCCCGGCTTCGCTACCTTCTGCCGTCCTGCCCTTTGGCCCCCCTCCCTGGTTCGTCTCCCCCTTGGCTCTCTTCCCCCTTTGGCTCTGCCTTTGGTCCCCCTCCTTTTTGGTCTGCTCCCTTTGGCTTTGTCCTTGTTTCCTTTCTTCTTTTTGGTCCTCCTCCTTTGGTTTGGTCCTTGGTCCCTCTTTGCCTCTTTTCTGTCTGTTTTCCTCTTCCCTTTCCTTTTTGGCCTTCTGCAAGATGTGTGCTGTAATACCGCCGCGCTTATGCATTGACGCGATCGAGGTAAGGGTAAGCGCATAAGGAG
>CAXTDZ010000141.1:0-11688 GCA_964243035.1 uncultured Lichenihabitans sp.
GCTGCTCCGGGGCCCGAAGGCGGCGCTGTGGTCGCGGCGCGCCGGCGGAGGCGTGCTGATCGCGGCCGGCGTCGCGACGGCGGCGCGGGGCTGAGACGTCACGCTTCCGTGGGAAACCGCCGGCTCACGAAGCGCGAGCCCGCGAGCCCGAAGCGCCAGGGCCGGTCGGCCGCCTTGGTGATGCCGACCCGCAGGCCCGCCGCCACCGCGACCGCGCCGTCGGGGGCCGCGAAGGCGAAGGGCGGGCCGTCCAGCGCCGCGCCGTCCAGCGCCTTGTCGATGCCGAGCGCCTGGCACAACCGGCCCGGGCCCGCGCACAGCAGCGCCGGCGCCTCCACGCCGCGGCGCTCCCGCATCCTGTCGAGCCCGAGCACGGGTTCCAGCGCGCGGAGCAGCACCGCCTCGCCGCCCCCGGCCGTGCCGCACACGACGTTGAAGCACCAGTGCATCCCGTAGGAGCGGTACACGTAGGCGTGGCCGGGCGGGCCGAACATGGCGGCGTTGCGGGCCGTCGGTCCCCCGAAGGAATGGGACGCCGGGTCGGTGCGCCCGTAGGCCTCCGTTTCCACCACGCGGCCGCCGACGCCGTCCACCAGCAGGCTGGCGCCGATCAGGTCGCGCGCGACGTCGAGCACGGGCCGCGCGAAGAAGGCGGCGGCGCTCAGGGCGCCGCCTCGCCGCCGTCCTCCTCGATGCGGTCCAGCACCTTCTCGGGGGCGACGTGCTCGGTGAGCTCGGGCAGGCTCGGGTCGTGCGCTTCCGCGATGCCGAGCTTGGCCGCGATGGCCGCGGTGAGGCCGAGCAGCCGCGTCACCTCGTGCTCGGACAGGAGGTTGACCTGGAGGTCGAGCTCGGCCCGCCGGTTGGCCGCGACCGCGGCCCGGTTCTGGCTGATCAGCACGAAGGTGGACAAGAAGATCCCCTCGACCGAGGCGCCGGTCGCCAGGATCAGGTAGCTCTGGTCGAAGCGGGGAACGGGCGCGAGCAACCCCTGGTTGACCAGCACCCACAGCACCACCGCGGCGACGTGGAGGTAGACGAAGGGCATGCTGCCGGTGAAGCGCGTGACGGCCTCGGCCACCCGCTGCTGCGCCGTGGCCCGTTCTTCCTCGACCAACCGCCGCTCGTGCAGGGCGCGGATGTTGCGCTCCAGCACGGTCGCGAAGCTGCCGGGCCGCAACGCGTCGGTGGTGGGGCGGTCCGGGGGGTGGGCGGGGTCCTGGCTCATACGGGGACGCGATGGCATCCGGCTGGGCCGGGCGTCAACGGGGGCGGGTCGGCAAAGGTGCCCACCGAGCGGGGCCCGGGCCTCGGGGTCGGCGCCGAGCGGTGCCCGGCTTGCGGGGAGGGAGAGCGGACCCGTCAAGCGCCGGCCAGCGTTCTCGACCCTCGGGGAGCCTTCTCCGCTCGGGGACTGAGCCGGGGCGGCACCGCGCCTCGATCAGGGCACGACGTCCACGTTGACCGTCCAGTGAGCGGTTCCGCCGATGACGCGGCGAGCCATTCCTTCCGCGGTCCTCTCGATGACGAAGCTGTCGCGACCAACGAAACCCGGCCGCGACCTGTAGCTGATGCTGGACAGCGTGGGGGTCGCCGCCGTGCCGTGAGCGGCCTGCTGAACGACCAGCATGCGCTGGACCTCGATATGCGAGTCGACCGTCAACACGAGCGTGCAGGGATGCCCGCTCTTCGCGGCCCACCGGATGTCGACGTCGGCGCCCGGCACCGTGGTGAAGGGTTGGAAGGTGCAGGTGGCAGCGAGGACGGTCGAGGCCCGCAAGCCGAGCAACAACCCGGACAGACCGCAAAGGCAACGCATCGTGTCGACCCCGTGAAGTTACACCGCGGGACGGTGCGTCAAACCCGGATCGGAAGCGAGATCCCTGCTCCTCTTCTTCGGCCTTCGTTTGTGGAAACTGCCCCGGGAGTTTGCCAGGACGGTGAACGGCCCGCGCGTCGCGCCCGGTAGCCGCCCAATACCCTGGAACCGGCAGGCTCCGGGACGTCCCGGAGCCGTACGCGGGCGGCGGATCGTCAAACCGGCATTTCGTCCCCCACACGGCCGAAGCGCCACACGGCCGGCACCCCCGCGCGCTCGGCCGCGAGGTCGAGCCAGGCGCGCACCACGGGCACGACCGTGTCGCCCCAGGTTTCGGCGAGCCCCGGCGCGAGCCCCAGTGTGCGCGGCAGGTCGCGCAGCCCGACGGCGCGACGGTCCGCCGCGGCGAGCGTCGCCACGGCCTGGAAGGCGGCCGCGGTGGCGGCGTCGAAATAGTGCTCCGGCAGCCCCGGCATCCCGTCCCGCTCGCCGCGCAGGTAGCGGGCGAGGTCGCGCCGGTACTCGCGCGCGAGCGAGTCGGGGTCGTATTCGGGGTGGCCCTGGACGAACACGAACAGGCTGCCGTCCATCTGCCTGGCGAACAGGTTGGCGCCCGCCTCCACCGATGTGGTCAGCACGTCGTAGCCCGCGGCCGCCAGCTCCGCTCCCGCCAGGTCGTTCAGGCGGGAATGGGCCATGCGCAGCCGCGCGGGCGCCCCGCGCAGCAGGGCGTGGCGGCCGCGGGGCGTGCAGGCGAACACGCCCGAGCGCTTGGCGGGAAGGCGGTGGCGCTCGACGCCGTCCAGGTGGAGCACCGCCGCGTGGGCCGCCAGGCACGACCACAGCGTGGAGGTCGTGTGGCGCGCGGCCCAGTCGGCCAGCCGCGCCATCGGCTCCCAGAAGGGCTCGTCCCGCAGCGAGGCCGCGCGCGGTTCGCAGCCCGTGACGATCAGCGCGTCGGGCCGGTTGCGGTCGAGCGCCGTGACGGGTGCGGACGCGACGCGCAGGTGGGCGCCGGCCGCCTCGCCGCGGGCCACGCCGGGCAGGTGGTAGAGCTTGAGCCGCACGACGCGCTCGCCCGCGGCCCGCTCCAGCAGGGTCGCGAACTGCCGCTCGGTGGCGCGCAGGGCCGCGTCGGGCATGTTGTTGACGAGGCCGACCGTGAGGCCGGCCTCGCTGCCGGCGCCGGGGGGATCGAACAGGACGGGCACGGGGGCTACTCCGAGGCGAGCGCGAGATGCGGGCGGCCCGAGGCCGCCGCGAGCGCCGCGTCGAGGTCGGCCAGGATGTCGGCCACGTGCTCGATGCCGACGCTGAGCCGGATGGTCTCGGGGCGGACGCCCGCGCCGCGCTGCTCGGCCTGGGTCATCTGCCGGTGGGTGGTGGAGGCCGGGTGGCAGGCGAGCGACTTGGCGTCGCCGATGTTGACGAGCCGCTTGACGAGGCGGAGCGCGTCGTAGAAGCGCTTGCCGCCCTCCAACCCCCCCTTGACCCCGAAGGTGAGCAGCGACGAGGCGCGGCCGCCCATGTACTTCTGGGCGAGCGCGTGGTGCGGGCTGTCGGGGAAGCCCGCGTAAGCGACCCAGTCCACGGCCGGGTGGTCGCGCAGGAACTCCGCCACCCGGCGCCCGTTCTCGACGTGGCGCTCCATCCTGAGCGCCACCGTCTCGATGCCCTGCATGAGCAGGAAGGCGCTTAACGGCGCCAGCACCGCGCCGGTCGCGCGCTGGTACACGGACCGGCAGCGCGCCGTGAAGGCCGCGGCCCCGAAGCGCTCGGTGTAGACCAGGCCGTGGTAGGACTCGTCCGGCTCGGAGAAGGCCGGGAAGCGGGCCCGGTTGGCGGCCCAATCGAAGCGGCCGCCGTCCACGATCGCGCCCCCCATGGCGGCGCCGTGGCCGCCCATGAACTTGGTGAGCGACTCCACCACCACGTCGGCGCCGTGCAGGATCGGCTTGATCAGGATGGGGGTCGCGACCGTGTTGTCGACGATGAGGGGCACGCCGTGGCGGTGCGCGGCCTCGGCCAGCGCCTCGATGTCGACGATGTTGCCCGCGGGGTTGCCGATCGACTCGCAGAACACCGCGCGGGTGTCGCGGTCGATCAGCGCCTCGACGTCGGCGGCCCTGTCGGACGCCGCGAAGCGCCCCTCAATGCCCTGGCGCGGCAGGATGTGGGCCAGCAGCGTGTGGGTGGTGCCGTAGAGCTGGGGCACGGACACGATGTTGCCGCCGCGGTCGGCCGCGTTGGCGAAGGCGTAGTGGAGCGCGGCCTGCCCGCTCGCGACCGCGAGGGCCGCGACGCCGCCTTCGAGCTCGGCCACGCGGCGCTCCAGCACCGCGACGGTGGGGTTCTGGATGCGGCTGTAGCGGTAGCCGTCCTCCTCCAGGTTGAACAGGGCCGCGCCGTGGTCGGCGCTGTCGAACGCGTAGGCGACGGTCTGGTAGATGGGCACCGCCACCGCGTGGGTGGCGGGGTCGTCGGTGAAGCCGCCGTGGATCGCGACCGTCTCGTTGCGCATGGGGCGAAGCCTCGTTCTATGCCTGGCCTGATCTTCGGTCGCCAAGCTAATCGGGCGGAACGGTAAGACCGGTTTACGCCGCCGCAAGTCAAGCGGCGGCGCGCATCCAGACTTAATTTTCAGTCTTCCTTTACGTTACTCCGGAAAGCCGGGTTCATCACGCGGATCGGATTAAGGCAAACGCCCTAGCGTCGGGACGCGTCAGGCTTCGGAGCGCGGGGGCGATGAACGGACCGGTTGCGGACGGGGATGTGCGGGCGGGGGGCACGGCGCTCCGGGACTGGACCGCGGCGCTCGCGCGCGCGGCCGAGGTCGACGGGCAGCCCGGCCGCACGTTTCCGGACGTGGTGGAGGAGCTGGCCGACCGGTACGGCGACCGGCCCGCGCTGCTGTCCGCGCGCGAGACCTTCTCGTTCCGGGAGCTTGGGGAGCGCGCCAACCGCTACGCGCGCTGGGCGCTGGCCCGCGGGATCGCGCCCGGCGAGGCGGTCGCGCTGCTGATGCCGAACCGCCCCGACTACCTCGCGGCCTGGACCGGCCTGACGCGCGTGGGCTGCGTGGTGGCGCTCGTCAACACCAACCTGACGGGCGCGGCGCTGGCCCACTGCGTGCGGGCCGCCTCCCCCGCCCACGCGATCGTGGCCGACGGCCTGCTGCCGGCGTGGGAGAGCGCCGTCCCGTTCCTCGGCGACCGCGCCCCAACACTCTGGCCCCACGCCGGCCCGGACGGGATCCGGGGTCTCGCGCACCTGCCGGGGGCGCCGCTCACCCCGGCGGAACGGGTGCCGGTCACCACCCCCGACCCGGCGCTGCTGATCTACACGTCCGGCACCACGGGCCTGCCCAAGGCCGCCCGGGTCAGCCACCACCGCGTGATGATGTGGAGCCACTGGTTCGCGGGGCTGATGGGCGTCACGCCCGCCGACCGGATGTACGACTGCCTGCCGCTCTACCACAGCGTGGGCGGGCTGGTGGCGACCGGCGCGGCGCTGGTGGGCGGCGGCTCGGTGGTGATCGCCGAGCGCTTCTCGGCCGCGCGCTTCTGGGAGGAGGCCGCGGCCCACGACTGCACGCTGATCCAGTACATCGGGGAACTGTGCCGCTACCTGCTGAAGACCCCGCCCTCGGCCCACGACCGGGCGCACCGCGTCCGGCTCGCCTGCGGCAACGGGCTGCGCGCCGACGTGTGGGAGCCGTTCCGGGAGCGGTTCGGCCTGCCGCGCATCCTGGAGTTCTACGCCGCCACGGAGGGCAACGTCTCGCTCTACAACGTGGAAGGCAGGCCCGGCGCGATCGGCCGGGTGCCGGGCTACCTCCGGGCGCGTTTCCCGGCCGCGATCGTGCGGCACGACCCCGACACGGGCCTGCCCGCGCGGGGGCCGGACGGCTTCTGCCTGCGCTGCGGGCCGGACGAGCCGGGCGAGGCCCTGGGCCGGATCGGCGCCGCCGAGGCCGCGCGGCGCTTCGAGGGCTACACGGCGGCGGCCGACACGGAAGCCAAGGTGCTGCGCGACGTGTTCGCGCCCGGCGACGCGTGGTTCCGCACCGGCGACCTGATGCGCCGCGACGCGGGGGGCTACTTCTTCTTCGTGGACCGGATCGGCGACACCTTCCGCTGGAAGGGCGAGAACGTGTCCACCGCGGAGGTGGCCGCCGCGGTGGCGGGCTGCCCGGGGGTGGCGGAGGCCGTGGTGTGCGGCGTCGCGGTGCCGGGCGCCGACGGCCGCGCGGGCCTCGCGGCCGTGGTGCCGGGGGAGGGCTTCGACCTCGAACGCCTGCACCGCCACGTGGCCGAGCGCCTGCCCGCCTACGCGCGGCCCGTCGTGGTGCGGCTCCGCGCGGGGTTCGAGGTGACGGAAACCTTCAAGCACAAGACGGCCGCGCTGGCCCGCGACGGCCTCGACCCGCGCGGCGTCGCCGACCCGCTCTTCTTAGCCGACGCGGGCCGGGGGACCTACGTGCCGCTCGACGCGGCGCTGTACGACGCGGTCGCGCGCGGCGAGGTCAAGCTTTGAGGGTCCGGCTTCGCGACGGCGCGCCGTCCCGGGGAGTCCCGGAGGAGGCGTGCCCCGTTCGGACCGGACCAGGCCCGCTCAGCCCGCGCGCAGGACGCCGTCCCGAACGCGGGCCGCGCCTCGACCGCGCGGACGTTGGCCCACGCGCGACGCGGCGCCGTTGACCAGGATCGACGCGACCGCCACGAGCGACCCCGCGACGACGTCCACGCCGTAGTGCCCCCCGATCGGCACCGAGGACACCCACATGGCCGCGTCGACCGCGACGAACGGCAGGACCAGGAACCGGACCTTGCGGAAGGTCCAGCCGAGCAGAACCGACGCGCAGGCGTGGAAGCTCGGCATGGCGATGATGCCCTCGACCGCGTTGAAGTCGAGGCAGCGGATCTCGCCCAGCTTGAAGCGCATCAGCGTGACCGGGTAGTGCCACGCCGACCGCACGAGGATCTCGGGAACCCGCGCGGGCGGGATGTTGAAATGCGCGTAAGCCCCCACCGCCGGGCACCAGGGGAACACCACCAGGCAGATCAGCAGGCTCAGCGTCCACGCGTTGACGAACGTCCAGACGGCGTCGACCTTGCCCGAGAAGCACAGCAGGGCCGCGAGGAGGAACGGCTGCCACTCGATGGACACGTAGGCGTAGGCGAGCGCTTCCAGAACGGCCCCGTGGTCCGCGTACAGCGACGTGACGTTGGGCCAGATGTCGAAGCCGAACAGCGCGCGATCCGCGGCGACGAAGCCCTGGTCCGCGAGCGGACGTGACGCCGCGGCCAGGGCCGCGCTCGCCGCGCAGGTCGCCACGCCCGAGAACAACAGGGCAGAAAAGGACTTCGCCAGCCCTTCGACCGCCGCGATCCCGCGTGACCCGGCAACCGACCCGACCAGCCACGTCGCCGCGCAGAGGAGGACAACGGCGTCGAGATCGCCTCGATCGTCGACAAGGCCGAGAAAGGTCGCCGTCGATATCGCGAGGCACAGCAGGACCGCCATCGCCAGGAACGGTTTTTCGGACGGCCTCGCCAAGGAAAGGGGCCGGGGAGGACGCGTGAGAAGCCCGGTCAATGCGACAAGCGTCATGCCGAAGCGGTATCACCGCCGCGTGAAGCGAACGCTAACGGCCCTTCCCAAGGAAGCGCGGTCTGGTCGCCGCTTCGCCGCCCGGGACGGCGGGCAGGACGTGGCCGTCGTGATCGTCCCGCGGTCGGCGCCCCGACCGGGCGACCGCGTCAGGACCTGGGCCGGTCCCGCCCGCCTACCGCCGCGTGGGACACAGGTGTCCGGCTCACGGCGGCGGCAGGGGGCAGGCGAGGTCGCCTTCTTGGCAGGCGAGGTAGGCCTTGAAGTCGCCGGTGCGCGCGCGGGTCAGACGCGCGCGGCATTGCGCCACCACCATGGGCGCCGCGCTGCCGCCCGCGTCACCGGCGGTGGCGAAGGCGCATTCGGCGTCGCGGAAGGCGAGCCACGCCTTCTGCGCCGCGGCCAGCTTCCCGGCGGTCTCGGGATCACCCTTCAGGCGCGCCGTGACCTGCCCGTAACCGGCGTTGAGGGCGGCGTCCGCGACCGCGAAGTCGCGGCCCGCGCAGATCGTCATGGACGTCTGGTCGGGCGGCGCCTTGCAGTCGAGCGCGCGGGCGGCCGAGGGGGCCGAAACCAGCGCCGCGAGGCCGAGGCCCGCGCACAGCCGGGCCGTGCCCGAGGGTTTCCGCGCCGCCATCGCCCGCACTAGCGGCCGAGCTGGTGCTTCAGCGCGTCGATCCGCTTGGAGGCCTCCGCCTTGCTGAGGCCGTCCTCGTAGCCTTCGGCGCCCTCGCCGGCTTCCTCGGTCAGCGTCTTGAGGTAGGAGGCCTGGGCGCCCGTCATCGGGTCGTCGCCGGAGGTCCACTCGTTGGGGTTCTTGAGGGTGTTGGAGTCCGGATGCTCGTCGAGCTTCGGGTTGTGCTCGGCGACGGGCTCGGCGGGCTTGTGGGGCTGGCTCACGGGTGGTCCTGTTTGTTCACGGAATGTCCAGCCCCACCAATGCGCGCGGGCGCGGTTCCGTTCCGCCCGACGCCAACTTGCGCTAGCCTTCCGCGCGCGCGGCCCCGATCTCGGCCAGCGCCCCCTGCCGGAGCAGCAGCCTGTCGGTGGACACCGAGCAGAGCGCGAAGCCGTCCGCGCCCGCCTTTTTGGCGCTCGCGCCGTCCGGGCAGAACAGGCAGGCCGTCTTGCCCGCCGCGGCGCAGCGGGCCGCGACCTGGGCCAGGGCCGCGCGCAGCTCCGGGCTCCCGGTGTCGAGCCGGCCGCCGCTCAGCGCGATGGACAGGTCGCTCGGCCCCACCAGGACGCCGTCGATGCCCGGCACGGCCAGGATGTCGTCCAGCGCCTCCAGCGCCGCGCGCGTTTCCACCATGGGGAGGGCGAGCTGCAGGGCGTTGGCCTGGCTCATGTAGGCCTCGGCCCCCAAGCCCGACAGTGCGACGGCGCGCCCCGGCCCCCAGCTCCGCTCGCCGAGCGGCGGGAACTTGGCGAAGCCCGCGAAGGCCCGCGCGTCGGCGGCGCCGTTGATCATGGGCGCCACCACCCCCGCGGCCCCGGCGTCCAGGAGGCGGGACGCGGTCGCGAAGGCGCCCACCGGCACCCGCACCACCGCCGGGGCGCCCGCGAGCGCGACCAGCGCCACGCCGTCGGCCGCGCTCCCCTCCGTGAAGGCGCCGTGCTGCATGTCGAGCACGGCCGCGTCGAAGCCCGCGCGGACCAGCGCCTCGGCGGTGGCCGGGTCGCCCGACACGCACCAGGCGGCCAGGAGCCGCTCGCCCCGCCCGAGCCTGCGGGGCAGGGCGCCCAGGATCGCGTCCGTGGTCATCGCGGGGTCCTTTCGCGGGGATGGCCGGTGGCGGGTGCGGCCGGAAGGCGGTTGGGCACCGCGGCGGGGGCCAGCGCGGGCTCCAGGGCGGGGGCCCTGCGGCGCACCGCGCGCCGCAGGGGCACGGGCCGGTAGAGCTGCTTAGAGGCTTCCACCACGTGCAGGCCCGCGCCGGGCAGCGCGAGGCGGCTGCCGCAGGCCTCGAAGGTGCCCGCGAGCCGCCACAGGGCGCGCCAGCGGATGGGCGGCACGTAGAGCGCCTCGTCGAACCGCTCGGGCGAGAACAGGGCCTCGCGCAGCAGCGCGTTGAGCTGCCCGCGCGAATAGGGCTGGCCCTGGCCGAAGGGGGTGGAGTCGGCCCGCGCCCACCAGCCGCGGCGGTTGGGGGTCACGGCGATCATGCGGCCGCCGGGCGCCAGCACGCGCCAGCTCTCCGCCAGCACGTCGCGCGGGTGCTCGGAAACCTCGAGGAGGTGGACCATCAGCAGCCGGTCGATGCAGCCGTCGGGCAGCGGCAGCGCGTCGGCCTCCACCAGCGCCGTGGAGGTCAGGGCGGCCGCGGGCCAGTGCAGCACGCCCTGCTCGGCCGGCATCATGGCGAGGTTGCGCAGCGCCCCGTCCCCGAAGGGCGGGAGGTAGGGCACCCCGTAGCCCAGGCCCAGCACCGCCATCCCCGTCGCATCGGGCCACCAGTCGCGCACGATGCGGGCCACGAAGCGCTGCGCGATGCGGCCGAGCGGCTCGGCGTAGAAGCTGCGCAGGTCCACCACGTCCAGCGGCATGAGGGGTTCGTCTTGGGGCCCGGAGCCTTGGGGCTCGGGACCGGTTGGGCGGCTCGCGGGAGCGGCCTCCCGTTCCCGAAGCCTTGTCGCACGTTCCGCGGCAGCGGCCAATCCGCGAGCGGGCCCCCACCGGCAAGGCCGGTGCCGAACCGTCCGTCCGGGCCTGCGAGCGCTGTTCGCACGGTCCCGTCAACCATGACGGAGGAAGGCGATTTACAGCGGCGCGGAGATGCTGGCCTTAGGTTCGCCACGCCAGCGCCATCTTCGCGGAGACCTGACCATGCGCCGCCTCCTGATCGTCCTGCTCGTCCTCGTCTCGGGCGCGTTTGCGGCCGGCGCCCCCGCGCGTGCCGCGACCATCGCGGTGGACCTGTCCAGCCAGACCATGCGCGTGTCCTCCGGCGAGGGCGAGGTGGTGTGGCCCATCTCCTCGGCGCGGCGCGGCTTCACGACTCCGCGCGGCAGCTACGGGGTGCAGCGGCTGGAGGTCCTGCACCGCTCGCGCAAGTACCACAACTCGCCCATGCCCCACTCGATCTTCTTCCACGGCGGCTACGCGATCCACGGCACCTACGCGGTGGGCGCCCTGGGGCGGCCCGCCTCGCACGGCTGCATCCGCATCGCGCCGGAGAACGCGGCCGTGCTCTACCGGATCGTGCAGGCCGAGGGGGCGCGGATCACCATCACGGGCGGCGCCCCGGCTCCCGGCCGCCAATACGCGGCGCGGGCGGACCGCGACGGCCCCGCCGCTCTGGCCCAGCGCCAGACCCCCGACCTGCGCGGCAGCTACTGGGAGCCCGACGCCACCGCGCTCGGCTACGACCGCCTGCCCGACACCACGCTGAACCACTGGTGGATGGACCCCGCCGGGATGTGAGTTGACAAGCGCGCCCCGCGGGGCGCGAGGATGGGCGCCCTTCCTCCCCGCCAGGACGCTCCGCCCATGCCCGACACGCCCGCCAGAGTGGCCCTCGTGACCGGCGCCGGGACGGGGGTCGGCAAGGCCGCGGCCCGCGCGCTGCTGGAGGCGGGTTTTTGGGTGGCGCTGGCCGGGCGCCGCCCCGACGTGCTCCGGTCGGCCGCGGCCGACCTCGACGGCTCCGGGGCGCGCACGCTCTGCGTCGCGGCCGACGTCGCGGTGCCGGCCGAGGTGGAGGCGCTGTTCTCGGCCGTGCAGGCGTGGGGCGGCCGGCTCGACGTGCTGTTCAACAACGCGGGCGTGGGCATCCCGGCCCAGCCCTTGGAGGAGCTCGACGTGGACGCGTGGCGCCGGGTGGTGGACGTGAACCTCACGGGCACCTTCCTGTGCACGCAGCAGGCCTTCCGCCTGATGAAGGCGCAGGCGCCGAGGGGTGGCCGCATCATCAACAACGGCTCGATCTCGGCCCACGCGCCGCGCCCGGACTCGGCCCCCTACACGGCCACCAAGCACGCGGTGACCGGCCTCACCCGCTCGACCTCGCTGGATGGCCGCAAGTACGACATCGCCTGCGGCCAGATCGACATCGGCAACGCCGACACCGAGATGGCGGCCAAGATGAAGGCGGGCGTCGCCCAGGCCGACGGCCGCATCGCCGTGGAAGCCATGATGGACCCCGCCGACGTGGGCCGCGCGGTCGCCTTCATGGCGACCCTGCCGCTGGACGCCAACGTGCAGTTCATGACCGTGATGGCGACGAAGATGCCGTTCGTGGGGCGGGGGTGAGGGG
>CAXTDZ010000142.1:0-11664 GCA_964243035.1 uncultured Lichenihabitans sp.
GGGTCGGCCTGCCGGTAGAGCGCCAGCACCCGCCGGGTCAGCTCGGCGTCGGCGTCGGGCACGGCGGGCGGCGCCCAGCCCAGCACGGGGGCGGCCCCGCGGATGATCAGCGGCGTCGTGGCGCCCACCGCGAGCCCGGCCGGCCCCCCGACCCGCTCCCCTCGCGGCAGCACCGCGAGCAGCCGGTTGAGCCAGCCCGAGGCCGTCGCGCCCGGTCCCGCCCGGCCGCTTTCCAGCACGTCCTGCCCGTCGAAATGCGACCGCTCGCGGTAGGGCGTCGCGACCGCGTGGACCACCGCGGCCTGCCGCCGGGCGTAAAGGGCGGCGAACACCGGCATGGCGGGGTTGAGGGCGAAGAAGCCGTCGAGCGGCAGCGCCGGGCGGTCGCCCGAGGCCGACAGCGCCAGGGGCCCGTGCAGCGCCGCGTAGGCGGGGTCGCCCAGGGGCGCCACGGCCGACAGCCCGTCCAGCGCGCCGCGCAGCACGATCGCCACGAAGCGCGGGTCGCGGCCCCCCGGCGCGGCGCGCGCGAACTTCGGCGCGTAGGCCCAGGCGAACAGCGCGCCGCCCGCGCGCAGGAGGGCGCGGCGGGACGGGCTCGGGATCTCGCACAGCATGGTCCTACCTCCGCTGGAACTCGGGCGACATGAGCAGCAGCGCGAGGCCCTGCTCCCGCGACTCGGCCCCCGCCAGCGCCGCGCGGGTCGCGTCCGACCCGGCCGCGCCCGCCGCGGCCTCGAACAGCGCCGCGGGCTCGAAGCCGGGGTCGGCGTGGCGCGCGGTCCGCGCCGCCAGGTCGAGCCTGAGCTTCATGCCCTCGGGCGAGCCCCAGGCCGCTCGAACGTCCGGAAAGCCGTCGGGTCCGGGCGGCTCCCACAGCGGCATGCCCTGCACCGCCAGCGCGCCCAGGATCGGGCCGGGGTCGTCGGGCGCGGGGCCGAGCAGCCGCGCGGTCGCCACCGCGAGGTCGTAGGGGTTGCGCAGCTTGGCGGCGGCGGGCGGGTCCGCCCAGCACTCGGGCGCCTCGACCAGCGCCGCCGCGAGGGCCCGGAGGTCACCGTCGCGGGCCAGGAAGACCCGGGCGAGCCGGTCCACGGCGGCGGGCGGCGGATCGTCGGCCACGAAATGGCGGGCCAGCTTGGTGGCGACATGGTGCGCGGTGGCGGGATGGCGCGCGAAATCCGCGAGCGCCGCCTCGCCCTGTCCCAGGCCGCCCCCGCCGTAGGCCCTGCCCACAACCGAGTCGTCGCCCGGCTCGTGGGCGCGGGCGTTGAACACGAAGGTGCCGGGCTCGCCCAGGCGCCCGTCGCGGCCCGCGAAGGTCCAGCCGGTCAGCACGCGGGCGAGCGCCGTGACGTCGCCCTGGGCGTAGCCGCCGTCCACGCCCAGCGTGTGCAGCTCCATGATCTCGCGGGCGAAGTTCTCGTTGAGGCCGCGCTGCCGCCGCCGGCCCGCGGGCGAGTCGGGCCCCACGGAGCGGGCGTTGTCGAGGTAGAGCAGCATCGCGGGGTGGCGCTCGACCGCCTGGAGCATGTCCGCGAAGGAGCCCAGCACGTGCGGCCGGATCGCTTCGCGCTCGAAGGAACCCGCGCAGGCGCGGAGCAGGGGGCTTTTCGTGGCCGACACGCAGAAATGGTTCGACCAGAAGGCGACCAGCCGCTCCACGAAGCCGAGTTCGGCCTCGGCCGCGGCTCTGAACCGGGCCAGGGCCTCGCCCCTGTAGATCGCCTGCGCGGGCCGCGGCCCCGGCTTGGCGACGACCTGTCCCGCCGCCGCGTCGCTGCCGATCCCGGGAAGGGCGGCCCGCGCGGCGGCGATCCCGGCATCCCTGGCCCGGGCCTCACGCCGCGCCTCCTGGGCCGCGAAGGCGGCCTGGAGGTTGGCCGTCGTGCCGCCCAGGCCGTCGGTGTCGGCGTCGTGGGGGTCGATCAGGCCCGCGTCGGGGCGCGCGAGTTCGGCCTTCAGCGCGCCCCGCGGGTCGGGCGCGACCCGCGCGAGGTCCCCCGGGCGGGCACCCAGGCCGAAGCGGTTGCAGGCGAGCAGGGCCGCGCGGGACGCGGGGACCATCGTGTGGGCTCCGGGCTCGGACATCGAGGGGGAGACTAGCGCCGGCAGGCTGGCCGTTGGGTGAATGAGCCGTGGCAAATCCGTGGCGACCGGGTTAGGGTCCTGGCTCCACCGTTGAACCGGGAAGGATCGCGCTTGGCCCCGTTCCGCCGCCGTTCCGGCTTCGCCCTGGGCGCTCCGA
Source organism: uncultured Lichenihabitans sp. (assembly GCA_964243035.1). Taxonomy (GTDB): domain Bacteria; phylum Pseudomonadota; class Alphaproteobacteria; order Rhizobiales; family Beijerinckiaceae; genus Lichenihabitans. The sequence continues at coordinate 2,249 of CAXTDZ010000142.1, forward strand.
AGGTCGTGACCTTCGCGCTGTCGCTGATCCTGGTGGCGCTCGCGGCCGGGTCCGCGCTGACCCGGTTCCCGCACGCGCTGGCCCCGGTCGCCACGCACCGGTTCTGGCTCGCCGTCGCGGCCTGGGTCGTCCTCGCGCTGGGCGTGCTCCTGCCGGGGGTGTGACGGAGGGGTCTCAGGTTTCGGCCGGCGGCCGCGGCGGATCGAAGAGGCCGAGCAGCAGCACCCCCGCCGCGAAGCCCCCCACGTGCGCCTGCCAGGCGATGGGGCCTCCCGCCAGCGTGGTCGCGACGGGGCCGAGGCCGGTCAGGAGGTTGGTGGCGAACCAAGCCGCGACGAAGCCCGCCGCGCGCCGGTCGCGAGGGAGCGCCCGCACGGGCAGCGCGCCGACCCGCGCGCCGGCGTCGCCGTCGCGCGCGGGCTGGAACACGAAGCGGGCCGCCGCGCCCATGTGGGCCGACACGGCCGCCGACACGCCCACCAGCGGCTCGGCGCTCAGCGGGAACAGCGCGCCGTGCGTCGCGGCCCCGGCCAGCGCCCCCAGACCCGTCAGGGCCAGGAAGCGCCCCGTCCCCAACCGCCGCGCCACGGGCGACCCGAAGGCGAGCAGCATGACGCCGTTGACCGCGAGGTGCGTCCAGTTGCCGTGCAGCAGCGCGTAGGTCAGCGCCGTCCAGGGCCGGACGCCCCCCGCCAGGAAGAAGGCGGCCACCTCGCGCGGGCCCGCGTCGTCGGCGCCCCCCGAGGGTAGCGCCGCCATCGCGGCCGCAACCGGGCCCGGCGCGACCAGCGCCGTCACGCGGGCCGGCACGAAGGCGAGGTCGGCGAAGAGGTCCGCGTCGACCGCGTCGGGCAGCACCTCCCGCACGAGCTGCACGGCGCCGAGCACGGCGAGCAGCGCGAGAACCACGGCCGGAACGTTGAAGACGGGCTGGCGCGACGGGGGGAGGGACGGGGTCAAAGGGTCGATCGGTCCGGCGCGCGGTGGAGAAGCGCCGCTTGGGCCGTCCTTCCATGCCCGTGCGGAGCCGCAAGGGCAAGCGCGGGCGCGAAGGGGAGCGCGTTCGCGGGCGTGACCGGGGAGGAGCGGCCCCGGGCCCGCGAATGCGCATCCCCCGCAGGCTCTCCGGCAGGGCGGGCAAGGCGCCTGCCGGAGGACCCGAACCGGACCGGTTCGTCACGGACCCCTTGATGCCACCCCGACCCCGGAGCGGCAACGGGTTGGTAACCTTTACCTTAACGGCACGACGGCCCGGACCCCGGAGCCGGACGGCCCCGGCCGTGCACCCTGCCCGGCACCGCTGCCCGCAGGGCGGTGGCCCTGTCCGATTTCGGCACAGGTGTCCCGCACCGCCCGGCACGCTCGCGAGGCTCGACATGAAACACCCGGTATCCCGCGAACTCCACCGCTACTGGACCGCGCTCCGTCGCCACCGCGCCGCGCCGGAGCGGGCGGACCTGGACCCGGCCGCGATCCGCGGCATCCTGGCCGACACCTTCATCCTGGAAACGGAGCCCTCCGAGGCCGCGGCCTTCCGGTTCAGGCTGTCGGGCGCGCGGCTGAACGCGCTCTGGCTGACCGACCTGAAGGGTTGCCCGCTGCCGTCGCTGTTCAGGCCGGAGGACCGCGACGGCATCGGGCGCGCGCTGCGGACCGTGGTGGACCACCAGGTGCCCGCCGTGGCGGGCCTGCGGGCCGCCCCCGCGGGCGAGAGCCGCGCCATCCACCTGGAGCTGCTCCTCCTGCCGCTTAAGCACCGCGGCCGGACGCACGCCCGCATGCTGGGCGCCGCGGCGCCCTTCGCGGTCCCGTCCTGGCTGGGGCTGGTGCCCGTCGAGGGTTTCGAGCTGGTGTCGGTGCGCTACCTGGACGAGGAGACCGCCGCGCCCGCCGCGCTCGCGTCCCCCGGCCGGCGGCGCGGCCACCTCGTCGTCCACGACGGCGGTTTCCCCGCCTGAGTGGGCCCTCGGCCCACTCGTAAACATACTTTAACAGGTTCGCGACTACGGTCGCGCCATGCCCGCCACCCTTGCTCCGGCCCCGATCGAACGGTCCCACCCGCGCGAGCGGCGGCGCCACCAGCGCGTGGCCGTGAGCCTGCTCGGCCGCTACATGCTGAGCGACCGCCAGGACTACCCCTGCCAGGTGACGGACATGTCGCCGGGCGGCGTGGCGCTGGTGGCCCCCGTGCGGGGGCGCCTCGGGGAACGCGTGGTGTGCTACCTCGACCACATCGGCCGCGTCGAGGGCACGGTGACCCGGCGGCTCGACGACGGGTTCGCGCTGCAGATCAGCGCCCCGATCGGCAAGCGCGAGAAGCTCGCCGAACAGTTGACCTGGCTCGCCAACCGCCAGGCGCTCGGCATGCCGGAAGACCGCCGGCACGAGCGCATCGTGCCGCGCGCGGCACGGACCGTGCTGGTTCTTCCCGACGGCTCGGCCCATCCCGCGACGCTGCTCGACGTGTCCCTGTCGGGGGCAGCGCTCGCCTGCGAGGCCCGCCCGCCAGTGGGCGCGCCCGTGACGGTCGGCACCACGCCGGCCCGCGTCGTGCGCCTGGGCGCGCAGGGCCTGGCGGTGGAGTTCGCCCGCCTGCTGCCGGCCGAGACCTTCGGGGACGGGGTCAGGCTGTAGCGCGGCTCGGCGCCGCCGACAGCGGCTTGGCGATGGATTCCAGCGACTTGCCTTCCGCGTCGACCCCCAGGACCCATTCGGTGCCGGCCGCCGCCGCCATCAGCAGCGCCGCGAGCCCGTAGCCGGCGCTCACCGCCCAGGTGGACCCCGTGCCGATCAGCGCGCCGAACAGCACCGGCGACAGGCTGCCCCCGATGGCGGTGCCGAGCGCGTAGAAGAGCGCGATGGCGAGCGCGCGGGTTTCCAGCGGGAAGATCTCGCTCGCGGTCAGGTAGGCGGAACTCGCGGCCGCCGAGGCGAAGAAGAAGATCACCATCCAGGCGCCCGTCTGCGTGGTCGCGGTGAGCGTGCCCGCGCCGAACAGCACCGCGGTGCCCGCGAGCAGCGCAGCGCTGAGCCCGAACGTGCCCGCGATCATCACCCGGCGGCCCACCGTGTCGAACAGGGGGCCCAGCAGCAGCGGGCCGCAGAAGTTGCCGAGCGCCAGCGGCACCAGGAAGTAGCCGACCCGCCCCTCGGCGACGCCGTAGAACTTGGCCAGCACCAGCCCGTAGCTGAAGAACACGGCGTTGAACAGGAAGGCCTGCGCCACCATCAGGGTGAGGGCCAGGGCGCTGCGCCCGCGGCTGTCGCCGCCCATCGAGCGCAGGATCATCCCGAAACCGAACACTTTTCTCGGATGCACCTCCAGCGTGCCGTCGGGCGGGGGCAGGGCGCCGCCGCCGGACTTCGACACGTGGTCCTCGATGTCGCGCACGGTCGCCTCGGCCTCCTCGGCCCGGCCGTGGGTCACGAGCCACCGCGGGCTCTCGGGCACGAAGCGGCGCAGGAACAGGATCGACAGCCCCAGCACGCCGCCGATCGCGAAGCCCAGGCGCCAGCCCAGGTTCGCGGGCAGCACCGCGGGGTCGAGCAGCAGCGGCGAGGCCGCGGCGCCCGCCGCCGCCCCCACCCAGAAGCTGCCGTTGACGATGAGGTCGACGCGGCCGCGGTACTTGGCGGGGATCAGCTCGTCGATGGCCGAGTTGACGGCCGCGTACTCGCCCCCGATCCCGAAGCCGGTCAGCGCCCGGAACAGCGCGAAACTCCCAAAGTTCCAGGACAGCGCGCTGAGCAGCACGCCCGCGAGATAGATCGCCAGCGTCACGTAGAACACGAAGCGGCGGCCGAAGCGGTCGGTCACCCAGCCCGAGGCGAGCGCCCCCCCGACCGCGCCCACCACGTAGGACGAGGCCGCGGCCCCGAGGTCGGAGGGCGTGAAGCGCAGCGTGTCGGGGTTCTGGAGCACCGGGCCGATCGCCCCCACGATCGTGACCTCCAGCCCGTCCAGCACCCAGGTGATGCCGAGCGCGATCACGACGAGCAGGTGGAACCGGCTCCACGGCAGCCTGTCGAGCCGGGCCGGGACGTCGGTCCGGATCGCGCCCCCACCCACCGCCGCATCGGTCATGTTCGCAGCCCTTCCCGTCACGCGTCGCGGGACCAACCGTCGAAGCCGCGCCGGGGTTCACGTTGACGCGGGGCTCCTAGTCCACCACCTCACTCGACGATCCGCCGGCCATGGCCGGACCCCGCGAGGACAGCTCCCGTGACGTCGCAGAAACAGCTCAGGCTCGGCGCCTTCATGCGCCCGGTCGGCATCCACACGGCCTGGTGGCGCTACCCCGGCGCCTATCCGGACGCGAACTTCAACGCCGCGCACCTGACGCGCTTCGCCCGCAAGCTGGAGCAGGGCCGGTTCGACGCCTTCTTCATGGCCGACCACCTGGCCGTGCTGAACATGCCCATGGCGGCGCTCAAGCGATCCGCCACGGTCACGTCCTTCGATCCCCTGACCCTGCTTCCGGCCCTGGCCATGGTGACCGAGCGCCTCGGGCTGATCGCAACCGCCTCCACGACCTACAACGAGCCCTACCACGTGGCCCGCAAGTTCGCCTCCCTCGACCACCTGTCGGGCGGCCGGGCGGGCTGGAACCTCGTCACCTCGGGCAACCCGGCCGAGGCCATGAACTTCGGCCTGGACGAGCACGTCGAGCACGCCACGCGCTACCGGCGCGCCCGCGAGTTCTTCGACGTGGTGACGGGGCTGTGGGACTCCTGGGCCGACGACGCCTTCCTGCGCGACCAGGAGGCGGGCGTCTTCTTCGACCCCGACAAGATGCACGTGCTCGACCACCGGGGCGAGTTCCTGAAGGTGCGCGGGCCGCTCAACGTGGCGCGCCCCGTCCAGGGCTGGCCCGTGATCGTCCAGGCGGGCGCGTCCGAGGCGGGGCGGCAGATCGCGGCGGAAACCGCGGAGGTCATCTTCGGGGCGTCCAACACGCTGGAGGCCGCGCAAGGCTTCTACGCGGACGTGAAGGGCCGCATGGACGCGCTCGGCCGCGACCGCGACCACCTCAAGGTGCTGCCGGGCGTGCTGGTGATCGTGGCGGGGACGGAGGCGGAGGCCCGCGCCAAGAAGGAGCGGCTCGACGCCCTGGTCCACCCCGACAGCGGGCTGCCCAACCTGTCCATGCGGCTCGGCACCGACGTGTCCCGCTTCGACCTCGACGGACCCCTGCCCGACGACCTGCCCGACACCAACGCGAGCCAGAGCGGGCGGGCGCGCATCATCGAGCAGGCGCGGGCCGAGAAGCTGACCATCCGGCAGCTGGCCGTGCTCCAGGGCCGCTACGGCGGGCTGGAGATGGTGGGGACGCCCGCCCAGGTCGCCGATCAAATGGCCGAGTGGCTGCACGCCGAGGGGTGCGACGGCTTCAACATCATGGTGCACAGCGTTCCGGAGGGGCTGGACGACGTGGTTGACACCCTGGTGCCGGAACTCCAGCGCCGCGAGCTGTTCCGCCGCGACTACGAGGGGCGGACCCTGCGCGAGAACCTCGGGCTGCCCCGGCCCGCCAACCGCTTCTTCCCGGGCTGACCGGCGCGGGAAGGCGCCCTACGCGGCGGCCGGCGCGACCAGGCCCATCTGCTCGAACTTGGCCTGCATGATCTCGCGGGTGAACGGCTTCAGCACGTAGTCGTCGGCCCCCGCGTGCATGGCGCGGGCCACGTGGGCCACGTCGTTCTCGGTGGTGCAGAACACCACCCGGGGCTTGCGCCCGTCCGGCATCCGGCGCAGCTCCTTGAGCACCGCGAAGCCGTCCGGCCCGGGCATGTTCCAGTCGAGCAGGACGATGTCGGGCATCAGGAACGCGCAGGCCGCGAGCGCCTTGGGGCCGTCCTCGGCCTCGGTCACCTCGAACTGCATCAGCTCGAAGATGCGGCGCGCGACCTTGCGGATCACGGGCGAGTCGTCGACGATCAGCGCCTGCGTCATGCTCTCCTCCGGGCGCGCCGACCGGGGCGCGTCCGACAGCGATTATCCCGGGCCGTCCTTAAGAGGAGATTGATGCCTCGGCGCCGGCCCCGGCCTCCGCGGAGGCGCCGGGCCGGGCCGACAGCGTGACGGTGTCGCCCTCCAGGGACACGTCCACCGCGTAGCTGATCTGGCGCGCCAGCAGCCCCGCGAAGTAGGGCTGGATCGCGTGGGCGTCCACCGTGGCGTCCGGCTCGCCCCGGAGCAGGCCCGCGAGCGCCGCGTTGATGCGGGGGCTCGGCCCCTTGGCGGTGAGCGTGATGTCGGGCTCCTCGCTGGAGCCCGCGGTGGCGACCGTCACGAGCCCGCCGCGCGGGATGGTGGCGGCGGCGATCACGCACAGGTTCAGGATCAGCTTGACCTTGTTCTTGGGCATCAGCACGCGGGCCGCGGTCCAGTCGAGCTTGACCTTCTCGTTGGCGAACAGCCCGCGCGCCACGCCCTCGGCGTCGCCCGTGTCGATGGAGGCGCCCGCCGAGCCCGCGGCCCCGAAGGCCAGGCGGCAGAACTGCAGCTTGGCCGAGGCGGTGGCGGCGCTCTTCTTGATGAGGTCGAGCGCGAAGGCGCGGGTGTCGGCGTCGTTGTCCTCGTCCAGCACTTCGAGGCCGTTCACGATGGCCCCCACCGGGCTGATGACGTCGTGGCAGACGCGCGAGCAGAGCAGCGCCGCGAGGTCGAGGGGGTCGAGCGTGAAGGCAGCCATTGCGAAACGGTTCCGGGCTTTTTGGACCGGACCGGACGCCCGAACCGGCGTGACGGGTCGCGGTTTGCGGCGGTCAACCGGGTTTTGATAACTCAACCGGCCGTTCGATGGAAGGCGGCCGGGGCGCCGGGGCCGGGCCGCCGCCCGCGGTTCCGGCCCGCGCCGCGGTTGATTTCGCGTCCCGGACGTGGAATCGAGGCGGCCTGACCCATCGCGATTGAAGGGCGGGCTCGGCCGCGAGCGCGCTCAGGAACCGGACCACGCCCATGCCCGCCGGCCCCGATCAACCCGCAGAACGGCGCAGGCTGGCGGACGTGTTCGCGCGGCTCGCGCTGGAGGCCGCGGTCGGCATCATGCGGATCTATTCCACCAAAGGCTGCGCCTACAAGACCAAGCCAGACCTGAGCCCCGTGAGCGAGGCGGACGAGGCGGCCGAGGCCGTGATCCTGGCCGGCCTCGCGTCCGAGGCGCCGGACGTGCCGGTGCTGGCCGAGGAAGCGGCGGCGCGCGGCGTCAAGCCCGCGCTCGACGGCCGCTTCATCCTGGTCGACCCGCTCGACGGCACCAAGGAGTTCATCGGCGGCAACGGCGACTTCACGGTCAACGTGGCCCTGGTCGAGGACGGCTGGCCCACCGTGGGTGCCGTTTACGCGCCGGCCCGCCGGCGGCTCTGGTGGACGGACGGCCTTCGCGCCGAGGTCGCGGACGTCGCGCCCGGCGAGCGCCTGGCGGACGCGCGCGACCGGCGCCCCATCCTGTGCCGGGCGGCGCCCGCGGACGGCTACGTGGCGCTGGCCAGCCGCTCGCACGGCGACGCCGCGACCGAGGCCTTCCTGGAACGCCTGCCGATCCGGACGCGCCGGGGGGCGGGGTCGTCGCTGAAGTTCTGCGCGGTGGCGGAAGGCGAGGCCGACGTCTACCCCCGCTTCGGGCCCACCATGGAGTGGGACACGGCCGCGGGCCACGCCGTGCTGCGCGCCGCGGGCGGCACCGTGCTGACCCTCGACGGCGGGCCGCTCCGCTACGGCAAGGCCGCGTCCGACTACCGGAACGGCGGCTTCGTGGCCTGGGGCGACCCGGGCGCCGCCGAGGCTCACGCGGCGGAGTTCGCAACGGATCGTTAACCCTGCGCCGCGATCCTGACCCGGGAGCGGCGGTGCCCGCGCGGTTCTCCGTTTCGCCCCGCGGCCGACACGCTCGCGCCGCGGGATCGGCGGACGGTCCGGCCGGGCGTTCGAGTGTTATGGACGAGCGAGGGCGCGATGGCGGAGCTGACGCGGCGTGAACTGGCCCTGGGCGCCGCCACGGCGCTGGTGGGTTTGGGACGCGCGGGTCCCGCCCGTGCCGCGGTTGAGGCGGACGGGCCGCCCGGCCGCTTCTCCACGGGCGAGGTGGTGGAAAGCGGGCACCGCTTCTTCGGCACCGTGTCGCGCGGCCTGGCCCAGGCCGTGGAGGAGGCGTGCCGCCGCTGGGGCCAGCCCAACGGCTACGTGCTGGGCCAGGAAGCCTCCGGCGCCATCGTGGGCGGCGTGCGCTACGGCGAGGGCGTGATGTACACCCGCAACGCGGGCGACCAGCGCGTCTACTGGCAGGGCCCGTCGGTGGGCTTCGACCTGGGCGGCGACGGCGACCGCACCATGATGCTGGTCTACAACCTGCCCTCGACCCGCGCGATCTTCCACCGCTTCGGCGGGGTGGACGGCTCGGCCTACGTGGTGGGCGGCTTCGGCTTCACGGCGCTCACCGACCAGGTCGTGACCGTTGTGCCGATCCGCTCGGGCGTGGGCGCCCGGTTCGGCGTCGCCCTGTCCTACCTGAAGTTCACCCAGCGCTCGACCTGGAACCCGTTCTGAGCCGGCACCGCGACAGCGGCGCCGGGACCCTCGGCGGGATGGGCGACCGGCGGACCTTGCGGGCTGCCGCGTGATCGAGCGCGAGATGATCTTCGCGCTCGGGTTCATGCTCGCGGGCGTGCTCGCGCTGCTGTTCATGCCCGTGCTGTCGCGCCGCGCCGCCCGCCTCGCCAGCCGCCGCCTGTCCATGCTGGTGCCGCTGTCGATGGCGGAGGTCGCGGCCGAGCGCGACGGGCTGCGGGCCGCGCACGCCGCCGCGGCCCGCGGCCTCGAACAGGCGATCGAGCGGCTGACCCGCGAGAAGGCGGACGCGATGGCGGACGCCGGGCGCTACGCCCGGCGCGCCGCCGCGCTGGGCGTGGAGCACGCGGCGCTGTCCGCGCGCGCCGACACCCTCAAGCGCGAGCGCGACGAGGCGGTCCGCGCGGCCCACGAGGCCGAGGCCGGGTTCGGGGCGCAGGTGCAGGCGCTCCACGAGGCCACCGGGCTCGCGGAGCGCCGCGCGGGGCTGCTCAACGCCGCCCGGGCGGAGGCCGCGGCCGGGGCCGCGCTGGCGGACGGCCACCGCCTCACCATCGCGGGCCTGGAAACCCGCGCCACGGGCCAGGACCTGCGCGTCCGCGGGCTCGCGGGCCAGGTCGCGGCGCTGACCGAGGACCTGCGGACCACCCGCGACCTCGCGGCGTCCGTCACCCGCGAGCGCGAGATGGCGCGCGCCGAGGCGGCCCTGGTGACCGCCCGCCTCGCCATGGTCCAGGCCGACCTCGACGGGACCCGGGCCGAGGCGGCGGCGCTGCGGGCCCGGCTCGACGACCGGATCGCGGCCCTGCCGCGGCCGGGCGACCCGGACGACCTCGCGGCCCTGCGG
>CAXTDZ010000143.1:0-11545 GCA_964243035.1 uncultured Lichenihabitans sp.
TGGACATGATCGAGGCGGGCATCGTCGACCCGGCAAAGGTCGTGCGCACCGCGCTCCAGGACGCGGCCTCGGTCGCGGGCTTGCTGATCACCACGGAAGCCATGGTGGCCGAGACCCCCAAGGAGAAGCCCTCCATGCCGATGGGCGGCGGCGGCGGCGGCATGGGCGGGATGGACTTCTGAGGTCCGAACCGCCCGGGCCCCACGAGCCTGAGCTGAACGCGAGCACCCCCGGAGCGATCCGGGGGTGTTTTCATTTGCGAGTATCAGCCCGTCCCATCTGGTCTGCCGGCCATTCCCCTCAAGGAGAGAAGGGCAGAACGACGAGCGCCAACCCGAGTTCGCGACCCGGAGTCAGCCGGGCGGGTCCTCGCAGGCCCGTCCGGCCCGCTCGTCGGACACGATGTCGTCGGCCTCCGCCAGGAGGTCGCCGAGGTAGGCGATCTCGGCTTGGAGCCGGTACTCCGTGTGCCGCAGCGCCCAGAGCTTGGACGGCCCGACGTGGGGGCGCACCCACTCGGTCGTCCGGCGCGCGTCAGCCAGCAGGGCCCGGACCCTGTCGAGGCGCTCCGCCAGCACCGCGGGCAGCCTGTCCAGCGCCTCGGGATCGCAGCGGGTGAGGGCCAGGTCGAACGGGTCGTACTTGAACCAAACCTCGCTCAGCCCGAGGCGCCGAAGCTCGGCGAGCGCCAGGCGCCCCTTCGCGGTGATCGCGTAGAGCTGCCGGGTTGGCCGGTTGCCCTCGCGCTCCTGCCCGGCCTCGCGGAGCAGCCCCTCGGACGCGAGCCGGGTCATGGCGGCGTAGACCGCCCCGACCGAGATGTCGGTCCACAGCGTCACGTGCTTGCGCTCGGCCTCCAGCCGCAGCCGGTGGCCGTGCATGGGGCCGAGGTCGGCGAAGGACGACAGGATGAACAGGCGGATCGACGACACATTGCTCTCGCTAGAGTAATCTCGTAGTCTCGGATGATCCAACCTAATCGGCGGCGAGGGTCGGTCATCGTGAAACAGAGCGGAAACACAATCCTCGTCACCGGCGGCGGGTCCGGCATCGGCCGGGCGCTGGCGCAGCAATGGCACGATCGCGGCAACGCCGTCATCATCACCGGCCGGCGCCGCGCCGCGCTGGAGGAGACGGCCGGCGGGCGCCCCCGCATGGGCCTCTACACCCTGGACGTCGAGGATGCGGGGGCGATCGGCGCCTTCGCCCGGCGCGTCGTGGTCGAGCACCCCGCCCTCAACGTCCTGGTCAACAACGCGGGAATCATCCGTGGTGAAAGCCTGACCGCCGCGCGCTCCCTGGACGACGCGGAGCAAACGATCGCCACCAACCTGCTCGGCCCGATCCGCCTGACGAACGCGCTGATCGACCACCTGATGACCCGGCCGGACGCCGCCATCGTCAACGTGTCGTCGGGGCTCGGATTCGTGCCGCTCCCCGCCGCGCCGACCTACAGCGCCACCAAGGCCGCGATCCATTCCTACACGGCCTCGCTCCGCATCCGGCTCAAGGGCCGGGTGGAGGTGGTCGAGCTGATCCCGCCCGCCGTGCGGACCGGGCTCGCGCGGGAACAGCCGGGGGTGGACGCCCATATGCCGCTCGACGCCTTCATCGGCGAGGTCATGGCCCTGTTCGACCGGGAGCCGACGCCGGAGGAGATCTGCGTCGAGCGGGTGGGCTTCACCCGCAGGGCCGAGGCGGAAGGGCGCTTCGGCCAGGTGCTGGCCATGCTCGACGGCACACGCGTGACGGGGGACGTTTGATGGCGAGGGTTTTCATCACGGGCTCGTCGGACGGGCTCGGGCTGATGGCGGCCCGGCTGCTGGCCGAGCAGGGGCACGCCGTCACCCTGCACGCCCGCAGCGACGCGCGCGCGGCCGAAGCGAGGGCCGCGCTGCCGGGGGCCGAGGGGGTGCTGGTGGGCGACCTGTCCACGCTGGGCGCCATGCGCGCGGTTGCGGAGCAGGCCAACGCGTCGGGGCGCTTCGACGCCGTGATCCACAACGTCGGAACCGGCTACCGGGAGCCGGGGCGGGTGGAGACGGCCGACGGGCTGTCGCGGCTCTGGGCCGTGAACGTGCTCGCGCCCTACGTGCTCACCGCGCTGATGAGGCGGCCCGACCGGCTGGTCTACCTGAGCTCGGGCATGCACCTCGGCGGCGACCCGGGCCTCGACGACCTGCAATGGGCGGCGCGGCGCTGGAACGGCGCCCAGGCCTATTCGGACACCAAGCTGCACGACGTGCTGCTGGCCTTCGGCGCGGCGCGGCGCTGGCCCGACGTGCTGTCGAACGCGGTGTCGCCCGGCTGGGTCGCGACCCGGATGGGCGGCCCCGGCGCCACCGACGACCTCGACCAGGGGCACCGGACGCAGGCGTGGCTCGCGGCGGGGGACGACCCGGCCGCGCGGGTGACGGGCATCTATCTCTACCACAAGCAGCCGGGCCGCCTCAGCCCCGCGGCGCGCGACGAGGCGCTCCAGGACCGCTTGGTCGACCACTGCCGCGCGGTGTCCGGCGTCGCGCTGCCGTAGCGGGCCGGCGGGCGCTCGGCGCAGCCGGGGCGCCGTCAGCCCGGCGGCACCACCGTCAGCGTCGGGGCCCGGCACGACGCCCGGGCCACCTCCGGGCAGGGCGTGAAGCCGCGCAGGTCCCGGGTGAAGCAGAGCCGCACCTCCTCCAGCTCGCCTTGCCGGCAGGTCACCGCCACGGTGTCGGCGCGCAGCCCCGGGTTGGCGTCCGCGAAGGCGCGCACCACGTCGCGCGGCGCGAGCGTCTGCGGCTCGGCGGGGGCCTGCAGGATCTGCGGCACCGTGACGGCCTCGCGGGCGCGGCGGACCTGGTCGAAGTAGTCGGACGGGCTCAGCCCCGTGCAGGTGCCGTGCATCCGCCACTCGTGGCGCGCGAGCCCCTCGTCGGGGTAGAGGCCCCGCACGCGGTCGAGCGCCGCGCGCGGCACGAAGCCTCTCGCGCCCGCGTCGCAGTTGGACGGGAAGCCGTGCGCGTTCTGCGGCCACAGCCCGTGCACCACGAAGCCGAGCCTGGCGCCGCCCGCGCACTGGCTGCCCCCGCGCGCCTGCCCGCCCGTGTCGCAGAAGCCCGGCGACCAGGACAGGGCGAGCACGTAGAAGTCGAAGGCGCCCGGGGCCGGAGGGCCGGGCGCCGCGCGGCCGGCCGGGATGGGGGCGCCCGACACGCACTTGTCCAGCACGCACGGGGTCGCGTCCTGGGCGCGGCCGCTCGCCCCCGCGAGCGCGAAAGCCACTAGCGCCGCGGCGAAGACCGTCGGGAGCCGCACGGGCGCCCCGCCCTTACGGCTGCGCGTCCTTGCAGGCCGGCGCGTAGGCGAGCTCGCGGTCCAGCCCCGACACGCAGAACTCCACCCCGAAGTCCATGCCGATCATGCCCTGGTCCTCGGCGACGTCGTAGGACACCTCGTGGAAGGTGTTGTCGTTGAGCAGCGCGCGGGCGACGCAGAAGTTGCGGGGGATGTGGTCGAGGCCCCAGGGGCGCAGGGCGTTCACGCGCACGTGGTCGAAGCTCACGATCTCCAGCTTCGAGTTCCAATACTCGCTCTCGGCCTGCCCGAAGCGGTCCTGCAGGCGGGACAGGACCTTGGGGTTGTCGCAGGCCGGCAGGTCGCCGTCAAAGGACCAGAACCGCTTCTCGGCCGGCACGACGTCGCGGGCCTGAGCCGTGCCGGCCACGGCCAGGGCCAGCGCGAGACCCGTGCCCAGGGCCCGGAACGCAGGGTGCATCGGCTCCATCCTCGTCGAAAATCGGCTGCTGCCCGCGAGTGGTGCGCCGACGCGCTCCCGCGGGTCAAGGCTCGGGTGGCGCGCGCGCGAGAATGGCGCGGGCTGTGGCGTTGCGATAACAGGGGCCGGGACGCCCGCGGTGCCGCGGCGGCGCGCTGCAACGGGGTCGGGCGATGGGTGACGCGGACGGGCGCGCGTGGGAGTTCTGGGTCGACCGCGGCGGCACCTTCACGGACGTGATCGGCCGCGACCCCGAAGGGGGCCTGCACACCCGCAAGCTCCTGTCCGAGAACCCGGGCGCCTACCGGGACGCCGCGGTGGCGGGCATCCGCGCGCTGCTGGGCGTGGCCGGGTCCGACCCCATCCCCGCGGGCCGGGTGGGCGCCGTCAAGATGGGCACCACGGTGGCCACCAACGCGCTGCTGGAGCGCAAGGGCGAGCGGACGCTCTTGGTCACCACCAGGGGCTTCCGCGACGCGCTGCGGCTGGGCTACCAGGCGCGGCCAAAAATCTTCGCCAAGAACATCGTCAAGCCCGAGCAGCTCTACGGCGACGTGGTGGAGGTGGACGAGCGCGTGCTCGCCGACGGCACCGTGGAGCGCGCCCCCGACCTCGACGCGGTGCGCCGCGACCTCGACGCCGCGCGGCGCGAGGGCTTCGCGGCGGTCGCGATCGTGTTCATGCACGCCGACCGCTTCCCCGCCCACGAGGCCGCGGTGGCGGAGGTGGCGCGGGGCATGGGCTTCCCGCAGGTGTCGGTCAGCCACGAGGTGTCGCGGCTCATCAAGCTCGTGGGGCGCGGCGACACCACGGTGGTGGACGCCTATCTCACACCCATCCTGGCGCGCTACGTGGCCCAGGTCGCGGACGAGCTCGACGCCGCCCGCACGGGCGCGAAGCTCATGTTCATGATGTCGTCGGGCGGGCTCACGGCAGCGTCCCTGTTCCAGGGCAAGGACGCGATCCTGTCGGGCCCCGCGGGCGGCGTGGTCGCCATGGCGCGCACGGGGGAGGCGGCCGGCTTCACGCGCGTGATCGGCTTCGACATGGGCGGCACCTCCACCGACGTGGCCCATTTCGACGGGACGTTCGAGCGCACCTTCGAGACGGAGGTCGCGGGCGTGCGGATGCGCGCGCCCATGATGCAGATCCACACGGTGGCGGCGGGCGGCGGCTCGGTCCTGCACTACGACGGGTCGCGCTTCCGGGTCGGGCCGGACTCGGCCGGCGCCAACCCCGGGCCCGCCTGCTACCGGCGCGGCGGCCCGCTGACGGTGACCGACGCCAACGTGATGACGGGCAAGCTCGATCCCGACTTCTTCCCCGCCATCTTCGGGCCCGACGGCCGCGAGCCGCTGGACGCGGGCGCCGTCCGCGACGGCTTCGCGCGGCTGGCCGCGGCCGTGGGCGACGGGCGGGCCCCGGAGGCGGTGGCCGACGGCTTCCTGCGCATCGCGACGGCCAACATGGCGGAAGCCATCAAGCGGGTGTCGGTGGCGCGCGGCTACGACGTCACGCGCTACGCGCTGAACTGCTTCGGGGGCGCGGGCGGCCAGCACGCCTGCGCGGTGGCGGACGCGCTCTCCATGGGCACGGTGATCCTGCACCCGCTGTCCTCGCTGCTGTCCGCCTACGGGATGGGGCTCGCGGACATCCGCGCGGTGCGCCAGCGGGGCGTCGAGGAGCCCCTGGCCGGGCCCGTGCTCGCGACGCTGGACCGGGTCGGGGCCGCGCTCGCGGCGGACGCGCGCGCCGAGGTGGAGGGCCAGGGCGTCGACCCGGCGGCGATCGCGGTGCTGGCCCGCGCGCACGTCCGCTACGCGGGCACCGACACGGCGCTGGAGGTCGAGGCGGGGCCGCTCGACGCCATGCGCGCCGGGTTCGAGGCCGCCCACCGGGCGCGCTTCGGCTTCGTGGACGCCACCAAGGACCTGGTGGTGGAGGCGCTCTCGGTGGAGGCGGTGGGCGGCGGCGCGGGCTTCGCGGAGCCCGCCCACCCGCCCTCGGCCGCCCCCCTGCCCGCCCCGCGGCGGCTCGGCCGCTTCTACGCGGGCGGCGGCTGGCGCGAGGCGGGCGTGTTCACGCGCGACCAGCTCGGGGTGGGCCACCGGCTGCGCGGCCCCGCGCTGCTGATCGAGCCGCACCAGACGATCGTGGTCGAGCCCGGCTGGGAGGCCGAGGTCAGCCCCCGGAACCACGTGGTGCTGCGCCGGACGGAGCCGCTGCCCGCCCGCGTGGCGGTGGGCACCGCGGCCGACCCCGTGATGCTGGAGATCTTCAACAACCTGTTCATGTCGATCGCCGAGCAGATGGGCGTGACGCTGCAGAACACGGCCTACTCGGTCAACATCAAGGAGCGGCTCGACTTCTCCTGCGCGATCTTCGACCCCGCGGGCAGCCTCGTCGCCAACGCCCCGCACATGCCCGTCCACCTGGGGTCCATGGACCGCTCGGTCGAGACCGTGATCCGCTTGAACGCCGGGCGGATCAGGCCCGGCGACGTGTTCGCGCTGAACGCCCCCTACAACGGCGGCACGCACCTGCCCGACATCACGGTCTGCACGCCCGTGTTCGACGAGAACGGAGACGCGATCCTGTTCTGGGTGGCGTCGCGCGGCCACCACGCGGACGTGGGCGGCGTGTCGCCCGGCTCCATGAGCCCGCGCGCCACCACCATCGTCGAGGAAGGCGTCTACATCGACAACCTCAAGCTGGTGGAGGGCGGCCGGTTCCGCGAGGCGGAGCTGGTGGAGCTGCTCGCGGGCGCCCCCTACCCCGCCCGCAACCCCGTGCAGAACGTGGGCGACCTGAAGGCGCAGATCGCGGCCAACGAGAAGGGCGCGGCCGAGGTGCGGCGCGCCGTGGCGCTGTTCACCCTGCCCGTGGTGCAGGCCTACATGGGCCACGTGCAGGACAACGCGGCCGAGAGCGTGGCCCGCGTGCTGGCGGACCTGCCCGACGCGGAGTTCGCCTGCGAGATGGACGCGGGGACGGTGATCCGCGTCCGCGTCACGGTGGACCGCGGGCGGCGCGAGGCCGTGGTCGACTTCACCGGCACCTCGGAGCAGCAGCCCACCAACTTCAACGCCCCCGCGCCGGTGGCGCGCGCGGCGGTGCTCTACGTGTTCCGCGTGCTGGTGGGTGACGACATCCCCATGAACGCGGGCTGCCTGCGGCCGATCCGCATCGTGATCCCGGAAGGCTCGATGCTGTCGCCCCGCTACCCCGCGGCGGTGGTGGCGGGCAACGTGGAAACGAGCCAGGCCGTGACCGACGCGCTGTTCGGGGCGCTCGGCGTCCTCGGCTCGGCCCAGGGCACGATGAACAACTTGACCTTCGGCAACGGCCGCCACCAGTACTACGAGACGATCTGCTCCGGCGCGCCCGCGGGGCCTGGCTTCCACGGCGCGCCGGGCGTCCACACCCACATGACCAACTCGCGCCTGACCGACCCCGAGATCCTGGAGGTCCGCTTCCCCGTGGTGCTGGAGGACTTCCACATCCGCCCCGGCTCGGGCGGGCGGGGGCGCTGGAACGCGGGCGACGGCACGAGCCGGACGCTGCGCTTCCGCGAGCGCATGGATCTGGCGCTGCTGTCGGGCCACCGCCGGGTGCCGAATTTCGGCACGGACGGCGGGGAAGCGGGCGCGCTCGGGCGCAACAGCGTCCGGCGCGGGGACGGCCGCGTCGAGGACCTCGGCGGCTGCGCCCAGACGGTGCTGGAGGCGGGCGAGGCCGTCACGGTCCAGACCCCGACGGGGGGCGGCTACGGGCGGCCGTGACACGCTCCTCGTGAAACGCAAAAAGAGGCCGGGCGCGAGCCCGGCCCCGTCGATCTTGGGACCCGTCCGACCTCAGTAGAAGCGGCGGTGGAAGAAGGGCCGGTGGTAGTAGCCGAACCGGCGGTAGCCGTAGCCGTAGCCGAAGAACGGGCGGCGGTAGCCGTAGAAGCCGCGGTGGAAGCAGCGGAACGGGCCGCACACGACGTAGGCCTGCTGCACGCCCGACGAGCCTTCGGCCTGGGCCGCCTGCGCGGGCTGCGTGTCGAGGGCCGGCATCGCGGACGCCGCGAGCGGCGCCAGCGTCAATCCACCCGCCACGAAACCGACCGCGGCGGCGAGCTTGGCAATCCTGAGCATTCCTATCTCCTTCGAAAGCGAGTGACGGGTTCCTATCTACCCGCGGCGCGCTGAATTGCGACTGAACGGGGTGAACTGCTGCCGTTCAGCCACGAACAGCGTTAACGCCGGGTGGGGCGGAACGCGTCGAGCGGGGGGGAACAGGGCCGATGGCGGACAGTCTGGGCGCGGGACCGATGGGCGGGGCCGCCCGCCTGCCCGGCCGCCGGCGCGGCTTCTCGCTCAAGCCCACCCCCTGGCGGCCCGAGGCCGACAAGATGCTGGCCGGGCGCAGGCTGCCCCGGTCGCTGTTCGGCCTGGCCTGGCGGCTGAGCGGGGGCGACCAGGTGTGGCTGTGCGCCCTCGCGGTCGCGGTGGCGCTGCTCGACACGGCGCCCATCGAGGTGCAGCGCCGCATGGTCAACCACGCGATCAAGGAAAGCGGGCTGCGCTCCATCACCATGTTGGCGCTGCTCTACGCGGGGCTGGTGCTGGCCCAGGGGCTCACCAAGCTGCTCTCCAACGTGTACCGCGGCTGGGTGTCGGAACATTCGGTGCGGGGCCTGCGGTCCTACATCAACGGCGGGGCCGGGCACGGCCACCTCGACCACCCGGAGGCCAGGGAGCAGGGCACGCAGATCGCCATGATCGTGTCCGAGAGCGAGCCGATCGGCGCCTTCATGGGCGAGTGCTTCTCCGAGCCGCTGCTCCAGGGCGGCGTCATGGTGAGCGTGGTGAGCTACCTGATCTACCTCCAGCCCACGATCGCGCTGGTGCTGCTGGGCGTCTACCTGCCCCAGACCGTGTTCGTCCCGCTCATCCAGCAGGCCGTCAACCGGCGCGCCCAGGCGCGCATCGCGGTGCTGCGCGAGGCCAGCGCGGGCGTGATCGGCGACGAGCGCGGGCGGGACGCCGAGACGGAGCAGGAAGCGCGGTTCGCCCGCGTGTTCACGCTCAACATGGGCGTCTACCGGCTTAAGTATTCGATGAACTTCCTCATGAACCTGTGCCACCAGCTCGGCATCGCGGCGATCCTGGGCGTGGGCGGCTGGTTCGTGGTGATCGGCAAGGTGCAGATCGGCACGGTGGTGGCCTTCATCTCCGGGCTGAACACCGTCAAGGACCCGTGGGACGACCTCGCCACCTGGTTCCAGACCATGATGGTGACGCGCGCCCGCTACCGCCTGCTCGCCGACACGCTCGCCGCTCCCGCCGACCGGGCCTGACCGGACCGTGGCACCTCCGGCCCCCCGCTTCATGGGCATCGTCAACGTGACGCCCGACAGCTTCTCGGACGGGGGGCGGTTCGCCGAGGCCGAGGCCGCGGTGGCCCACGCGCTGGCGCTTGAGCGGGAAGGCGCGGCCGTGCTCGACGTCGGCGCGGAATCGACCCGGCCCGGCTTCACCCCCGTTCCGGCCGACGCGGAGCTGGACCGCCTCCTGCCCGTGCTCGACGGCCTGGCGGGGCGGACGGGCGTGCCCGTTTCGGTGGACACCACCAAGGCCGCGGTGGCGCGGACGGCGCTCGCGCGCGGCGCCTCCTGGATCAACGACGTGTGGGGCCTTCAGGGCGACCCCGCGATGGCGGACGCCGCGGCCGAGGGCGGGGCCGCGGCCGTGGTGGTCATGCACAACCGCGCCGCCGCCGACGCCGCGGTCGACATCGCGGCCGACATGGAGCGCTTCTTCGCCCGCTCGCTCCGGGTGGCCGAGCGGGCGGGGCTGGGGGGCGAGCGGCTGATCCTCGACCCCGGCATCGGCTTCGGCAAGACGCGGCCGCAGCAGCTCGAAGCCCTCGCGGCGCTGCCGCGGCTGGCGGCGGCGTTCGGGCTGCCGCTCCTGGTGGGCGTGTCGCGCAAGAGCTTTCTGGGCGCGCTCACGGGCGCCCCGGTCCGCAAGCGCGTGGTGGAGAGCGTGGCCGCCAACCTCGCGGCCTGGACCCTGGGCGCGAGCCTGTTCCGCGTCCACGAAGTGGCGGCCCACGTCGCGGGCTTCGCGGTGTTCGCGGCGGCCCGGGCCGGACAGGAGGCGCCGTGACGGGCCAAGGGGAGCCGCGCGAGGTCGGCCTGGGGCTCGGCAGCAACGTCGGCGACAAGGTTGGCCACGTCCGCCGCGCCGCGGCCCTGCTGGAGGAGAGCGGGACGGTGGAGCGCCTGGTGCTGTCGCCGCTCTACCGGACGGCACCCTGGGGCCACGTCGCGCAGGAGCCCTTCGTGAACGCCTGCGCCTGGGGGGTCACGCGGCTGCCGCCCCGCGCCCTGCTCGCCCGGGTCAAGGCCCTGGAGGTGGAGATCGGGCGCACCGCGACGGTCCGCTGGGGCCCGCGGGTGATCGACGTCGACATCCTCTACCTCGACGGCGTCGCGATGGACGAGCCCGACCTGGTGCTGCCGCACCGCGAGATCCTCAACCGCGCCTTCGTGCTGGTGCCGCTCGCCGCGATCAGGCCCGGGCGCCGCCTCGGCGACCTGACCGTGGCGGACGCCGCGAGGCGGCTCGACGCGCGCGACATCGTCGAGCTCAAGCCCGGCGACCCGGCTTGACTCGGGACGCGGCTCCACCCATCTCGATGGCAAGTCGCCGGCGCCCCGCCGGCCGTTCCGAGAGGCTTCTGGGCCATGGGTGAGTTCACCTCCACCGTCACCGACGAAAGCTGGGCCGCCGACGTCCTCGGCTCCCCCGAGCCCGTTATCGTCGACTTCTGGGCCGAGTGGTGCGGTCCGTGCCGCATGATCGGCCCGTCGCTGGAAGAGATCGCCAAGGAGATGAAGGGCAAGGTCCGCGTCGCCAAGTTCAACATCGACGAGAACCCCAACATCACCGTGCAGCTCGGCGTGCAGTCGATCCCCACGCTGATGGTGTTCAAGGACGGCCAGCAGGTGTCCAAGAAGGTCGGCGCCGCCCCCAAGGGCGAGCTCGTGCGCTGGATCAACTCGGCGATCTGAGCCGCGCCACCCGCGCGGCGACGTAGAGCCCGGCCCCGCGCCGGGCTTTTCTTTGTCCGGTCGCGCGCCCTCAGTAGGTGGCGCGGCCGCCCGAGGCGTCGAACACCGCGCCCGTGGTGAAGGAACACTCCTCCGAGGCGAGCCAGCAGACCAGGGCCGCGATCTCCGCGATCTCGCCGAAGCGCCCCATCGGGATCTTGGACAGCATGAAGTCGATGTGGGCCTCCGTCATCTGCGCGAAGATGCCGGTCCGCACGGCCGCGGGCGTGACGCAGTTGACCGTGACGCCCGTCTTCGCGAGCTCCTTGCCGAGCGACTTGGTGAGCCCGATCACCCCCGCCTTGGAGGCGCTGTAGGCCGAGGCGTTGGGGTTGCCCTCCTTGCCCGCCACCGACGCGATGTTGACGATGCGGCCGTAGCCCGCCGCGGTCATGGCGGGCACGACGGCCCGGTTGCACAGGAACACGCCCGTGAGGTTGACGTCGATCACCCGCCGCCAGTCCTCCACGGGGTAGTCGGCCAGGGGCGCGTTGGGCCCCGTGACGCCGGCGCTCGCGACCAGGACGTCGAGGCCGCCCAGGGCGCGCAAGGTGGTTTCAGCCGCGGCCGCGACGTCGGCCGCGTCGGCCACGTCGGCCGGAACGCCCAGGGCGCCCTCGCCCAGGGACCGGGCGGCCTCCGCCGCGGCGTCGCGGTTCCGGTCCCACACCGCGACGCGGCCGCCC
>CAXTDZ010000144.1:0-11482 GCA_964243035.1 uncultured Lichenihabitans sp.
GTCGTGGGCCGCCTCGACGCGCGCGACCGCGCGGGCCTCGCGGCCTGGCTCGCGGCCTTCGACCGCGACCACCCGATCGACGCCGTGGTGGCCAACGCGGGCGTGTCGGCCGGCAGGCTGCCCGGCGGCCACCCGGAGCGGGGCACGCAGGTGTTCGACGTGTTCGACGTCAACCTCGGGGGTGCGCTGAACCTCGTGATGCCCGCGATCGAGCTGATGCGCCCGCGGGGGCGGGGGCGGGTGGTGCTGGTGAGCTCGCTCGCGGCCTACGCGCCGCTGCCCGACGCGGCCGCCTACAGCGGGTCCAAGGCCGCGCTGCTCACCTTCGGGGTGGCGCTGCGGGCCTCGCTCAAGCGCGCGGGCCTGACCGTCAACGTGGTCGTGCCCGGCTTCGTGACCACGCCCATGTCGGGCAGCTTCGGGGGCTGGAAGCCGTTCGAGCTGCCGGCCGGGGAGGCTGCGGCGCGCATCGAGCGGGGCCTCGCCCGCGACCGCGCCACGATCGCGTTCCCGCGCCGCCTCGCGTGGCTCGCGCGCTTGTCCGCGCTGGTTCCCGAACCCGCGCTGGCCCTGGCGATGCGGCTGTTCCACCTGTAGCGCACCGCCACGCGGCGGCGCGCACGGCCCCCGGGGCCTGTCACGCGCGGCGCGCTAGGACCGAGGCCGTCGCCGCGGGCGGGACGACGCAGTCAGAGCGCCCGCTCGTAGAGGCGGAAGGTGCGGGTGAGCCGGCCGGGCAGGCGCGCCACCATGTTCAGGAACACGGTGTTGGACTCCAGGATCCAGCTGATCTCCATCTCGGCCGCGCCGGCGCGGCGGGCGCCCCCGATCGCGTCCGCCATCAGCATGTTGGCCGCGAGCGTGCCCAGCCTGGTGCGGTGCCAGGCCTTCTTGAGGCCGAACATGGGCATCCGGGTCATGCGCGTGCCGCGGGCGTGGATCCGCCACAGGAGCTTGGCCCAGCCGAACGGCAGCACGCGGCCGTCGAGGCCCCGCAAGCCCTCGTTCAGGTCGGGGATCAGCGTCATCAGCGCGATCGGCTCGCCCCGGTAGGTCGCGACGCGCAGCCAGTCGAGCTTGGAGGTGGGCAGCGTCAGCGCCGCGATCGCGCGGCCCTCGGCCGGGCTGGTCGGGACAGAGCCCCAGTTGTCGGCCCAGATCTCGTTGTAGAGCGCGTTGAGCAGCGCCGTGCGCCTGCGCCAGCCGAGCAGCGTCGCGCCGCTCGTGCGGATCTCGTTCGCGCCCTCCACCCGGGCCGCGGCTCGCGCCACCCGGGCCGGGAAGTCGCTCTCGGCCACGCGCACCACCCAGGCCTGCACGTCCATCAGCTTGGCGAAGCCGTTCGCCTCGACCTGTGCTCCGTAGAAGGGCGGCGCGTGGTTGGTGTAGGCCACGTGCGGCTCGTCGAAGCCCGACACCAGGAGCCCGGTCTCGTGGTTGACCGTGAGGCTGAACGGCCCCGTCATCCGCGCGAGGCCGCGCGCCCGCAGCGCGCCGGCCGCCGCCTCGAACAGGGCCGCGAAGACGCGGGCGTCGTTCACGCCCTCCAGCAGGCCGAACTGGCCGGTGGCATCGGCGTATTTGGCGAGGTGCGCCCGGCTGCGGATGGCCGCGATCCGCCCCACGGGCGCGCCGTCCGCGTAGGCCACGAACAGGTCGACGTCGTTCTCGGTGTTGAGGAACGAGCCGGGCTTGAAGACGAGGCCGTCGTAGAAGGTCCGCGCCTGCTCGACCCAGGCCGGGTTGCCGGCCTGCCCGCGGCGCGCCGCGGCCACGAAGGCGTCCCGGTCCCGGCCGCCCCGGACGGGGCGGACCTCGACCGTCAAGCGGTCCGCCCCGCCCGCGTCACGACAGGCGTTGCAGGATCGCCCGCATGTCGCCCACCGCGCGGAACTCCTCCGCCACCGCCGTCACGGCGCCGCGGATCTGCGCTTCCGTGTGCTCGGACGTGACGAAGAAGCGCAGCCGCGACGTGCGCTCCGGCACCGCGGGGTGGATGATGGGCTGGACGTTGATGCCGCGCTCGCCGAGCTTCTGGCTCAGCACCACCGCGACCAGCGAGTTGTAGACGATGACGGGCACCACCGCGAGGCCGGTTGCCTCGCCCACGTCGAGCCCCTGCTCGCGCGCCAGCGCGCAGAACAGGGCGCCGTTGGCGCGCAGCCGCGCCACGCGCTCGGGCTCCGCGTGGAGCAGGTCAAGCGCGGCCGCGGCCGCGGCCGCCATGGCGGGGGGCAGCCCCACGCTGTAGACGAAGCCGCCCGCCGAGTGGCGGAGGAAGTCGACCAGGGCGTGGCAGCCCGCGATGTAGCCGCCGCAGCTCGCCAGCGTCTTGGACATCGTGCCCATCCAGATGTCCACCTGGCGCGGGTCGAGGCCCGCGTGCTCGAACAGGCCCAGGCCCGTTTCGCCCAGCACGCCGAGCCCGTGCGCGTCGTCCACCATCAGCCAGGCCGCGTGGCGCCGCTTGATGGCCACCAGCTTGTGCAGGTCGGGGACGTCGCCGTCCATGCTGTAGAGGCCTTCCACCGCGATCAGCACGCGCTTGAACTGGGGGCGGAGCTGCTTGAGCAGCTCGTCCAGGGCGTCGAGGTCGTTGTGGGGGAAGGCGCGACGCTCGGCGCGCGACAGCGCCGCGCCCGTGATGATGCTGTTGTGGGCGAGCTGGTCGTGCAGGATCAGGTCGCGGGGCCCGAGCAGGCTGCCGATCACCGACACGTTGGTGGCGTAGCCGCTCACGAAGGCGATGGCCGCCTCCTGCCCGTAGTGGGCCGCGAGCTTAGCTTCGAGGGCGCCGTGGACCGGCCGCTCGCCCGCCACCACGCGGCTGGCCGAGGGCGAGGTGCCGTAGGTCTCGATCGCCGCCTTGGCGGCCTCGGCCACCGCGGGGTGGCCGTTCAGCCCGAGGTAGTCGTAGGACGAGTAGTTGTCGAAGCGGTGGCCGTCGATCTCCGTGGAGGCGCCGGCCCGGCCGGCGTGCGTCTTGAAGAACGGGTTGTCGATCTGCAGCGTGTCGGCCGCGGCGCGCTGGACGCGCAACTCCTGGTAGCCGGGCAGCGTGGTGAAGTCCGTCATCGCCTGGAAGCGCGAGGCCGCGGCGAAATCGGGGTCCAGCACGTCCGCGCCGCGCCGGCTGGTCACCAGCCTTTCCAGGCTCTGCCGGGCTTCTGCGGGCAATGCACCCTGACGGCTTCGACCCATTCGTGACCCTCCTTGGCTTGCGGCAAGCCTAGAGCAGCCGGGGCCACGGTTCCACCGGGCGCGACGCATCCGGGGCCCCACGCGACATTAAAGTCACAACAATTGATCCATCGCGTCGCCGGGCTCAATCCTGCGCCATTCACGGTTTAGGGAGCTTTGTGTGCGAGGCCGGGAAGCTGGTACGAGGGCTCGGCGTGGCGCGCCGGTCCGGTGCGGCGGAAGCGAGGCAGACTGAATGGTTCGGGGCGCAATCGTGTTTCTGGCGGTCTCGTGCGTGCTGGCGGGCTGTTCGACCCTGCCCGGCGACGGGCCCAGCGCGACGGACGTGCTGCAGCAGGCCAAGGCCACCGCCGATCCCGAGGGGCCCAGCCGCTACGAGGTCGCGGACGTGGACGCGGCCGTGATCGCGGTGCTGAAGCGCCGCAAGCCGGACGGGTTCTCGGCCCACTTCGGCGATTACCGTCCCTCCGCCGACCTCCGGATCGGGATCGGGGACTATATCGCGGTGACGATCTGGGAGGCCGGCGCCAACGGGTTGTTCTCCGCGGGGCTGTCGACCGACCGGTTCACCACGGGCGCTAAGAGTGCCACCATCCCCGATCAGGCGGTCGGGCGCGACGGCACCATCACGGTCCCCTACGCGGGGCAGATCAGCGTGGTGGGCAAGACCACCGAGGCCGTCCAGGCCGAGGTGGAGCGCGCCCTCGAAGGCAAGGCCATCCAGCCGCAGGTGCTCGTCAACGTCACCAGGCCGATCAGCAACACCGTGACGGTGGGCGGCGAGGTGGCGGCCGGCGCCCGCGTGCCGCTCACCGCCAAGGGCGACCGCATCCTCGACGTGGTCGCCCAGGCCGGCGGGGTCCATTCGCCCGTCAACGAGACCATGGTGCGCCTGTCGCGCGGCCCCACCACGGTGTCCGTGCCGATGGTCCGCGTCGTGTCCAACCCGCGCGAGAACGTGTTCATGCGCCCGGGCGACGTCCTGACCCTGGTTCACGAGCCGCAAAGCTACCTGTCCTTCGGCGCCACCGGGGTCAGCCAGAAGATCGGCTTCGAGGCCGACACGATCAGCCTGTCGGAGGCCATCGCCAAGGTGAACGGCATCCAGGACAACCGGGCCGACCCGGCCGGCGTCTTCGTGTTCCGCTACGAGCCCCCCGCCATCGCCCGCGCCCTGCGGCCCAACAGCTCGCTGAACGGGGGCGGCTGGGTGCCGGTGGTCTACCATCTCAACATGCGCGACCCCGCCAGCCTGTTCCTGGCGCAGAGCTTCCCCATCTTCAACAAGGACGTGCTCTACGTCTCCAACGCGCCGCTCAGCGAGGCCGAGAAGGCCTTCGAGCTGTTCAACATCGTGGCCTCGCCCGTGTCCACCGGCGCCTCGGTCGCAACCGTGGTGCCCTGACCCCTCACGAATCCGGATCCGGTTGAGCGGACAGCCGGCGCCTCCCGGGGGCGCCGGCTTTGCTGCGCCCGGGCGCGCCCGCGGCCCCGCGAGGCCGCGGCAACAAAAGATCACGGGGTGTTGCTAACATACAACACAGTGATTTATGAACCTTTACAGGGCTTTACCTCGCATCGCCGGTTTGGCCCCGCCCCCGTCGCTTTGACAAGCTCCCTCGGGTCCTGGCTAACCTCGGCGCGTTACGTTGGGCAAACCAAGGGCCGCCTCACCCATGCAGCCGATGCGTCGAGTCCAGGAAAACATCGTCAACGCCTGCGAGAGGCGTTTCCTGGACTGGACGTGCGAGGCCATGCCCGAGCAGGTCACCCCCGACCACCTGACCATGTTCGGCGTGTTCGGGGCCGTGGTGGTGCTCGCGGGCTACGTGATGAGCCGGTCCGACCCGGAATACCTCTGGGTGTCGGCGAGCGGCTACGTCATCCACTGGCTGGGCGACTCGCTGGACGGCAGCCTCGCCCGCCACCGGCGGGTGACGCGCCCGCGCTACGGCTACTTCCTCGACCATTCGGTGGACGCGCTGTGCATCCTGATGATGGTCGGCGGCATGGGGCTGACCGTCTACGTGCGGATGGACGTGGCGCTGCTCGTCGTGGTGGGCTACTTCGCCCTGTCCATCCACGTCTTCCTGAAGAACCACGTGACGGGGACGTTCCAGCTGTCGTTCCTGGCCCTCGGGCCGACCGAACTTCGGATCGGCTTCGTGGCCCTGACGCTGTGGATGTACTCGCGCGGGCCGAGCGAGCTGCGTCTGGGCAGCCTGTCCCTGTCGACCTACGACGCGGTGCTGATCGGCCTCGGCACGACCTTCCTCGCCCTGTTCGCCCTCAACACGGTCGCCGTGGTGCTCGACCTGCGCGCCCGCGAGGGGGACGGCCGCCGCCGCTCCCTCGCCCCGCAGGCCTCGCGCGCGCCGGGCGAAACGCGGCCGCTCGGCGTCAAGGACGCCACCGCCTACTGACGCCTGAGTCCGGCAGCGGCCGGCCAATGGAACCGTAGCGCGGGTCGCCGGTTCGCTCCCCGATCAAGGCGCGACACGGGAGCCCGCAATGGTCCGACGGTTTGCCATGGTCCTGGCGGCTTTGACCCTGGCCGGGACGGTTCACGCCGGTGCGGCGCCGGGCTCGTCCGCGAGCACAGGCGCGGCCGCTCCGCGCGGGGCCGACATCCTCCGCGTCAACAGCACCGGCTGGGCCGCGCGCCTGAACCAGGATCGCTTCTCTCACGGCGACGCGGACGACGACCAGGAAGGCTGCGCGGCTCCGGTCCCCTTCGGCGGGGGTTACGGAGCCGGACACGGCTACGGTCGGGGCTACCGACAGGGGGAGGGTTACGGCTACGGGCCACCTCCCGGCTACGGGTTCCGGCAGCCGTTCTACGGCGAGCCCGGAGGCTACGGGGCATACGACTGAGGTCGACGCGAGCGGTGGCCGTCAGCCGCCGTCCAGCACACCGGCCGCCTGCCACATCAGCAGCCGCTTCGCGACGGGGCTGCGGTCCGTGAGGCCAAGCCCCACCGTCCGGGCCAGCCGCACAACGGGGTTGTCGCTCCCGAACAGCCGGTTGAGAAGGTCCGTCGCGGCGGCGATGGTCACCGAGTCGGGTCGCCGCGCCCGCGCGTAGGCGTCGAGAACGGCAGGGTCGCCCGGATCCAGGCCGAGCTTGAGCGCGTCCAGCACCGCCCCGGCCAGCGCGGCGGCGTCCTTCAACCCGTGGTTCAGGCCCTGCCCGGCCAGGGGGTGGATCGTGCGGGCCGCGTCGCCCACCAGCGCCAGCCGCGGTCCCGCGAGCCGCCGCGCGAAACTCAACCGGAGCGGCAGAGCGACCGGTCGGTCCTCCAGGCGGAGCGTCCCCAGGCCGTGGCCGATCCGCGTCTGGAGCGCGCTCGTGAACCCCGCCTCGTCCAGGCCCGCGAGCCGCCCGGCCTCAACCGGCCGCTCCACCCAGACCAGCGACGTGCGACGCCGCGATCCGTCGCCGGCCAGCATCGGCAGCAGTGCGAGCGGCCCATTCGGCATGAAGTGCTGCACCGCGGTGCCGTCGTGCTCGCGCCCGTGGCCGACCGTCGCCACGAGGGCCGACTGGTTGTAGTCCCAACCAACCGTCGGGATGCCCGCGCGCTCCCGCAGCCGCGACCGGCCTCCGTCGGAGGCCACCAGCAGCCGGGCGCGCACGGGCTCGGCCTCGCCCGTGCGTAGCCCGAGCGCGTCGCCGGCCTGCTCGAACGCCTCGATGCCGCGCGGGCGCAGCGCCACGCCCGCGGCCGCGCAGGCGGCCGCGAGCGCGTCCCGAATCGCGTCGTGCAGGACCATCTGCGCGAACGGCTCGCCGCCTCCGACCTCCCCGCGAAGCGTCAGCGCCACCACCCGCGGGACGGCCTCGGCCGGCGCGTCGCTCAGCACCATGCCGGTGATCGGCTGCGCCTGCCGGTCGAGCGCGGCCCAAACCCCCACCCGGTCCAGGAATCGCCGCGAGCCGGCCGTCACCGCCACGGCGCGCAGGCCGCGGGACCGCGCCGGGCGGTCCGCGAGGTCGGGATCGTAGACGGCCACGGTCGGACGCGGCGCCGCACCGAGCCGCACGGCCAGAGCCAGCGCCAGCCCCACCACGCCCGCGCCCGCCACCGCGACGTCGAACCGCTCGGGAGGTGCTCGCGCGGGCTCATTCATGGGCCGAAACCATTCCGTGCGCGTCCGGGCCCGTCAAGCGCCGCCCGCCGAAGCGCTTCCTTAACCCGGGCCGTCGGAGGGTGGCGCTTTCCCCGGCCCGGAGCGCCGCCGTGACCCTGGTCTTCCCCGGCGCCGCCCCCGACACGGCCGCTGAAGCCGAGGCCTGGCTCGACCGGCTGCGGGGTGTGCGGCGCCTATCGCCCCACACGCTGGAAGCCTACCGCCGCGACCTCCGCCAGTTCCTGGCGTTCGCCTGCGAGCACGGCGGCGAGGCCGTCACGCTCGCGGGGCTTCTGGCGTTGCGGCCCGCCGACGTCCGCGCCTTTCTCGCGCGGCGGCGCACGGAGGAGGTGTCGAGCCGGTCGCTGAACCGCGCGCTCGCGGCCCTGCGCTCCTTCGCGCGCTTTTTGGAGGAGGGCGGCAAGGGCAAGGCCGCGGTGTTCTCGGCCGTGCGCGGCCCGAAGCTCGCCCGCGGCCTGCCCAAGCCGCTCCCGGTCGAGGCCGCGGTCGCGGTCGCGGGCGGCGAGGCGGGCGGGGGCCGGGCGGACCCCTGGGTCGAGGCCCGCGACGCGGCCGTGCTGACCCTGCTCTACGGGGCGGGCCTGCGCATCTCGGAGGCGCTCGCGCTCGCGCGCCGCGCCGCGCCCGTCGAGCCCGGCCAAACGCTGCGCGTCACCGGCAAGGGCGGCAAGGTGCGGGTCGTGCCGGTGCTGCCCGCGGTGGCGCAGGCCGTCGCGCGCTACCTCGCGCTGTGCCCCCTGCCGCTGCCCGCCGAAGAACCGCTGTTCCGCGGCCAGAAGGGTGGCGCGCTCGGCCCCCGCGTCGTCCAGCTCGCGGTTGAGCGCCTGCGCGGCGCCCTCGCGCTGCCCGACACCGCGACCCCGCACGCGCTGCGGCATTCCTTCGCGACCCACCTGCTCGGCCGCGGCGGCGACCTCCGGGCCATCCAGGAGCTGCTCGGCCACGCGTCGCTGTCCACCACGCAGCTTTACACCGCGGTCGACGGGGCGCGGCTGATGCAGGCCTGGCGCGACGCGCACCCGCGCGCGCGCTGAAGCCCTGGACCGCGGGGCCCCGGATGCGCGACAAGGGCGTCGTGGCCGACCCCGTCTACAAGATCACCCCCGAAGCGCCCTGGCGCGCCGCCGAAGCGGCGGAGCTGTTCGCGGGCGCCCCGGTCGACCTCGCGGACGGCTTCATCCACCTCTCGACCGGCGCGCAGGTCGCGGACACCGCCGCCCGGCACTTCGCGGGGCAGGACGGGCTGCTGCTGGTGGCGGTCGACCCCGGCGCGCTCGGCGCCGCGCTCCGGTGGGAGCCCTCGCGCGGCGGCGCGCTGTTCCCGCACCTGTACGGGCCGCTGCCCATGCGGGCCGTCCTGTCCATCCGGCCCATGCCGCTCGGGGCCGACGGCCGCCACGTCCTGCCGGACGGGGTCGCGTGATCGCGGGCGCGGGGGCCGCGCTCCTCCACCCCCTCCTGCGCGGCCTGGAGCCGGAGCGCGCGCACCGGCTCACGGTCGCGGGTTTGCGCGTCGCGCCCCTGGCCCGCCCCGCCCCGGACGACCCGCGGCTGGCCGTGACGGCCTTCGGGCTGCGCTTTCCCAACCCGATCGGGCTCGCGGCCGGCTTCGACAAGGACGCGGAGGTGCCCGACGCGCTGCTGGGCCTGGGCTTCGGCTTCGCCGAGGTCGGCACGCTGACGCCGCTCCCCCAGCCCGGCAACCCCCGCCCGCGCGTGTTCCGCCTCCCCGCCGACGCGGCGCTGGTGAACCGCTACGGCTTCAACAACCGCGGCCACGCGGACGCCCTCGCGCGGCTCACCGCGCGACAGGCCCGGGGCGGCGTCGTGGGCGTCAACATCGGCGCCAACAAGGAGGCCGCCGACCGCGCGGCGGACTACGCGGCGGGCGTGGCGTGCTTCGCCGGCGTGGCGGACTACCTGGCCGTCAACGTGTCGTCGCCCAACACGCCCGGCCTGCGCGACCTCCAGGCCGCCGCGGCCCTGGACGACCTGCTCGCCCGCGTGCTGGACGCGCGGGACCGGCAGGCGCGGCGCGTCCCCGTCCTGCTCAAGATCGCGCCCGACCTCGACGAGGCGGGGCTCGACGACGTGGTGCGCGTGGCCCGCGCGCGGGGCGTGGACGGGCTGATCGTGTCCAACACCACGCTCGCCCGCCCCGCCGGCCTGCGCGACGCGGGCGCGGCGCGGGAAGCGGGCGGGCTGTCGGGCCGGCCGCTGTTCGAGGCCTCGACCCGCGTGCTCGCGCGGGCCTACCTCCGGGTGGAGGGGCAGTTCCCGCTGGTGGGGGTGGGGGGCGTCGAGGACGCCCGGACCGCGCTCGCCAAGATCAGGGCCGGCGCCGCGCTGGTGCAGCTCTACACGGCGCTGGTGTTCCGGGGGCCGCGCCTGCTCGGCGAGATCAAGCGGGGGCTCGCGGCGGCCCTGGCGGGGGCGACGCTGGACGGCGAGGTGGGGCGCGACGCCGCAGGAGCCGCGATCGGGTGAGGAGCCGTGCCCGGCTCCGGCGCGAGATCCTGAACCGACACCCCTTCACCCGTCCCGCGCGGCCCGCTTGAGCGCGTAAAGCGCGTCCAGGGCGGCCCGGGGCGTGAGAGTGTCCGGGTCGAGCCCGTCGAGGGCCGCGCGCACCGGGTCCGGCTTGGCCTCGACGGGGGGAGGGGGCGCCTCGGCGCGCACGGAGAACAGGGGAAGGTCGTCGAGCCGCGCCGCGGGCCGGGCGCGGGACGAGGCTTCCAGCTCGGCCAGCAGCGCGCGGGCGCGCTCCACCGCGGAGGCGGGCAGGCCCGCGAGCTTGGCCACCTGGATCCCGTAGGAGCGGTCGGCCGCCCCCGGCACCACCTCGTGCAGGAACACGAGGTCGCCCTGCCAGTCGGTCACGCGCACGGTCAGCGGCACGAGCCGGTCGAGGCGCCGGCCCAGCTGCGTCAGCTCGTGGAAATGGGTCGCGAACAGCCCGCGGCTCCGGTTGACGTCGTGCAGGTGCTCCACCGCGGCCCAGGCGATCGACAGCCCGTCGAAGGTCGCGGTGCCGCGGCCGAGCTCGTCCAGGATCACCAGGGAGCGGGGCCCGGCCTGGTTCAGGATGGCGGCCGCCTCCACCATCTCGACCATGAACGTGGAGCGCCCGCGCGCGAGGTCGTCGGCGGCCCCCACGCGCGAGAACAGCCGGTCCACGACGCCCAGGTGCGCCGCCGTCGCGGGCACGAAGGAGCCCATCTGCGCCAGGATCGCCAGGAGCGCGTTCTGGCGCAGGAAGGTCGACTTGCCCGCCATGTTGGGGCCCGTCACCACCGCGAGCCGGCCGCCCGGCGCGGCCTTGCCCTTGCGCGGGGGCGCGGACAGGTCGCAGTCGTTGGCCACGAAGCCCTTGCCCTGCGCCCGGAGCGCAGCCTCCACCACGGGGTGGCGCCCGGCCTCGACGCGGAAAGCGAGCGAGCCGTCCACGGCCGGGCGCACCCAGTCGCGGGTGGCGGCGAGCTCGGCCAGCGCCGCCGTGACGTCCAGCACGGCCAAGGCGTCGGCTGCGGCGCGCACCGCCTCCACCTCGGCCAGGACCGTGGCCGTCAGGCGCGCGAAACCCTCGGCCTCGATCTCCACGGCGCGGCCCGACGCGGCGGCGATCTTCGCCTCCAGCTGGGCGAGCTCCGCGGTGGAGAAGCGCATCGCGCCCGCCATGGTCTGGCGGTGGATGAACAGCGCGGCGTGCGGCGGCCGCAGCCACGCCTCGCCCGTGCCCTGGGTGACCTCGATGAAGTAGCCCAGGAAGTTGTTGTGCTTGATCCGGAGCTGCCGGACGCCCGTTTCCTCCGCGTAGCGGGTCTGCAGCCCGGCCACGACCTCGCGCGTGTCGTCGCGCAGGTGGCGGGCGTCGTCGAGGGCGGGGTCGAAGCCGGGCCGGAGGAAGCCGCCGTCGCGCTTCTGCAGCGGCAGGCCGTCGGCCAGCGCCGCCGTGAGCAGGGTCGCGACCGCCGGGTCGACCGCCAGCGCCACCGCGGCCGCGGCGGACAGTTCCGCGGGCAGGTCCGCGACCCGCCTCCAGGTGAAGCCGGTCGGCGAACCCGTGCCGCCGCAGCCCCAGTGCCCTTCCTCGTCGCAGTAGGCGCACACGTCGACCGCCATCCCCGCG
>CAXTDZ010000145.1:0-11475 GCA_964243035.1 uncultured Lichenihabitans sp.
CGGCACAACCGCGGCGGCGCCGAAGTCGAGCCCGCCCGGCAGGCCGCCCCCCACGGCCACCGTGACCTCGAAGGCGCCGGCCGCGAGCGCCCGGGCCACGCGCGAGGCGCGCACCAGGTGGCCGATGCCCAGCAGGTGCTGCACGTAGAACAGCAGGCGCGGGCGCGGAGCCGTCACGGTTCGGCCGGAACGGCTTCGGCGTCCGCGGGCACGGCGCCGTGGTCGAAGAGGTGGGCGAGGACGCGGAGGCTCGCGCGGGCGTCGAACCGGGCCGCCACGCGACGCGCGCCGGCCCGGCCGAGCCGCCCGCGGAGGCCGGGGTCGCGGATCAGCCGCTCCAGCGCGGCCGCGAGCGCGCGGGGGTCGTCGGGCGGCACCAGCAGGCCGGTCTCGCCCGGACGGATCAGCTCGGCCACGCCACCCACGTCGGTGGACACGCAGGCGAGCGCCTGGCTCTGCGCCTCGACCAGCACGTTGGGCAGGCCGTCGCGGTCCCCGTCGGGAGCCACGCGGCAGGGCAGCACGAACAGGTCCGCCTCGCGGTAGCGGGCGAGCACCGCGGCCTGGTCCTGCGCGCCCGCGAAAGCGGTGCGGCCGTCCAGACCGAGCCGTGCCGCGCGCCCGCGGAGGTCGGACAAGAGCGGGCCCGCGCCCACGTGGGCCCAGGTCCAGCGGCACTCGGGCGGCAGCAGCGCGAGCGCGTCGAGCAGGGTGTCGAACCCCTTCTTGGCCACCGCGCGGCCGACGCTGAGCAGGCGCACGGGCTCGCCCACCCCGTCGCACGGCGGCCGCGGCAGGGCGAGCGGCACGAAGCGGTCGAGCCTGAGCCCGTGGTGGACGAGGTGGACGGGTTTCGGGGCCAACCCCTGGAGCCGGACGCGCCCGGCCTCCGTGCAGGTCACGGTCCAGGCCGCGGCCGCGAGCTTGGCCGCGAGCTCCCAATCGGGCGAGGTCCAGATGTCCTTGGCGTGCGCCGAGCAGGTCCAGGGCAGGCCGAGCAGGGCCGCGGCGTAGGCCGTCACGCTCGCGGGCGTGTGGATGAAATGGGCGTGCAGGCGCCGCACCTCGGGCGGCAGCTCGGCCGCCAGCACCAGCGCCTGGCCCAGGCGGCGGACCCGGTTGCGGGTGGGGTCGCGGCGCAGGTCGGCGAGGAAGGCCCGCCGCACGCCTGGCCAGCGCGGGCTGCCGCGCAGCCGCCACCACGCGCCCAGCACGCGCCGGGGCTCGCGGTGAAGGTACTCGGGCAGGTAGGCGACGGGCGCCCGCACGGCCCGGTGGACGGGATGGACGGTGCGGTCGGTCGGGCGGCGCAGGGCCACGAGCCGGAGGTCGAAGCCCTGCTCCTCCAGGCCCAGGATCTCCTCGGCGATGAAGGTTTCGGACAGGCGCGGGTAGCCCTTGAGGACCACCGCCACGGGCGTGCGGGTCACGCGTCCGCCGCGCCGCCGGCGAGCAGGGTGAGGGACGGGCCCTCGCGCGCCGCCATCGTGTCGCGCACGAGGTCGCCGATGCGGACGAGCCCGTCCAGCGGCCGGCCGTAGCGGGTCTCGGACGGCTTCGGCCGCGTCGCGAGGCGCTTCAACGCGGCGGCCATCGCGGCGGGGTCGTCGGCCTGGTGCGGCATCAGCATGTCGACGAGGCCGAGGCCGGCGGCGCGGCGGGCGCGGATCAACTGCTCCTCGCGGGGCTGGACGCGGGGGATGATCAGCGCCCGCTTGTCGAGCGAGAGCACCTCGCAGAAGGTGTTGTAGCCCCCCATGGCCACCACGCCCGCCGCGGCCTGGATCAGCGCTTCCATGCGGTTGTCGAAATCGATGAGCGTGAAGCAGGGGTGGCGCGCGGCGCGGCGGTAGAGGTCGTCGCGCTCCTCGGCCCTCATGAAGGGGCCCAGCACCATCACCACGGGGCCGTCGAGGGCGGGGTCGTGCTCGTAGGCCGCGAGCACCTGCCGCATGATGGCCTCCCCGTCCCCGCCGCCGCCGGCCGTCACCAGCAGGAAGGTCTGGGGCAGCGCGGCGCCGAAGGAGGCCGGGGCGGCGGGAACCTCGCGGCGCAGCCATCCCGTCCAGGTGAGGCGGGCGCGCAGCGAGGCCGGGACGTCGAGCCCGTCCAGGGGGTCGTGGAAGTCGGGCGGGCCGTAGACCCAGACCGCGTCGTAGAACGCGTCCGTCTTGCGCAGCGCGTCGGCGCGGGCCCATTCGGCCGCGAGGCGGGCGGGCGAGTCCATCACCTCGCGCAGGCCCAGCGCCAGCATGGTGCCGTGCGCCTTGAGGAAGGTCAGCGTCGGCTCCAGCTCGCCCTTGAGGCCGAGCGGCTCCTTGTCGACGATGAACAGGTCCGGCTTGAACGACTCGGCCGTGCGCTGGATGAGCTGCCGGCGCAGCGCCAGCGTTTCGTGCACGTCCGTGTGCTGGCCGAGCGCCGTGTACTCGCCGTCCATCAGCTTGATGATGGACGGGATCTTGAGAAAGTCGACGCGCGTGCGGAACTCGAAGGCGCCCGCGATGGGCGAGCCCGACACGATCAGCACGTGCAGTCCCTTGAACCGCTCAACGAGCGCGTGGGCGATCGTGCGGCAGCGGCGGAGGTGGCCCAGGCCGAAGGTGTCGTGGCTGTACATCAGCACGCGGGCGTGCCGGAAACGGCCGGTCGCGGCCTCGTCGGCGAGGGGTGACGGAGGCCGCGGCGCGGAACCGGAACGGGATCGCAGGGTCATGCGCTTGCCTCCCGTCGCCACCCGCACGCCCGACCCCACTCGCGGTGCAGCCCCGTGCCGCTCTGCCGCAGATTAAGGCGCGGCGCCCGTTCAGACAACAGGGCGCGACGCGTTCAGGCGCGGCGCACCACGTGGTAGCGCCCGGCCTCCACGCCGGGTGGCAGCGCCTGGGCGAGGAGCAACGGATCGGTGAGCGCGGCGCCGCTCGCGGCGTAGCCGCCCGGCGCGAGCAGGCGCGCGACCAGCGCCGGGAGCCAGGCCGCGAGCCCCGCGTCGTCGGCCGCCACCCCCGTCTCGATGTCGGCGTGGACCAGCGCCGCGCAGCCGTCGGGCAGGCCCGCGGTGGTGGCCCGGAGGTCGCCCAGGCGGAGGTCGCCGGGGTCGGGCCGCGACAGCGGGTTGTCGAGCACGACGCTCTCGAACACCACGATCTCCCGCCGGGGGAAGCGCTCGCGCAGGTGGTCGTAGGTGCGCCCGCTGCCCAGGCCGAACTCGAAGATCGGGCCCGGCACGCCGTCGAGCCTGCCGGCGAGGTCGTTCAGGATGTCGCGCTGGGCCGTCATGCGGCGGATGAAGCTGTCGAGACGGCTCACGGCGCGTCAGTCGAGCAGGAGCTGCACGAAGACGAGGTCGAGGTAGCGCCCGAACTTGTAGCCCACCTGCGGCAGGCGCCCGACCTCGACGAAGCCGAACCGGCGGTGGAGGTCGAGCGAGGGCGCGTTGGCGGCGTCGACGCCGCCCATCACGGCGTGCTTGCCCGAGGCGCGGACGGCCTCGATCAGGGCCGGCATCAGCGCGGCCGCGACGCCCCGGCGCCGGTGGTCGGGGTGGACGTAGACGGAATGCTC
The DNA here is from genome assembly GCA_964243035.1 of uncultured Lichenihabitans sp. Classification (GTDB taxonomy): domain Bacteria; phylum Pseudomonadota; class Alphaproteobacteria; order Rhizobiales; family Beijerinckiaceae; genus Lichenihabitans. The sequence goes on from CAXTDZ010000145.1 coordinate 3,565, forward strand.
CACCGTGCGGTCGTAGCCCTCGTGCGGGCGGAAGTCGCCCACCAGCGCGTAGCCCGCGACCGCGCCGTCGCGGTCCGCCACCAGGAAGGGGTAGGACCGGGCGCGCCGGTCCCGCCACACCGCGAGGCGGTTGGCGAGGTCGACCGGCTCGCGCGACCAGATCGCGGTGCTGTGCAGGATCTCGTCGTTGTGGATGGCGAGGATGGCGGGCAGGTCGCGCTCCTCGGCCTCGCGGATCAGCAGAGCCACCGCGCCCCCTCCCCTTCAGCCCGGGTCCGCGAAGAAGAACCCCACCGCGAACATCAGGTAGATGCCCACCAGCAGCAAGCCCTCGAACCACGTCGTCTCCCCGTCCCCCGCGACGGCGCGGACGATCAGCACCGTGCTGACGATGGCGAAGAGTTCGAGCGGGTTGCCGAACACCAGCGTCATGGGGAAGCCCAGCGCCCAGGAGATCAGCACCAGCAGGGGCGCCACAACAAGCGCGATCTGGATCGCCGAGCCGATGGAGATGGTGAGCACCAGGCCCATCCGGTCGCGGCGGGCGAAGACCACGGCCGCGAGCAGGTCGCCGCCGGTGCCCACCAGCGCGAGCGCCACCACGCCCAGGAACAGGGGCGACAGGTGCAGCGCCCGCGTGGTCGCGGCAAGCGCGTCCGACACGATCTCGGCCTCCGCCGCGACGAGCGCGGTCGCGCCCACCAGCACCGCGAGGGACAGGGCGAGCGGCCAGCGCGCGTCGCCCCGCTCGTCCTCGCTCGCGAAGACGTCGCGGTGGGTCACCAGCGTGTAGAGCAGGTTGCCCGTGTAGAGCACGAGCAGGATCACCGACACGCCCAGGCTCAGGTCCTCGTCCCAGCGCCCCAGCTCGGCCGCGCGCGGCGAGGTTCGGGTCGCGAGGTCGAACACCGCGGGCATCAGCAGCGCGATCAAGACCAGCACCAGCATGGTGGAGAGCTGGCCCGAGCGCTCGCGGTTGAACACCTGGCGGGCGCGCCCCACCCCGCCCGCCAGCACGGCCAGCCCCAGGCCCAGCAGGGTGGTGCCGATGATCGAGCCCGTGAGCTGGGCGCGGACCACCTCGGCCTCGCCCCGCGCCAGCACGAACAGGGCCAGCACGATCTCGGCCACGCTGCCGAAGCTGACGTTCAGCAGGCCGCCCACCGCGGGGCCCGCGCGCTCGGCCAGCTGCTCGGTGGCGCGCCGCGACCAGTCGGCCAGCACCGCGATGGCGAGCGCCCCCAGGCCGAAGTCCCACGCGGGCGGGATGTCGACGACGTAGTGCAGCAGCAGCGAGGCGGGAACGAGAACCGCGACGAGGACGAGGCTGGTGACGGGCATCGAGACTCCGGTCCGGGCAAACCGGGAAACTGGAGCTTCACGGTGCGAAGTCGAGCCGTGCCTCACGGGCTTCAGACGGCGCCGGGCGCTTCTCCGCTTCGGATCCACCTCCGCGTCGGACGGGCGCCGAGCGCGCCACCGGGGTCGCGGGGCGAGCCAGGCTTCATCCGCGGGGCCGGACCCGTCGCTCAGTCGCGGATCAGCCGCTCCAGCCCGGCGAGCGTGTCGGCCTCGGCGGTAGGCTTGTCCCAGCGGATGCGGCTCACGCGGGGGAAGCGCATGGCGACGCCGGACTTGTGGCGGGTCGAGCGGTTCAGCCCCTCGAAGGCGATCTCCAGCACGAGGCCCTCCGTCAACCCGTGCGCCACCTCGCGCACCGGGCCGAAGCGCTTGACCGTGTTGTTGCGCACGTAGCGGTCGAGCTTGACCAGCTCCTGGTCCGTGAAGCCCGAGTAGGCCTTGCCGACGGGCACCAGCTCGCGCGCGGCCCCAGCCTCGCGCCAGACGCCAAAGGTGTAGTCCGAGTAGAAGGACGCGCGCTTGCCGTGGCCGCGCTGGGCGTACATCACCACGGCGTCGATGTTGAAGGGCTCGCGCTTCCACTTGAACCACAGCCCCTTGGGCCGGCCCGGCACGTAGGGGCTGTCGCGGCGCTTCAGCATCAGGCCCTCGATCGCCTCGGCCGCCGGTCCCGCCCCCGCCCGCGCGGGGTCGTGGCGGATGGCCGCGAGGTCCTCCCAACCCGCGAAGGGCACGGTGGGGCTGAGGTCGATGCGCTCCAGCGCGACGCGCGCCACGAAGGCTTCCAGCCGCGCCCGGCGCTCGGTGAAGGGCAGCGCGCGCAGGTCCTCACCGTCCTCCAGGAGGAGGTCGTAGACGCGCAGGTGGATGGGGTAGTCCTCCATCAAGCGCGCCGTGACGGCCTTGCGGTTGAGCCGCTGCTGCAGCGTCGCGAAGGACTCGACGCGGCCGTCGCGCACCACCAGCAGCTCGCCGTCGAGCGCGGCCCGGCCGAAGGGCGCCTCAGTCAGCGCCCCGGCGAGGTCGGGGAAGGCGTTCGACACGTCCTCGCCCGTGCGCGAGTAGAGCCGCACCACGGGCGCGCCCGCGCCACCCTCGCCCTTGACGGCCTGGACGCGGATGCCGTCCCACTTCCACTCGGCCGAGAAGGCGCCGGGGTCGAGGCCCGGCAGCTCGCGCTCCTCCACCGCGTGGGCCAGCATGGGGGTGCGGAACGGGGCGGGGTCGGTGGTGTCGGGCCGGGGCCCGCGCCCCTCCACCCAGGCGAACAGGGCCTCGTAGGGCGGCTTGAGGCCGTGCCACACGCCCTCCACGGCGTCGGGCTCCAACCCGCCCAGGGCGGCCACGGCGGTCTTGGCGAGGCGGGCCGACACGCCCACGCGCAGCGAGCCGGTGATGAGCTTGAGCAGCGCCCAGCGGCCCACCTCGTCGAGCGCGTCGAGCCAGGCCGCGAGTTGCGCGGGCAGCGCGAGCTTGCCCGTGGTGGCGAGCGCCCGCACCACGGCGGACAACGCCGGCGCGGGCGGGGCCTCGGCCGCATCGCCGGCGCGGGGCCACATCAGCGCCACCGTTTCCGACAGGTCGCCCACGTAGTGGTAGCAGAGCGTGAACAGGGTGGGGTCGGTCCGCTCGGCCGCGACCGCGCGGATGACGTTGGGCTTGGCGTTGGCGAAGGTGAGCCCGTCGGTGAGCGCCGCGAGACCGTAGCCGCGTTCCGGATCGGGCACGGCGCGGAGATACTCATCCATCAGCCGCAGCTTGCCGTTGCGGGACGGCTCGAAGGACAGCCGGTCGAGCAGGAGCGAGAAGGCCTTCACGCCGCCGCGAGCTCCGCCTCGGCGTCCTCGCCCTCGTCCCCGTAGCCGATCAGGTGCAGGGGCTTCGCCCGGAGGCCGCGCCCCTCGGCCCAGTAGGCGAGCGCCTCGGCCTCGCCGTGGGTGACCCAGAGCTCCTCGCAGCCTGTGTCGAGCACCGTGCGGCAGAGCGCGTCCCAGTCCGCGTGGTCGGAGATGATGAGGGGCAGTTCCACCCCGCTCTGCCGGGCGCGGGCCCGCACGCGCATCCAGCCCGAGGCCGCCACCGTCATGGGCTCGGGAAACTTCTGAGCCCACACGTCCTTGATGGCGCTGGGCGGGCAGAGCACGATCTCGCCGCCCAGCGCCTTGCGCTCGGCGGGCACCACGCGGCGCACGTCGCCCAAGGGGACGCCGAGCCGCTCGTAGAGCCGGGTCAGCTTCTCGACCGCGCCGTGGACGTGGATGGGCCGGTCGTAGCCCGCCTCCCGCAGCAGGGCCATGACGCGCTGCGCCTTGCCCAGCGTGTAGGCCCCCACCACGTGGGTCCGCTCGGGAAACAGCGCCTTGGAGGCGAGCAGGCGGGCGACCTCGCCCGCGGCGTCGGGGTGGCGGAACACGGGCAGGCCGAAGGTCGCCTCCGTGATGAAGGCGTGGCAGCGCTGCACCGCGAAGGGCAGGCAGGTTGGGTCCGGGGCGCGCTTGTAGTCGCCCGACACGACCGTCCGGAACCCGTTCCGCTCGATCGCGACCTGCGCCGAGCCCAGCACGTGGCCCGCCGGGTGGAACGACACGTCGACGCCGCCCACGCGGGTGACCTCGCCGAGCCGGGCCTCCTGCCGCCGCTCACAAAAGTCCTCGCCGTAGCGCACGGCCATGATGGCGAGCGTGTCGGGGGTGGCCCACACCGCCCCGTGGCCCGACCGGGCGTGGTCGCTGTGCCCGTGGGTGATGAGCGCGCGGGGGACCGGCCGCACGGGGTCGACATGAAAATCGCCGGCCGGGCAGTAAAGCCCGGCCGGCGTCGAACTCAGCACGTCGCTGGCGCTCATGCGTCGAGAAACGACCTCAGTCGTTGCAGAGCAGCTTCCTGCGCGGGTGCGTCAGGCCGTTGGGACGCGGAACGCGGCGCACCTCATAGACGCAGTCCTCGTCGTCGGGCCCGAACGCCTTGGACACCTTGATGGACTGCCCGATCGTCAGCGGGCGGTAGGAAATCTGGCCGAGCACGGGGCCGGCGACCAGGGGAGCGCCCACGAAACAGGCCAGGAGCAGAAAGCCCAGCCGCTTCATCGACTTGGAGGATGTCACCTGGTCCATGATCGAAACTCCCCTGTTTCGTCGTTCGTTCGAGCAAACAACAAAACATCGGCGCGTTTGTTGCGCGATCTCGCGAAATTTTCCCAGCCCGACCCCTTGACTTGCCGGAACCGTGCTATGGCATCCGAGTCGTCCAACGGCGGGATGGCGTGCGGACCGTGCGGCGCGGGCCCTGTCCGAACGGTTCACGCGACCTTCGGCGCGCCGCCAATCCAGCGAACAGCGTGAACGGACCGTTGCCGCGAGCCCCCGCATGACGCCCCGACGCGCCCGAGGCTCGGGCGACCTGCTGGCCGACCGGCGCTACGCCTACGCGGCCGACGCCCTGGCGGAGGGGGACGCCGCGGCCGCCGCGGACCTGATGCGGCAGACGGTCGGCCTCGTGCCGGCCTGGGTCCCCGCCTGGATGCTGCTCGCCGCGGCCGAGGAACGGCTGGGTCGCACCAAAGCCGCGGCCGAGGCCTTCGCCCGCGCCGCGGCGCTGGATGCCGACGGCCTGTTCGGCGCGACCCTGCACCTCGCGCGCCTGCGCGGGGCGTCGCCACCGGACAAGATGCCGGACGCCTACGTCGCGGCCCTGTTCGACGGCTACGCGGAACGTTTCGACCGCCACCTCGTCGAGGGTCTGGGCTACCGCGGCCCGGCGCTGCTGGCCGGAGCGCTGGCGCGGCACGGCGGGGCGCGGCGGTTCGCCCGCGCGCTGGACCTCGGCTGCGGCACGGGGCTGATGGGCGAGGCGGTCCGCGGCCGGGCGGAGCGGCTGGAAGGCGTCGACCTGTCGGCCGCCATGGTCGCGGCGGCGGCGCGCAAAGACCTTTACGACGCGCTCCACGTGGGCGAGGTCGCCCGCCACCTCGGGGCGGTCGCACCCGGAAGCCTGGACCTGATCCTGGCCGCCGACGTGTTCGTCTACCTGGGGACGCTCGACCCCGTGCTCGCGGCCGCGGCCAAGGCGCTCGCCCCGGGCGGCGTGCTGGCCTTCACGGTGCAGACGCACGAGGGTCCGGGCGTGCGGCTGGGCGCCGACCTGCGCTTCTCCCACGGCGCCGCGGCCGTGCGCGGCGGGATCGAGCGGGCCGGGCTGGCGGTGGCGGAGCTCGCGCCCGCCTCGACGCGCCGCGAGGGCGGCGCGGACGTCCCCGGGCTGCTGGCGGTGGCGAGGGCCGGAGGGCAGGCAACCTGAGGCGGGCTCGCCCGGTTGTCGGCTGACACGAGGAGTCCTGACCCATGACATCAGCCACCCACAACCGGTCCGCCGCGGTGGAGAAGGCCGGCGAACTCGACGACTCCGCCGGAGGGCGGGCGGGAGCCGGGCACGCGCCCGTGACGGAAGGCGGCAAGGCCGAGGCGCCGACCGAAGGCAAGGGCAAACCGAAGCCCGCGACCTCGCGCGCCCACGCCGACGCCGCGCCCGAGGCCGGCACCAGTGCGGCAACCGCGGGCAAAGCCGAGAAGGACGCGGCCGCCACCGCCGGCGGCAGCAAGCCCCAGCACGGCCGCGGCCACCGCAAGGAGGACTGAGCGGCCCGCCGGGGCCTGCCCCACGGGGCGGGCCCCGGCGGCGCGGCCCGTCAGTTCCGGGACGCGATCCGCGACGCCAGGTCGATCGACTTCAGCTCCCGGCGGGTTTCCGGCGGCAGTTTGGCCTCCGCCGAGACCGGCACGAAGTCGCCGTCCGTGTAGGGCCAGGAGCCGGAGCCCGCGAACATCCGCAGCCCGTGCGCGGTCATGACGACGTCGCCGCGCACGAGCGTCCTGTCGGTGTAGAGGGTCACGCCGCGGCTCTCGGCCAGGACGTCCTGCGGCGACTTGGCCGCCGCCGCGTAGGACCGCTGCCGACGCGAATGCCTGCGCACGACGAGCGGCGGGGCATCCTCGCCGTAGCCCGGATCGTAGGGCGGCACGGACGCCTGCCGCTGCGGCTGGCCGCCGCCGAAAGCGTTCTGGAAAAAGGAGAAGAAGCCGTCGTTGGCCCGCGCCGGGCCGGCCAGGCAGGCGAGCAACGCGAGCGCGACGCCTGCGCGAAGAACCCGTCCGACGCTTGTCATCACCACCCGTCCCCTGCCTGTTCGCGACCCGCCCGTCCGTCGAGCGGGCTTGTGGCGCGTCTTCAGCTTGACCGCAACGTCATAATGTCCGGGACCACGGCTTCGTTGCGTGTCGGGGGACGGGATGCTCCGGCCGGATGCGCGCGGCGCGCTCCTCTGGTAGAAGCTCGACCCCGATGGCCGACCCCTCCCCACCACCCTCCTCCGCGGGTCCCGCCCCGGTCCGGGCGGGGAACGAGGACGCGCGCGCCACGCCGATGATGGCGCAGTACCTGTCGATCAAGCGGCAGCACCCCGACTGCCTGCTGTTCTACCGCATGGGCGACTTCTACGAGCTGTTCCTGGAGGACGCCGCGGTCGCGGCCCAGGCCCTCAACATCGTGCTGACCAAGCGCGGCAAGCACGCGGGCGAGGACATCGCCATGTGCGGCGTGCCCGTCGAGCGCAGCGACGACTACCTCCACCGGCTGATCGCGCTCGGCCACCGCGTGGCGATCTGCGAGCAGGTCGAGGACCCGGCCGAGGCGCGCAAGCGCGGCGGCAAGTCGGTGGTCAAGCGCGAGGTGGTGCGGCTGGTCACGCCCGGCACCATCACCGAGGACCGGCTGCTGGAGCCGCTGCGCGCCAGCCTGCTGCTGGCGCTGTCGCGCGTGCGGGCGGGCGAGGCGGGCGGCTGGACCTACGGCTTCGCGGCCGTGGACCTCTCCACCGGCACCTTCACGGTGGGCGAGACGCCCGAGGAGGCGCTGCCCGCGACGCTGGCGCGCCTCGACCCCCGCGAGATCCTGGTGCCCGACGCCTTCCACGCCGAGCTGAGCGTCGGCCCCGCGCTCGCCCACGTGGGCGCGGCCGTGACGCCCGTGGCGCGCGAGTTCGCGGACGGCACGGTGGCGGAGCGGCGCCTGCGCGACTGGTACGGGGTCGACACGCTGGACGGGTTCGGGGCCTTCACGCGCGCCGAGGTCGCGGCGGCCGCGACCGCCGTCGCCTACGTGACGCGCACGCAGGTGGACAGCCGCCCGAAACTGCGGCCGCCCATCCGCGGCGAGGGCACGCGGGTGATGGAGATCGACGCCGCCACCCGCGCCAACCTGGAACTGACCCGGACGCTGTCGGGCGAGCGCGCGGGCTCGCTGCTGGCCGCGGTCGACGGCACCGTCACCTCGGCCGGCGCGCGGCTGCTCGCCGAGCGGCTCGCGGGGCCGCTGACGGACCCCGACGCGATCGGCCGGCGGCACGACGCGGTGGCGGCGCTCGCGGCCGACAACCGCCTCCGCGCGGAACTCGCGGCTCTCCTCAAGGCCGCGCCCGACATGGCGCGCGCCCTGTCCCGCCTCGCGCTCGACCGCGGCGGCCCGCGCGACCTCGCGGCCGTGCGGGACGGGCTC
>CAXTDZ010000146.1:0-11279 GCA_964243035.1 uncultured Lichenihabitans sp.
ATCATCGCCACCGCGCTGATCGACACCGGCTCGCGCATGGACGAGGTGATCTTCGAGGAGTTCAAGGGCACCGGCAACTCCGAGATCATCCTGGACCGCAAGGTGTCGGACAAGCGCATCTACCCCGCGCTCGACATCACCCGCTCGGGCACCCGCAAGGAGGAGCTGCTCTGCCAGCCCGACATCCTCAAGAAGATGTACGTGCTGCGCCGCATCCTGAACCCGATGGGCACGGTGGACGCCGCCGAGTTCCTGCTGGGCAAGCTCAGGGAAACGCCCAAAGGCAACCAGAGCTTCTTCGAGTCGATGAACACCTGAGCCGGTCCGGCCCGTCTTTCGCGGCAGGCGGGAGACGGGCCCCTCAGCTCTGGCCCGCGACTTGCTCCGGCTCGCGGCTTGCGGTTCGGCCCTGCCCGGCCCACACTGCTGCGCCGCACCGCCGGAGGACGCCTTGCCCGCCAGCTCCACACGCAAACTGCTGGTTTGTGGCGCCGCCGCCGCAGGCCTGGCGCTCGCGTCCCCCGCGCGGGCCGCGGGCACCCTGATCTGGGGCATGCCGGCGGAGACCGACACGCTGGACCCGCACGCGACCGGGGGCTGGACGACCTACCAGGTCACCTACCAGATCTTCGAGGGCCTGGCGAAGGAGGACCTCACCAAGCCCGACGAGCCCACGCCGCCGCTGGTTCCGGGTCTGGCCACCTCCTGGGACATCTCGGCCGACGGGCTCACCTACACGTTCCACCTGCGCGGAGGCGTGAAGTTCCACGACGGCACGCCCTTCGACGCCCAGGCGGTCAAGTTCAACTTCGACCGGTTCTGGAACGAGACGTCGCCCGCCTTCTACCCCAAGGCCAAGGCCTTCGTGATCGCCTACACCAAGTGGATCAAGGCCGTCGACGTGCTCGACCCGATGACCGTCAAGGTGACGCTGACGGCGCCCAACTACCAGTGGCTGCGCCAGGGGCTGCAAAGCTACGGCCAGCCGCTGATGGTGAGCCCGGCCTCCGTCAAGCGGTACGGCAACGACGGGGTCGCGCTGCATCCCGTGGGCACGGGGCCGTTCCGCTTCGTGGAGCGCGACCAGGGCGTCAAGACCGTGCTGGAGCGCAACCCCGACTACTGGGGCGCCAAGGCCAAGCTTGACCGCGTCATCATCCGCCCCCTCCAGGACCCCGCCACCCGCGTCAACGCGCTGGAGAACGGCGAGGTGCAGATGATCACCACCCCGCCCTGGGACGAGATCGACCGCCTCAAGGACGAGGGCTTCGTGCTCTCCACCAACAGGAACGTCCCCTACATCAACTTCATCCACCTCGACCTCAAGAACCCGGCCCTGCAGGACCCGCGCGTGCGCCGCGCCATCAACATGGCCATCGACCGCGAAGGCATCGCCAAGGAGATCTACCGCGGCACCGGCCGCGCCGAATACGGGATGCTGTCGCCCGGCACCGACGCCTACGACGCGGGCGTCAGGAGTTATTCCTACGATCCCGACGGGGCCAAGACGCTGCTCGCCGAGGCCGGCCACGCGAGCGACCTCAAGCTCGTGTTCGAGATCCCGCAGGCGGGCACCGGCGAGATCGTCGAGACCTGGATCCAGCGCGACCTCAAGAAGGTCGGCATCGACGTGGAGCTGCGCAAGTTCGAGTGGGTCACCTACCTGGGCCGATGGGCGGGCGGCATGTCGGCCGACGTCGGCATGAACGAGATCGGCTGGGGCATGTCGACCCCCGCCTGGATCGGCATCGTGAGCCGCTGCGACACCCAGCCGCCCGGCGGCGAGAACTCGGGCTACTACTGCAACAAGGACGTCGACCGCCTGCTCGACCAGGCGATCCTGACCGCCGACCCGGGCGGCGCCCGCGCGCTCTACCAGCAGGCCGACAAGACCATCATGGAGGACGCCGCCTTCGTGCCGCTCGTGGACGACCTTCAGCCCATCCTGCTCTCGCCCAAGGTGAAGGGGTTCGTGAACCCGCCCGAGGACTGGTACGACCTGTCGACCGTTTCGGTCGAGTAGCCCGGACCCGTGGGGCGGTTCCTGCTCCGGCGCCTGCTCGCCGTGCCGCCGGTGGTGCTGGGCGTGTCGGTGGTGGTCTTCCTGCTGGTGCAGCTCGCGCCCGGCGACGTCACGACCGTGCTCCTCGGGCCGCAGGCCTCCGTCCAGGCGAAGGCGGAGCTGCGGCGCAGCCTCGGCCTCGACCGGCCGTTGCCCGTCCAGTACGGCGCCTGGCTCCTGCGCACCGCGTCGGGCGACTTCGGCACCTCGGTCGCGACGCAGCGGCCGGTCGCGAGCTTGGTCGGCCCGCGCTTCGCCAACACGCTGGTGCTGGCGGCCGCGAGCCTGCTGCTGGCGGTCGTGATCGGCGCCGCCGTGGGGTTCGGGGCGGCGCTCGCGGCGGGCTCGTTGTTCGACCGCGCGGCGGTCGCCGCGACGCTGGTGGCGGGGAGCACGCCGCAGTTCTGGTTGGGCCTGGTGCTGGTGCTGGGTTTCGCGATCAAGCTGCGCTGGCTGCCGGTTTCGGGCATGCAGGACATGGCGGGGGAGGGCGGCGCGCTCGACCTCGCCCGCCACCTGGTGCTGCCGGCCGTCACCGCCGCGCTCGGGCCGGCCGCCATCATCACGCGCATGGTGCGCGCCTCCGTCCTTGAGGCGCTCGGGCGGCAGCACGTCCGCGCCGCCCGCGCCAAGGGGCTCGGGCGGGCCGCGCTGCTCGGCCGCCACGTGGTGCTGAACGCGCTGCCCCCGGTCGTCACCGTGACGGGGCTGCAGCTCGGCTACCTGCTCGGCGGCGCGCTGCTGGTGGAGGTGGTGTTCGCCTGGCCGGGCCTGGGCGCCCTGCTGTACGATTCCATCACGGCCCGCGACCTGCCCGTGATCCAGGCCGCGAGCCTGGTGGTGGCGCTCGGCTTCGTGCTGGTCAACGTCGGGGTGGACGCGCTGAACGCCGTTCTCGACCCGCGCCTGCGCGGCGCATGAGCGGGACCCGGCCGTCCCCGTCTTCCGTCACGGCCGATCCGTTCGAGCCGAGCGGAGTGCAACCGCTGCGCTTCTGGAGGTTGCGCTCGTTCTGCCGCGACCGCGCGGCGCTCGTCGGGGCCGTCGTGCTGGTCGGGCTGGGGCTGGCCGTGCTGCTCGCCCCGGTCCTCAGCCCGTCCGATCCCGACGCGGCGGACAACCTCGCGCGCTACGCCTCGCCCGGCACCCCGGGCCACCTGCTCGGCACCGACAGCCAGGGCCGCGACATGCTGGCCCGCCTGCTCTACGGCGGCCGCGTGTCGCTGCTGGTCGGCGTGCTGCCCACGGGCCTCGCGACGGTGGCCGGGCTCGCGCTGGGGCTGCTGGCGGGGGTGGCCCGCGGCGCGGTCGACACGGTGGTGATGCGGCTGCTCGACGTGGTGTTCGCCTTCCCCATGGTGCTGCTCGCCATCGCGGTGGCGGGCTCCATGCGGCCGGGGCTCGCAACGGAGGTGATCGCCATCGCCGTGGTGCTGGTGCCCTACGTGGCGCGGGTGACGCGCACCGCGGTGGAGGGCGTCGTCGCGATGCCCTTCGTCGAGGCCGCCCGCGCGGGCGGCGCGACGGGCGCCACGCTGGTCTGGCGCCACGTGCTGCCAAACGCCCTCGCCCCCGTGGTGGTCTACGCCACGACGCTGATGGGCCTGATGATCGTGGTGGGCTCGGGGCTGAGCTTCCTGGGGCTGGGCGTGCAGCCCCCCGCCGCGGACTGGGGCGCCATGGTGGCGGAAGGCCGCGTCGTGCTGCGCCGCGCTGCCCACGTCACCGTCCTGCCCGGCTGCGCGATCCTCATCGCCTCGCTGGCCTTCAGCTTCGTGGGGGACGGGTTGCGCGACGCCCTCGACCCCCGGACGATCCGCCGGTGACCGCCGCCCCCGTGCTGGAGGTCCAGGACCTGCGCACCCGCTTCGGCACCGGCCCGCGCGGCGCGACCGTGGTGGACGGCGTCAGCTTCGCCCTCGCGCCCGGCCGCACCACGGCGCTGGTGGGCGAGTCGGGCTGCGGCAAGTCCGCGACCGCGCTGTCGATCATGGGGCTGATCGAGCCGCCCGGCCGCGTGGTGGGCGGCGCCGTGCGGCTGGACGGGGTGGACCTGACCCGCGCGGGCGAGCGCGCGCTGCGGGCCGTGCGGGGCCGGCGCGTCGGCATGGTGTTCCAGGACCCGCTGACCTCGCTCAACCCGGCCTTGACCGTGGGCCGCCAGATCACGGAAGCGATCCTCGCCCACGAGCGGCTCACGCCCGCCCAGGCCGGGCGCCGCGCCGCCGACCTGCTCGCCCGCGTGGGCGTGCCCGACGCCGGGGCGCGGCTGCGCGACTTCCCCCACCAGTTCTCCGGCGGCATGCGCCAGCGCGTGCTGATCGCGACCGCGGTCGCCTGCTCCCCCGCGGTGATCATCGCGGACGAGCCCACCACGGCGCTGGACGTGACCGTGCAGGCCAAGATCCTGCGCCTCCTGCACGACCTCCAGCGGGAGATGGGCGCGGCGCTGCTGCTCATCACCCACGACCTCGGCGTGGTGGCCGCCATGGCCGACGACGTGCTGGTCATGTACGCGGGCCGCATCGTCGAGCGCGCGGCCGTCGACGACCTGTTCCACGCGCCCCGCCACCCCTACACGCGGGCGCTGCTCGCCTGCGCGGCCGGCATCGAGGCCGACCGCTCCGTGCCGCTGGAACCCATCCGCGGCACCGCGCCCGACCCGCGCGCCTTACCCCCCGGCTGCCGCTTCGCGCCGCGCTGCCCCGCGATGCGGCCCGCCTGCGCGACCCAGGACCAGCCGCTCCGGCCGGTGTCGGCCACCCAGGCCGCGGCCTGCCTGCTCGTCGAGGCGGAGGCGGTTCTTGCCTGAGGTGGTGCTGGACGCGGCCGGCCTCAGCAAGCGCTTCCCCGGGCGGCGCGGGAGCGAGGGCGTGCTCGCGGTGGACGCGGTCGACTTCGCGCTGCACCGGGGCGAGACGCTGGGGCTGGTGGGCGAGAGCGGCTGCGGCAAGTCCACCCTGTCGCGGTTGGTCCTGTGCCTGCTGGAGCCGGACGAAGGGTCCGTCCTGGTCGCGGGCGCCGCGTTCAGCGAGGCGCAACCGGAGCGTCGGCGCGAGTTGCGCCGCCACGTCCAGATCGTTTTCCAGGACGCGCTGTCGTCGCTCAACCCGCGCATGACGGCGGGCACCAACGTGGCCGAGCCCCTGCGCCTGCTGGGCCTGGGCACGGCGGCCGAGCGGCGGGACGAGGCGCGGCGCCTGCTCGGGCTGGTGGGCCTGCGCGCGGGCGACGAGCACCGCTACCCGCACGAGTTCTCCGGCGGCCAGTGCCAGCGCGTCGCCATCGCCCGCGCTCTGGCGCCGAAACCCGACGTGGTCGTGTTCGACGAGGCCGTGTCGGCGCTGGACGTGTCGGTGCGCGCCCAGGTGCTGCGGCTCATCCTCGACGTCCAGGCGCGCTTCGGGCTCGCGGCGCTGTTCATCTCGCACGACCTGGGCGTCGTGAAGCGCGTGTGCGACCGGATCGCGGTGATGTACGCGGGCCGCCTGGTCGAGGTCGGGCCCGCGGCGGAGGTCTGCGCGCGACCCGCCCACCCCTACACGGAGGCGCTGCTGCGCGCCGTTCCCGTGGCGGACCCGCGCCGGATGCGCGTGGACCGGCTCGGCCAAATCGCGGGCGAGGCCACGGCGCGGGCGGACGGGCGGCGGGCCTGCGCCTTCGCGCCCCGCTGCCCCGCCGCCTTCGAGCGCTGTTCCCGCGAGCGCCCCGCCTCCTACGCGGTCGGCACGGCCCACCGCGCGGCCTGCTTCCTGCACGACTCCGGACCCGGAGTGTGAGCCCCATGTCGACGCCAAGCATCGTGGTGACGGGCTTCGAGCCCTGGGCCGACGCGGACGAGAACCCCACCCTGCTGGTGCTCGACGAGCTGCGGCGCACGAACGACCTGCCCGGCACGCTGACCGCCGTGCCGCTCCCCGTCGACTCGGACGGGCTCGGGCCCCGCGTCGAGGCGGTGCTCGACCGGGTCAGGCCGGACCTGTGGATCAGCCTCGGCCTGGCGCCGGGCGCGGCCGTGGTGGCGGTGGAGCGGATCGCCGCCAACGTGCGCGACTTCGCGGTGCCCGACAACCTCGGCCGGCAGTACGGGGGCGAGCCGGTCGCCCCCGACGGCCCCGCGGCCTACCTGTCCACGCTGCCGGTCAAGCGCATCACCGAGGCGCTGCGCGAGAGCGGCGTGCCGGCCCGCCTGTCGAACTCGGCCTCGACCTACCTGTGCAACCAGGTGATGTACACGGTGCTGCACCTGATCGACCGCAAGGGCCTGCCGACGCGGGCGGGCTTCCTGCACGTCCCGGCCCACCCCGCGCTGGCGGCGCGGCAGGGCCGCGGCCGCGCCGAGATGCCCTCCATGGCGGTCGACCTCGTGGCCCGGGCCGTGCGGGTCGCGGCGGAGGTGGCGCTCGGAACCATGGACGACAGCCGCGCCCCGACGTGGACGTCTTGACGCTGGTCGCGGACCTGCCTTTCATCGCGCGGCCGAGGAGGTGGGGCCGCGGCGGGGGAGGGGGCGATGGTTGACGCGTTCGCGGTGGGCGAGGCCGGGTCGCGGTTCACGATCGGGGGCGTGATCCGGCGCGTCGTGGACCTGCTGCGGCAGCACCTCGGCCCGCTGCTCGCGCTGGCCGTCGTGCTCGCGGGCGTGCTGCCTTTCCTGATCGGCTTCGCCTACGGCCGCATCACCGTGGCGACGCTCGGACCGCAGGGCGTCATACGGCTCGCGCCCTTCCAGGCCTTGATCCTGCTGCCGTTCACGATCGTTCCGTCGCTGATCCTGCAAGGCGCCGTCATCCACCTCGCGGCGTCGGGCGCGCGCGGCTGGGCCATCGGGGCGAGCCGCGTGTCGAGCACCGTCTGGCGCACGACGCCTTCCAGCAGCCCCGCGCAGACGAGCATGACCAGGGCGCCCAGCAGCAGCGTGGCGGCCCGGCGGCCCGCCGCAACCGCCGCCGCGAGGCGCCCGAGCCGGCCCGGCTGGGCCAGCGCGGTGCCGATGTGGAAGCCGCCGGCCCCCGCCAGGATCACGGCCCACAGTTCGGTGACGCCGTGCACGAACAGCCAGCCGCCCAGCTCCAGCCCCAGGCCGCGGCCCGCGTAGAGCGCGAAGAAGGCGCCCAGCGTGGCGCCCGTGTAGACCAGCAGGAAGGCGGTGGGCACGCAGAACGCGAAGCCGAGCGCGAAGGCCAGCACCGCGACCTGCCCGTTGTGGGTGAACAGGAAGGTGGCGAACAGCGGCAGGCTCGCGTCCTTGGCGCCGCCGAACAGCACGCCGCGCAGCGCCTGCGTGGAGGCGGTGGGGTCGCGGCCTTGCGCGAGGCCGCCCGGCACGAAGGCGTAGAACCAGTCCGCGTCCGCCCGGGTGAGCAGCAGCCCCACGGCCGCGCCGAGCGCCACCAGCACCGCTGCGGCCAGCGTTTCCCGCCCCAAGCGCCGCGCGGCCGCGGGCCAGTCGAGGGCGAAGAAGCGGCCGACCCGGTCGCCGAGCGACGCGTTGGCGCCGTAGACCACGAAGTAGGCGCGGCTGCTCAGGCTTTCGAGGTAGCCCACCAGGCTGGCGTCGAGCACGGTGGCGCGCGCCACCGACAGCGACGACAGGGCGGAGCGGTAGAGCACGGGCAGCGCCAGGAGGTCGGCGTCGTCCAGCCGCTTGACGGAGCCCCGCTCCAGGCGGCCGAGCAGGCTTTCCAGGCGGCGCCAGTCGCCCTCCCGCTCGCGCCGGAGGGCGGTGGCGCGCAGCGGCTCGGGGCTCACAGGGCGTTCTCCCGCTTGAGCGCCAGGTAGCGCTTGACCAGGGCGGGGCCGGCCGCGCGGGCGGGCACGTCCAGCACCTCCACGCCCAGGCGCCGGAGGCGGCCCAGCACGGTCTCGCGCTCGCGCAGCAGGCGGCCCGCGACCGCGGCGCGGGACACGTCGGCGGGCTCGCGCGGCTCGGCGCGCACCAGGTCCTCCAGCTCGGCGTCGCGGAAGGCCACGAACAGCACGCGGTGGCGCTCGGTGAGCCGCTCCAGCGCGTCCACCATCAGGCGCGCCCCCGTCGCGTCCGCGAACTCGGTGAACACCACCACCAGCGCGCGGGCGCCGAGCGTGGCGCCGAGCCGCGTGAGGCCCAGCGTGAAGTTGGTCTCGGCCGTGGAATAGTCGAGCGAGGCCGCCATGCGCTGGAGGGGCGCGAAGCTCGCCACCCCGCTCATGGCGCCGCTGGACAGGACGGGGCGGGCATCGAAGGCGAACAGCCCCACCCGGTCGCCGACCTTGAGGCCCACGTAGGCCATCAGCAGCGCGCCGTTGATGGCGTGGTCGACGCGGGGCAGCGAGCCCTCGACCGGCTCGGACATCAGCCGGCCGGTGTCGAGCGCGAACACGATCGCGCGGTTGCGCTCGGCGCGGGTCTCGCGCACAAGCAGGGTGGCGTGGCGGGCCGACTGCCGCCAGCTCACGGCCCGGCTGTCGTCGCCGCGCTGGAACTCGCGCAGGGCGTGGAACTCGGTGGAGGCCGCCAGATCCGTCTGCACGGCCGTGCCGGCCTCGCGCGTGCGCGAGAACAGCCGCACGGCCTCGTCCCGCACGGCCGACACGCGGGGGGTCACGTCGACGGGGCGGTCGAGCGGGAGAAGGGTCTGGGTCCAGGCGAGGCCGAGGGGGCCGCGCCAGCGCAGGTGCAGGGCCGCCACGCTGCCCCGTCCGCGCCGGCTGGGGACGAGGCCGAAGCGGGCGTCCTGCGCGCCGGGGGCGAGCAGGATGTGCGGCGGCTCGACGGCCAGCGGGGACCCGGCCTCCAGCGCCAAGTCCACGGGTCCGCGCGGGCGCCGCGCGAAGGCGACCATGGCGGTGCCGGCCCGGCCGCCCAGCTCGATCCCGGACGGCACCGCTACCGACACCCGCAAGGCCCGGCGCGGGAAGCTCGTGAGCGCGTCGGCCGCGACCAGGCCGCCCGCCCCCGCGATCCACAGCAGGCTCGCCTTCCACAGCGACGGGTCGACCAGGGCCGCGAGCGCCACCGACAGCGGGCCGCCCGCGGCGAGCAGCGCCACGCCGCGCCAGGTGGGGTAGGGGAGCGGGCGCCGCGGCGCCGCGGGGGCCGGGCGCGGCGTCACCGCGGGGCCGGGACCTGGGCCACCAGACCCGCCACCACGTCGGCCACCTCGCGGCCGTCGATCTCGGCCGCGGGCGACAGGATCACCCGGTGGCGCAGCACGGGCAGCGCGAGCGCCTTGACGTCGTCGGGCACGACGTAGTCGCGGCCCTCGACCGCGGCCCGGGCGCGGGCCGCGACCGCCAGCATCACGGCGCCGCGGGGCGACGTGCCCGCCTCCAGGTCCGGGCTCGCGCGCGTGGCGCGGACCAGGGCCACCACGTAGTCGACCACCGGGTCGGCCAGGCGCACGGCCGCCACCGCGTCGGTGGCGCGGGCGACGTCGGCGGCCTCGGCCACCACCTCGACCCCGAAGGCCGCGGGGTCGAGGCTGCCCGTGCGGGTGCCGTGGTTGCGCACGATCGCGCGTTCCTCGCCCTCGCTGGGATAGTCGAGCACGTGCTTGAACAGGAAGCGGTCGAGCTGCGCCTCGGGCAGGGGATAGGTGCCCTGCTGCTCGATGGGGTTCTGGGTCGCGACCACGGTGAAGCGGTCGCCCAAGGGGTGCGCGCGGCCGTCGATGGTGACGCGGCGCTCCTGCATGGCCTCCAGCAGCGCGGCCTGCGTCTTGGGCGGCGTCCGGTTGATCTCGTCGGCGAGCAGCACGTCGCAGAAGATCGGCCCGCGGGTGAGCGTGAAGCTGCCGGCGCGGAAGTCGAAGATGTTGGAGCCGATGATGTCGCCCGGCATCAGGTCGGGCGTGAACTGCACCCGGCCGAACGCCTGGGCCAGCGTGCGCGCGAAGCACTGCACCAGGAAGGTCTTGGCGGTGCCGGGCGGGCCCTCCAGCAGCACGTGGCCGCCCGCGAGGAGCGCGGTGACGAGCAGGTCCACCGTGTCGCGCTGGCCCACCACGGCCTTGCCGATCTCGGCGCGGATGCGGGCGGCCAGCGCCGCGACCTCAGCGATGTCCACGGTTCATCCCTCCGGCCCAGTGGTGAAGGCGGGCCGCCACCCGCATCAGCGCGGGGCGGCTCGCCGCGTCCTCGGCCTCGCCCAGCAGGGCCGTGTAGGTGTCGGGCAGGTTCAGCGACCGCGCCAGGGCGTCGAGCGCCGCGTCCGGCACCGGCCGGGCGCCCAATCCCTTGGCGACCGCGGCGCGCACGGCCTGCGCGTAGGGCAGCGCCATGGCGGGCGCGGGCGATCAGCCGGGCGGCGTTGTCGGCCAGCGCCCGCTTGCCCAGGGCGATCGTCCGCCCTTCCGGCGCGACGGGCACGAAGCGGCGCACCGCCAGCAGCAGCAGCGCGAGCGCGGCGGCAGCAGTGCACAGCGTGCCCCCGAACAGCGGCGGCTCGAACAGCAGGCGCAGGAGGCTGCGCACCTTGGAGAAGCCGTTCAGCGTCGCGTCGAAGGTGAGCGGGCCGCCGTCGCGCAGGGCGTCCAGGATCGCGCGCGCGGCGGCGGCCGTCGCGGGGTCCCTGAGCCCCTGGGTGTTGAGGAGGTCGGGGTCGGTCAGGACGTAGACGGGGTGATCGGTCCACTGGGCCAGCACCGTCCGGCCCTGGTCGGCCAGGACGGGGGTCTAGAACCGGGACGGCGCGAGGGTTTGCAGGGTCTCGACGGGACCCACCGGCTGCGGCGCCAGGTCGAGGTCGAGGTCGGCGTCGTCGGACACCGTGAGCACCGGGCTGACCCGGTCCGACCGCCGGCTCACGCTCGCGGGTGCGGGCAGGACCTGCTCCACCCCGTTGAGCAGGCCCGCCTTCCTCACCCAGCCCGGGTGGTCGGGGTCGCGCGCGGTGTCCCACTTAGGCAGGACGATCAGCGTCACGTCGCCGGTCGCGGCGGCGCGGACCGCCTCGGCGTCGTGGCCGGCCGGCGGCGTCAGCACGAGCAGGCCGCGGGGCCGCTTGCGCCCGACGGGCGGGTCGCGGCTGATCGCGACGGGGACGCCCAGCGCCCGCATCAGCTCGACCGCGCCCGCGAAGCCCACCGCGCTGCGCGACAGGGCGCTGCCGCCTCCCGCCCGGTCGCCCCCGAGGTCGGGCGCGTAGGCGGCCAGCACCACGAGCGCCGCGAAGGCCCCGATGCCCACCGTCAGCAGGGCCGCGACCGCGGCCGCGCCGAACGGGCCGCGCGCGGGC
>CAXTDZ010000147.1:0-11252 GCA_964243035.1 uncultured Lichenihabitans sp.
AGTACGAGATGGAGGTGGTCCGCGACCGGGCGGACAACTGCATCATCGTGTGCTCCATCGAGAACGTCGACCCGATGGGCGTCCACACGGGCGACTCCATCACGGTCGCCCCGGCCCTCACGCTGACCGACAAGGAATACCAGGTCATGCGCGATGCGAGCCTCGCGGTGCTGCGCGAGATCGGCGTCGAGACGGGCGGCTCCAACGTCCAGTTCGCGATCAACCCCGAGAACGGGCGCATGATCGTGATCGAGATGAACCCGCGCGTGTCGCGCTCTTCCGCGCTCGCCTCCAAGGCCACGGGCTTCCCCATCGCCAAGGTCGCGGCGCGGCTCGCGGTGGGCTACACGCTGGACGAGATCTCCAACGACATCACGGGGGGCGCGACGCCCGCCTCATTCGAGCCCACGATCGACTACGTGGTGACCAAGATCCCGCGCTTCGCCTTCGAGAAGTTCCCAGGCGCCGAGCCCACCCTGACCACCGCGATGAAGTCCGTGGGCGAGGCCATGGCGATCGGCCGGACCTTCGCGGAATCGCTCCAGAAGGCGCTCCGCTCGCTGGAAACCGGGTTGTCGGGCCTGGACGAGGTGGAGGTGGAGGGCCTCGGCCAGGGCAACGACCGCGCGGCGCTCCGCGCGGCGCTCGGCCGCCCCACGCCCGACCGCCTGCTCACCGTGGGCGAGGCGCTGCGCCGGGGCTTGAGCCACGCCGAGATCCACGAGGCCTGCCGCATCGACCCGTGGTTCATCCGGCAGCTCCAGGACATCGTGGACCTGGAGACCAAGGTGCGCCGGTTCGGCCTGCCGCCCACGGCCGGCAACCTGCGCCGGCTGAAGGCCGCGGGCTTCTCCGACGCGCGTCTCGCGGTGCTGGCGGGGGTGGCGGAGGCGGAGGTCGCGGGCTTGCGGGCAGGGCTCGGCGTCGAGCCCGTCTACAAGCGGATCGACACCTGCGCGGCCGAGTTCGCCTCCCCCACCGCCTACATGTACTCGACCTTTGCGGCGCCCTTCGGCGGCGCGCCCTCCGACGAGGCCGCCCCCAGCGCGCGCGACAAGGTCGTGATCCTGGGCGGCGGCCCCAACCGGATCGGCCAGGGCATCGAGTTCGACTACTGCTGCTGCCACGCCTGCTTCGCGCTGCGCGACGCTGGCTTCGAGACCGTGATGGTCAACTGCAACCCGGAAACGGTGTCGACCGACTACGACACCTCCGACCGGCTCTACTTCGAGCCCCTCACGGCCGAGGACGTGTTGGCGGTCCTGCGCAAGGAGGGCGAGAACGGCACGCTGAAGGGCGTGGTGGTGCAGTTCGGCGGGCAGACGCCGTTGAAGCTCGCCACCGCGCTGGAAAAGGCCGGCATCCCCATCCTGGGCACGTCGGTCGACTCCATCGACCTCGCCGAGGACCGCGACCGCTTCAAGCGGCTGCTCGACAAGCTGGGGCTGAAGCAGCCCAAGAACGGCATCGCCTATTCGGTTGAGCAGTCGCGGCTGGTGGCGGCAGACCTCGGCCTGCCGCTGGTGGTGCGCCCGTCCTACGTGCTGGGCGGCCGCGCCATGGCGGTGATCCGCGATTCTGGCGCCTTCGACGACTACCTGCTGGGCACCCTGCCGGGCCTGGTGCCCTCCGACGTCAAGGCCCGCTACCCCAACGACAAGACGGGGCAGATCAACACGGTGCTTGGCACCAACCCGCTGCTCTTCGACCGCTACCTGTCGGACGCGACCGAGGTGGACGTCGACGCGCTCTGCGACGGCCATGACGTGTTCGTGGCGGGCATCATGGAGCACATCGAAGAGGCGGGCATCCATTCGGGCGACTCGGCCTGCTCGCTGCCGCCCCACAGCCTGTCCCCCGAGCTGATCGGAGTGATCGAGGCGCAGACCCGCAAGCTCGCGCTGGCGCTCGACGTGGGCGGGCTGATGAACGTCCAGTACGCGGTGAAGGACGGCGAGGTCTACGTGCTGGAGGTCAACCCCCGGGCGTCGCGCACCGTGCCCTTCGTGGCCAAGGTGGTCGGCCTGCCGCTCGCCAAGATGGCGTCGCGCATCATGGCGGGCGCGACCCTCGCGGACTTCGACCTGTCGGGCCGGCCCACGCTCGGCCACGTGGGCGTCAAGGAGGCCGTGTTCCCCTTCGCGCGCTTCCCTGGCGTCGACACGGTGCTGGGCCCCGAGATGCGCTCCACCGGCGAGGTGATCGGCCTCGCCCGGTCCTTCGAGGTGGCCTTCGCCAAGAGCCAGCTCGGCTCTAGCACGACCGTGCCCACCAGCGGCACGGTGTTCGTGTCGGTCAAGGACGCGGACAAGGACCGCGTGCTGCCCACCGTCCGGCTGCTGACGGAGCTGGGGTTCACGGTGCAGGCCACGGGCGGCACGCTGAAGGCGCTTCAGGCGGGCGGCCTGCCCGCGCGCAAGGTCAACAAGGTGTCGGAAGGCCGCCCCCACGTGGTGGACGCCATCAAGAACAACGGCGTCCAGCTCGTGGTCAACACCACCGAGGGCGCCCAGGCGCTGGCCGACTCGCGCTCGATCCGGCAGGCCGCGCTGCTGCACAAGGTGCCCTACTACACGACGCTTGCCGGCGCCGCCGCGGCCGCCCGCGGCATCCAGGCCTACCTGGGCGGCGACCTCCAGGTGCGCGCCCTGCAGGACTACTTTCCCGCCTGAAGACAAGACCGGCGTTCGTGGCTAGCATGGTTCCCGGGACATCCGCGCCCGCGGGCGCGGCGACCGGAACCACGCGCAACCTGAACCAACGGGCGGACGGGGACGTTGTAGCCTCCCGCCCGTGCCGAACGAGACGAGACAGCGATGGACAAAGTGCCGATGACGATCCAGGGCCATTCCGCCCTGGCGGCTGAACTGAAGGTGCGGCAGCAGGAGGAGCGGCCGCGCATCATCCAGGCGATCGCCGAGGCCCGCTCGCACGGCGACCTGTCCGAGAATGCCGAATACCACGCCGCCAAGGAGGCGCAGTCCCACAACGAGGGACGCATCGCGGAGCTGGAGGACCAGCTCTCGCGCGCCGAGGTGATCGACGTGTCCAAGCTGTCGGGCAGCACGATCAAGTTCGGCGCCACCGTGACCCTGGTCGACGAGGACACCGAGGAGGAGAAGGTCTACCAGATCGTGGGCGAGACCGAGGCGGACGTGAAGAGCGGCAAGGTGTCCGTCACCTCGCCCACGGCCCGCGCCCTGATCGGCAAGAAGTCTGGCGACAGCGTCGAGGTGAACACGCCCGGCGGCGGCAAGAGCTACGAGATCCTGAAGGTGGCCTTCACCTGACGTGTTCCTCGCTCCGTCATTGCGAGGAGCGGAGCGGCGAAGCAATCCAGGGGGACGGGCGCAAGACCGACGGGTTCGCCCGGCCGCACCGGCTGGATTGCTTCGCGCCGTTCGCAATGACGACTCGGCGCCGGTGCGGCAAACTCCTCACCGTTTGGGAAACGGCAGGCCGAACCGCCGGGTGAGGAACAGGCCGCCGTGCCGCAGCCCGGCCGCGTCGATGCCGTGGCCCAGGCCCATCGACAGGTGCCACTGGCAGGGCAGCCCCGCCGCGCCCAGCGCGTCGGCGGCCTCGAACAGGGCGTCGAGCGGGATCACCTGGTCCGCCTCACCGTGGACCAGCAGGATCGGGGGCGGCGCGCCCGCGCCGTCGCGCGCGGTCGCCTCGGCGAGGTGCTCGGGTCCCGCCAGCAGGCCGGAAAAGCCCAGGATGGCGGCGGGCGCCCGGGCGCGCCGGAGCCCGGTGTGCAGCGCCATCATGGTGCCCTGGCTGAAGCCCACCAGGGCGAGCCTGCCGTCGGGCAGCCCGTGGCGCGCGAGCTCCGCGTCGAGGAAGCCGTCCAGCGCCGGCCGCGCCTTGACCACGCCGCGCCAGCGCTCGCCGGGGTCGCGGAAGGTCAGCTCGAACCATTGCCGTCCGCCGGGCTGCTGGGCGCAGCGCTCGGGCGCGTTGGGGGCCGCGAAGGCCGCGTCCGGCATCCAGGCCTGCCACTGCCGCCCGATCTCGATCAGGTCGCGGCCGTCCGCCCCGAACCCGTGCAGGAACACGACGAGCTGCTTGGCGGTGCCGGACTTCGGGGGCAGGCGCGGGCCGTCGAGCGGCGTGGTCATGGGCTTGGTCATCCTCGCGGTCGTTACGGGTCGAGCACGACGCCGCTGCGCATCTTCACGGCCCGGTAATAGGCCCAAAGCAGCCGCGCCGCGACGCCCCGGTGCGGGCGCCAGCGCTCGCCCAGCGCGTCGAGCTCGGTTGTCCTGGGCCGCGCGTCGAGCTTGAGCACCAGCCGCGCGGCCTCCTGCAGCGCGAGGTCGCCCGCGGGCCAGGCGTCGGGGTGGCCCAGGCAGAACAGGAGGAAGCTGTGGGCCGTCCAGGGGCCGACGCCCTTGACGGCCGTGAGCGCCCGGTGCGCCTCCTCCGCGGGCAGGGCGTCGAGCCCGTCAAGCGGCAGGCTGCCGTCCGCCACCGCGCGGGCCACGGCGCGCAACGCGTTGATCTTGGGGCCGGACAGGCCGGCCGCGCGCAGGGTGGGTTCGTCGCAGGCCAGGATGGCGTCCGCGGTCAGCGGGTCGACGGCCTTGGCGAGCCGGCCCGCGATGGCGGCCGCGCTGGCGGTGGAGAGCTGCTGTCCCAGGATGATGGCGACCAGGCCCGGGAAGCCCGGCTCGCGGCGCCGCAGCGGCGGCCGGCCCGCCACCGCTAGCATGTGGCCGACGGCGTCCGGGTCGCGGGCCTGCAGCAGGGCCAGCGCCGCGTCGAGGGCGGCCTCGTCGTGGATCGGCGGCGCCACGGCGTAGGTCGGGCCTGACGCGGGCGGCCGGCCCGGCTTGGTGGTCCTCGGTTTGCGCAACGGCTGCGGCTCGCGTTCCATCGTGGGAAAGCTTAAAACCCAAGGCTTCGCCCGTCATCAAGAGTGTGCGGGACTAGACCCCGACCTTGACCCGCCCCACCTTCCGCTTCGCGCCCACGCCAAATGGCGGCCTCCACCTCGGCCACGCCTATTCGGCCCTGGTTAACGCGCGGCTTGCGGCGGAGGCGGGCGGGCGGCTGCTCGTGCGCCTGGAGGACATCGACCGGGCGCGCTGCACGCCCGCGCTGGCCGCGGCGGTTTTGGCCGACCTCGCCTGGCTGGGCCTCGCCTGGGAGGAGCCGGTGCGCCGCCAGTCGGAGCACGAGGCCGACTACCGGGCCGCGCTGGACGACCTGGGGGCGCGGGGGCTGACCTTCCCGTGCTTCTGCACCCGCGGGGGGATCGCGCGCGCGCTGGGCCCGGCGCCGCCCCGCGACCCGGACGGGGCGCCGCTCTACCCCGGCACCTGCCGGATCCTGCCCGAGGCCGAGCGCGCGCGGCGGGTCGCCACGGGCGAGCCGCACGCGCTGCGGCTCGACATGGGCGCGGCCCTGCGGCTCGTGGCCGGGCCGTTCGGCTGGCGCGAATGGCGGGAAGGACGCGTGCCCGAGGCCTGCCCCGCACGGCCGGAGGTCTGGGGCGACGTGGTGCTGCGCCGTAAGGACGCACCCGCGGGATATCACCTCGCGGTCGTCGTGGACGACGCCCTGCAGGGCGTGACGGACGTGGCGCGCGGCGCCGACCTCTTCGCGGCCACGGGCCTGCACCGGCTGCTGCAGGTCCTGCTCGGCCTGCCCGCGCCCGACTACCGCCACCACCGGCTCGTCCTCGACGCCGGCGGCGACAAGCTCGCCAAGAGCCGCGGGTCGCCCACGCTCGCGAGCCTGCGCGCGGCCGGGCTGTCGCCCGCGGCGGTGCGGGCGCTCGCCCGGCCGTGACGGCGGCCGGCGCGGTGCGTAGAGTGGGCGGCATGTGGATCGCCAAAACCCTCGTCCTGCTCGCCCTGCTGCTCGGCCCGCTTCCGGCCGCGGCGTCGGACCGCCCGGCCGGCCGCGGGTTCACGGTGGCGGTGCTCGGCGACGGCTTCGGCGAGGATCTGGCCGAGGGGCTGCGGCTGAACCTCGCGGGCGAGCCCGACGTCACGATCCTGAACAGGACGCACCCGCCCTACGGCCTGTCCGAGGACCAGACCTTCGCCTGGACGACCGTGGTCCAGACCCTGTTCGCGTCCCAGACGCCCGTCGACGCGGTCGTGATCATGCTGGGCGTCAACGACCGCAGGCCGCTGCGCGACGGCGCCGCGACCGTTCAGCCGGACGCGCCCCGCTGGGCGGAGGTCTACGGCGACCGCGTCCAGGCGCTCGCGGCCGCGATCCGGGCCAAGGGCGTGCCGGTGACCTGGGTTGGGCTGCCGATCACCGGCGACGAGGACACCTCGGCCGGCTTCTCCGCCCTCAACGAGATCGTGCGCGACCGGTCCGTCAAGGGCGGCGCCACCTACGTGGACAGCTGGGACGCCTTCGTCAACGAGGACGGCAAGTACAGCCAGGTCGGCCCGGACGTGAACGGCCGCGTCGTCCGCCTCAGGATGGCGGACAACTTCGACCTCACGCGCGCGGGCGCCCGTAAGCTCGCGAGCTTCGTGGAGCCCGAGCTGCGCCGGGACCGCGACCGAAGCGCACCCGCGGCGCCCGCCGCGGGGCTGGTGATCCCCGACCAGCCGGAAGCCTCCGACATCGACATCAACGCGCAGATCCGGCGCGAGGCGGGGCTGGAAGCGCGCCCGGCCGAGGGCGGGCGGGCGCCCGCGCAGGCGGGGCCGGTCATCAACCTCTCGGCCCCGGCGGTGTCCGCCGACGGCCGGCTCGTCCAGCGGACCGGCTCGGCCGTGGCCGACATCGGCGGCACCCTCGCCCAGCGCGCCCTGGTGGAAGGCCAGCCCGTCCAGCCCAGGGCCGGCCGGATGGACGACTTCGCCTGGCCGCGGCCGTGAGGCCGGTGTTGCGCGGGCGCCCCCGTCCGCTATACCGACCCCCATGAGACAAGCCTCCCTCGACTTCCTGAAGCGCATCGTCGACGCCCCGTCCCCCAGCGGCTACGAGCAGCCCGCGGCGCGCGTGTACCGCGCCTACACCGAGCCCTTCGCGGACCGCGTTTCGACCGACATCCACGGCAACGTCACCGCCGCCCTCAACCCGGGCGCGTCCATGCGCGTCATGCTCGCCGGCCACATGGACGAGCTCGGCTTCATCATCCACCACATCGACGACGCGGGGCAGCTCCACATCCAAGGGATCGGCGGCCACGACAGCGCGGTGCCGGTCGGCCAACGCGTGTGGGTCTACGGGCGGGAGCGCGTGGCCGGCGTGATCGGCCGCACCGCCATCCACCTCCAGGACGAGGCGGAGCGCAAGCGCAAGCCCGAGCTCAAGGACCTGTGGATCGACATCGGCGCCGCCTCGCGCGCCGAGGCCGAGGCGGTGGTGGCGTTGGGCGACGTCGCGACCTACCAGTGCGAGTTCCAGCCGCTGCTGGGCGACCGCGCCACCGCGCGCGGCTTCGACAACAAGATGGGCACCTTCGTGGTCGCCGAGGCGCTGCGCCTGCTCAAGGAGGACGGCGGCCTGGACAAGGGCGTGGGCGTCTTCGCGGTCGCCACCGTGCAGGAGGAGATCGGGCTGCGCGGGGCGCGGACCGCCAGCTACGACGTGGCGGCCCAGACCGGCCTCGCGGTCGACGTGAACCACGCCGTCGACTACCCGGGCGTCAGCAAGACGCGCTACGGCCAGCTCGACGTCGGCAAGGGGCCGAGCGTGTCGCGCGGCGCCAACACCAATCCCGTGACCTTCGACCTCGTCACGGGCGCCGCGCGGGAGGAGGGCATCCCGTTCCAGGTCAGCGTCAACCCGGGCGGCACAGGCACGGACGCCAACCCCATGCAGCTCAACCGGGCCGGCATGGCGACCGGGCTGCTCGGCGTGCCCCTGCGCTACATGCACACGCCCGTCGAGGTGCTGAGCCTCAAGGACATCGAGGACTGCGCCCGGCTGATGGCGGCCTACTGCCGCCGCGTGAAGCCGGACACGGACTTCACCCCGCGCTGACCGCGGCCGGCGCGACCTCGGGCAAAAGGCCCGGGGTCGGTCGAGGGGGCCGTCATCCGGGCCCGCGCCGCCGGAGCCTCACGCCTCAGTCGAGCCCCAACGCCCAGCCCAGGATGACCGCCAGGCCGAGATAGGGAAAGAACGTCGCGGCCCCGAACACGTAGAAGACGATCAGGACGTTCGGCCGGAACGGTTTTGCGACGCGCTTGAGATGGCGGTCGCGCTCGCCGCGGTCGAACAACCCGCGCGCGTTGGCGCGCCGCACCGAGCGACGCGCCGCAGCCGCGAGGATGCGGTCGGCCGAGAGGCCTACGGCCAGCCCCACCGCGAGCGTCAGGGCGGCGCCCGGCAGCAGCAGGAGGGCGTCGAAGCGCGCGTCGTCGAGCGTGACCAGCGCGAGGGTCGCGGGCAGGGCGAGCACGCCGTAGATCAGGGCCGCCGGTCCCCAGAGCCGGTGCCGGAGCGCCCAAAGGTGCGGCATGAGGAACGCGAAGGCGCGCGGGCGCCGCGGCACGGCGCCGGGCCGGGTGACGGCCGCGCGCAACCCCGCGTAGCTCGGCCAGGCCTCGAACAGCGCCTTCGCGTCGGCGGCCCGCAGCCCGCTCGACGGCTCCGCCTCGCGCGCGCTCTCGTTCAGGAGCAGGATGACGGTGTCGGCGTCCCGGGGCGACAGGGCGTCGGTGAGCGGCGCGTCGTCCTGCGCCCAGCCGAACACGCGGTCCGCCGCGACCAGCAGGGGCCTGACCCGCCGCGCGAAGGCGGGGTCGTAGGTGCCCCCGGCGTCGCGGAAGCCCGCGGCCAGCGCGGCGAGGCAGCGGGTCTCGATCGCGAGCCGCGGATCGCGCGGCAGCTCGGCCGCGGCCCGGAGGACGCGGGTGAGCGCCTCGACGTCCGGTGTTCCGCGCGGGTCGCGCAGCGGCGCGAGGCATGCGTCGAGCGCCGGGCCGAGCCCGCCGTCGCGGGCCTGGGCGGGACCCGCGACCTCGACCCTCGGGTCGAGGACGACGGTGCGGCCCGGGCCGACCTGCCCGCCGTCGTCGAGCACGGACACGCGCGGGAGGCGCGGGTCGGGCCGGGAGACGGCTCGGTCGGGCTCCGCGGCCGGGACGCGCTCGCTCGGTGCCGAAACGTCGCTCGGCGCGGAGGTCTCACGCGGCGCGGAGGCGGGCAGGGGTGCCGAGGCGTCGGGCGGCGCGGCTCCGAACGACGGCTCCGCCCGGTCTTCCGCCGCCTCGGGTCCGGCCTCGCCGGGCGGCGCCTGCGCCGGGGCCCGGCGGGCGGCGTCCTCCAGCGCGGCCTCGCGCGCGGCGCGCAGGCGGTGGTAGCCGTCGGGGTCGTCCTCCGGCCGGGTTTCCTTGAGGCGGCGCGCGTAGGCGCGGCGGATCGCGACGGCGTCCGCCGTGGGCGGCAGCCCCAGAACCGTCCAGGCCGTCACCGGCCGAAGCGGAACGTGGCCCGCTCGATGGCGTCGAGCGCCTCCGCGAAGCCCGCGCGGGCGGGTTCGGGATCGCGCAGCGCGGGGTCGCCGATCTGCCGCTCGAACCGCGCGATCACCAGGGCGAGCTCGTCCCGGGCCTCGCCCAAGAGGTCCTCGTAGAGCGACTCCGCGCGGGCCAGCAGCTCGCGGTTGGCGGTCTGCTCGCGGGGCGCCACCTTCAGGGCGGCCAGCGCCGCGAAGCGCTTGGCGAGGTCCGCGTCGGCGAGGTTGGCGCCGTTGCGGAACACGCGCCGCTCGCGCAAGCCCGTGGACAGGACACCCACCTCGACTTCGAGCGCGCCGTTGACGTCGTAGGTGAAGCGGACGTCGATCGCCTCCTGCCCCGCCAGCGCGGCCGGCACCGGCACGGTCACGTCGCCCAGGTGGATGTTGTTGTCGGGCCGGCGGCTCTCGCCCTGGTAGACGTCGACCGCGATGGCCTTCTGGTTGTCGTGGGTCGTGCGCAGCTGCTTGGAGCGGCTGATCGGCACCGCCGAGTTGCGCTCGATGAGGGGCAGGATCTCCACGTACTCGTCGCGCGTGCGCGCGTTGCGCGTGACCGCCGTGCCGAGCGTGAAGGGGCAGACGTCCGTCATCACGACGTCGTCGAGGGCCTTGGACCGCGCCTTCAGCCCCGCCTGCACGGCCGCGCCCAGCGCGACCGTCGTGTCGGGGTCGACGTGGACGCTGGGCAGCAGCCCGAACATCTTGGCGGCCAGGCTGCGCACCATGGGCATGCGCGTGGCGCCCCCCACCATCAGCAGGCCTTCGAGGTCGGCCAGGCCCTTGCCGGCGTCGTTCAGCGCGCGTTCGAGCGGCTTGCGGAGGCGGTGCAGCAGGGGGCCTGCTGCCTCCTCGAAGCGGTCGCGCGCGACCGTGCCGGTCAGCGTGTCGGGGCCGACCCGCACCTCGTAATCGGCCGCGGGCGCCTTGCCGAGCGCCCGCTTCAGGCCCTCGGCCGCGCGGAGCAGCCGGGCGCGGTCGGGCCGGGGCAGGTCGTCGGCCGCGCGCCCGTGCTGCGCGGCCACGAGGGTCGCCAGCACGGCCGTAAAGTCGTCGCCGCCGAGCCGCGTGTCGCCCGCGGTGGCGTGGACCTCCATCACGCCCTCGAAACACTCCAGCAGCGACACGTCGAAGGTGCCCCCGCCCAGGTCGAACACCAGGACCATGCCGTCGCGGCGGCTCTCCACCCCGTAGGCGAGCCCCGCCGCCGTGGGCTCGTTGATGAGCCGCTCGGCCTTCAGCCCCGCGAGCCTGGCCGCGTCCAGCGTCGCCTTGCGCTGGATGTCGTTGAAATAGGCCGGCACGGAAATGAGGGCCTCGTCCACCGGGCCGCCGAGGTGGGCCTCGGCGTCGGCCTTCAGGCTGCGCAGCACGAGGGCCGACAGTTCCTCGGGCCGGAACACGGCGCCGCGGCCGAGCCGCGTTTCGCGCGCCGTGCCCATCAGCCGCTTGAAGGACGCCGTGGTGCGGCCGGGGTGGGTGACGAGGCGCGCCCGGGCCGCCTCGCCCACGAGCACCGCGCCGTCGTCGTCGAGCCCCACCACCGAGGGCGTGAGGGGCGCGCCGCCGGCCGTCGGGATCAGCCGCGGCCCCGCGTCCGTCCAGGTCGCGACGGCCGAGTTGGTGGTGCCGAGGTCGATGCCGACGATGCGCACGGGATGTTGGGCTCCGGACGGGTCACGCGGGAGGCGTGTTGTCGGCCACCTGCCCCTCCGGCGCAAGCGGGGGCGCGCCGCACGGCCCGGCCTCGGCCGCGCCCTCAATCCCCGTTCGCGGGCGCCTCGGCCGCCGCCGGGCCGGGCGGGGCGGC
>CAXTDZ010000148.1:0-11250 GCA_964243035.1 uncultured Lichenihabitans sp.
GAGCCGGCCGGACCTCGCGGCGCGCGGCGGCCGCTGGGTCGCGAGCCTCCTCGCGGCGCGCGTTCCGCTTCTGGCGCGCCGAGCGCTCCGCCATGTTTGCGCCACGGACGACGGGGCGCTCCTGGCCACGGTCGGGCCGGTCGACGCGGCGGGGCGCCCGGTCCCGGGGCCGGAGCGCCGCTTCGTCGTGGACGCGGTCGCGGTCGGCAACGGGCTCACGGCCTCGACCGATGTCACGCGCCTGCTGCGGGCCGCGCATCGTTTCGAGGTCGCGCGGGGCGGCTGGGTGCCGGAGACCGATCGCGATTTCCGCACCAGCATCCCCGGACTGTTCGCGGTGGGCGATGGCGCCGGCCTCGCGGGCTCGGCCGCGGCCGCCATCGACGGGCGCCTCGCCGGCCTCGCGGCGGTCCGCGAGCCCGGCTCGAAGGCGGACTCGGCCGCGGCCGGGGCGCTTCGCCGCAAGGGCGCCCGGGCGCGGCGCTTCGGCGGCGCGATGGCCAACCTGATGGCGCTCCGGCCCGGGCAGGTCGGAAGCGTCCCGCCCGACACGGTCGTCTGCCGCTGCGAGGACGTGACCCGCGGCGAGATCGACGCCGCGGTGGCGGCGGGGGCCCGCACCGCCAACCAGCTCAAGGCCTGGACGCGCTGCGGCATGGGACCGTGCCAAGGACGCATCTGCGGCGACGTCGTCGGCGCGCTGATGGCCGGTCCGGCCGGGGACCGCGGGCGGGTCGGCTTCTTCACGGGCCGGACGCCGTTCCGCCCCCTGCCGTTGGATCAGCTCGCCGGCGCCGTCGACTACGCCGACCTGCAGCTTCCGCCGCCCGCGCCGCTGTGAGCACCGAGTTGTCCGAGCCGTTTGACGCCGCCGTGATCGGGGCCGGCGCCATGGGCGCGACGGTCGCGCTCCATCTCGCCCGCGGCGGCATGCGCGTGGCCCTGGTCGACCGCGGCGAGATCTGCCGCGAGGCCTCGGGCGTCAACGCCGGAACCCTGACGCTGCACATGACGCGGGCCGCGCTGATCCCCTACGCCATGAAGGGCCGCGACCTGTGGATCGACGCGCCGCGCTGGCTCGGCATGGACGTGGGCGCGCGCGCGGCGCCGGGGTTGTCGCTCGCCTTCACCCCGGCCGAACGGGAGATGCTCGAAAGGCGGGCGGAGGCGCGCGCCGCCATGGGGGCGCCCATCCGCCTGGTCACGCCGGCCGAAGCCCTGGCGGTGGACCCGGGCGTCAACCCGTCCGTCCTGGCGGCCGCCTTCTGCGCGCTGGACGGCCATGTCACGGCCTACCTGACCGGTCGCGCCTACCGGCAGGCCCTGACGGCGGCCGGTGTGGCGATGCGCGAGCACGTGGCCGTCGCGGGCATCGAGCGCGGCGCGACCACCTACGAGATCCGCGACGCGGACCGTCCGCGGGTGCGGGCCAGGCGGCTGGTTCTCGCGGGCGGCGTCTGGCTCGAGGCGATGCTGCGCTGGCTCGGGCTCCGCGTGCCGGTCAAGTGCCTCGTCAACCAGCTGGTGGTGACCGAGCGCATGCGGCCCGTGATGCGCAGCGTCGTGGGCATCGCGAACGGCCTCCTGTCCCTCAAGCAGTTCGAGAACGGCAGCGTGCTGATCGGCGGCGGCTGGCAGGGCATCGGCGATCCGGTGAGGGGCGGCGTCGAGGCCAAGCCCGAGAACCTCATCGGCAACGTCCGGCTCGCCCGACACGCGATTCCCGCGCTCGGCGGCACGCGGGTCCTGCGCATCTGGCTCGGCCTCGAGGCGGAGACGGCCGACGCCATGCCGATGGTCGGGCCGCTGCCCGGATTGGACGAGGCCTACGTCATCGGCTGCGTCCATTCGGGCTACACGAGCGCGCCCTACATGGGCTGGCTGCTCGCCGAACGCATCCTGGGCCGCGAGCCCGAGAGGCCCTTGTTCGACCCCGCGCGCCTCGTGGGCGCGCCGACAACCGACCGGGAGGTCGAGCCATGATCCGCGCGGGCGCAAACCCTTTCAACGGCGTCTACGTCGCGACGCTCACCCCGTACCGGGACGACGGCGGCATCGACGAGGACGAGCTCGCGCGGCACCTCGCGACGGTGACGGCTCACGACGGCATCGCGGGCGTGCTCTGCAACGGGCACGCGGGTGAGACCTTCCTGCTCGACGCCGAGGAACGGCGTCGCGTGACGGCCATCGCGGTCGAGGTTCTGGGGCGAAGCCACACCGTCGTCTCGGGCGTGCTGGCCGAATCGAGCCGGGACGCGGCCCGGCAGGCGCGGGACGCGGCCGCAGCCGGCGCCGACGCCGTGCTGGTGTTCCCGCCGTTTTCCTGGGCGCTGTCCCAGGACGGGCGCATGGCCGTCACGCACCACGAGGCCGTCGTCGCCGCGGCGGGCCTGCCGGTCATGCTCTACCAGGCGGGCGCGGCGACCGCGCTCGCCTACCGGCCCGAGGTGCTGGCGGCCCTCGTCCAGATCCCGGGCGTGGTCGGCATCAAGGAAGGCAGCTGGGAAAGCAACGCCTACGACCGCAACCGCCGGCTGGTGCGCGCGGTGGCGCCCCACGTCGCCGTGATGGCCTCGGGCGACGAGCACCTCCTGTCCTGCTTCGTGGTCGGCAGCGAGGGGAGCCTCGTCAGCCTCGCGGCCCTGGTGCCGCGCGAGATCGTGGCGCTCGACCGGGCGGTCGCGGCCGGCGACCTGGCGCAAGCCCGCGCCCTGCACGGACGCATCCAGCCGCTCGCCAACGCGATCTACGGCCACCCGCCCGGCGCGTTGGCGACGGCCCGCCTCAAAGCCTGCATGGCGCTGCTCGGCCGCTGGACCTGGCCCCAGGCCGCGCCGCGCGCTCCCATCGGTCCGCTTCCCCGGGCCGAGCTCGACCGGCTGCGAGGCGCCCTGGTCGCGGCCGGCCTGCTCGGGGGAACGGCTTGACCGAGCCGGCCGCCGCCGAGCCCGACGCGAGCCTCGCGGAGCGGGCCTACGACGAGCTGAGCCGCCTCGTTCTGACCCGCACGCTGCCGGGCGGCAGCCTCGTCGTGGAAGGACGCCTGGCCGAGCAGCTCGACGTCTCGCGCACCCCGATGCGGGAGGCGATCCTTCGCCTCGCCGCCGAAGGCCTGCTGGTCAAGCAGGGGTCCCGCTCCTACGCGGTGCGGCAGGTCCAGCCGGTTGAGTTCTTCCAAGCCCTGAAGGTGCGCGAGCTGCTGGAAGGGGAGGCGGTGGAACTGGCCATCGGGCGCGTGCCGGCGGATCAGGTCGCGGCGTTGCGCGAACAGGTGCTGACGCTCGGCCGACGCGGCGCCCAGGACGCCGCCCACTGGGACACGGACGACACCTTGCACCTCCTGTTCCCCGAGGCCCTCAACAACGGCGTGCTGATGCGCATGATCCGGCAGTTGCGGATGACGACGCGGCTCTTCGAGCTGACGAGCCCGGCGGGCCGGGTCGCGGCCGACGCCGCCGAGCACGTCGCCGTCCTGGACGCGTTCGCGAAGGGCGACGCGCGCCGGGCGCGCGCCGCCATGGTGACCCACCTGCGCAACGTCGCGGCCGAGATCCTCGACGTGGTCAGCGGCGGGAGCTTGGCAGGATACAAACGGAGAAGCAGGCCATGAGCTACGACCTCGTGATCCGCGGCGGCACGATCGTCACCGCCTCGGACGCGTTCGCGGCCGA
Organism: uncultured Lichenihabitans sp.; assembly: GCA_964243035.1. Classification (GTDB taxonomy): domain Bacteria; phylum Pseudomonadota; class Alphaproteobacteria; order Rhizobiales; family Beijerinckiaceae; genus Lichenihabitans. The sequence continues at coordinate 3,672 of CAXTDZ010000148.1, forward strand.
CGTCGGCATCGCGGACGGCCGCGTCGTGGCGCTCGGCGAGCGGCTGGAGGGCGGCGAGACGATCGACGCGTCCGGTCGGCTCGTGATGCCGGGCGGCGTCGACAGCCACTGCCACATCGAGCAGCTCGAAGCGGACGGCTCCGTGCACGAGGAGAGCTTCGAAACGGCGGCGCGCTCGGCCTTCGCGGGCGGCACGACGACGGTCATCCCCTTCGCGCCGCAGTTCAAGGGCGAAGCCATCGCGGCCCATGCCGGCGACTACCGGGCGCGCGCGGCACGCTCGCCCATGGACTACGCGCTGCACCAGATCATCACCGACCCGACGCCGGACGTGCTCGGCCGCGAGGTGCCGGCGCTCGTCCGCGAGGGGGTGCGGAGCCTGAAGGTGTTCCTCACCTACGACCCGCTGCACATCGACGACCGGCAGTTCCTCGCCGTGCTGGCGGCCGCCAAGCGCACGGGCGCCACGGTCTGCGTCCATTGCGAGAACGACGAGGCGATCCGCTGGCGCTCGGACGCGCTCCTCAGGGCCGGGCGGCCGGAACCGGCCTCCCACGCCATCTCGCGCCCGAAGGTGGTCGAGCGCGAGGCGACCTACCGGGCGATCGCGCTGGCCGAGCTCGTCGGCCAGCCGATCCACATCTTCCACGTGTCCTGCGCCGAGGTGGCCGAGGAGATCGCCCGCGCCCGGGCCCGCGGCGTCCCCGTGACGGGCGAGACCTGCCCGCAGTACCTGGTGCTGACCGCGGCCGACATGGCGCGCCCGGGCCGGGAGGGCGCCAAGTTCATGTGCAGCCCGAGCCCGCGCGAGGCCGGCGACGCCGACGGGCTCTGGGCCGCGATCCGGGCCGGCACGCTCGACATCATCTCGTCCGACCACTGCGGCTACTCGTTCGGGGGCAGTCGCGGCAAGTGGCTGAACGGCGCCGACAGCGACTTCACCCGCATCCCGAACGGCATCCCGGGGCTCGCGGCGCGGCTCGCCCTGGTGTTCAGCGAAGGCGTCGCCAAGGGCCGCATCGACGTCACCGACTTCGTACGCCTGACCGCCACCACGCCGGCCAAGCGCTTCGGCCTCTACCCGCGCAAGGGCACGATCGCGCCGGGCGGCGACGCCGACCTCGTGCTGTGGGACCCCGGGCGGCGGGTGACGCTGACCAACGCCCTGATGCAGCACGCGATCGACTACACGCCCTACGAGGGCCTGGCGGTCACGGGCTGGCCCACGATGACGATCGCGCGCGGAAAGGTCGTGATGCGCGACGGCCTTGTCACGGCCGTGCCCGACGCCGGACGCTTCCTGCCCGCCGACCTGCCCCGCGACGCCCGGCCGCGCGGGGTCGTGCCGGACGGGTTCGACGCGGCCGGAGCGTGAGGGGCATTCCCCACCGCTCCGTCGCGAGCGCGACGCCGATCAGGCCGGGGAGGCGGGTCGCGACCGCCGCGCGCGCCTCGGCGGCATCGCCCGTGGTCAGCGCGTCCACGACGGCGGGGGGCTCGCGCGGGGTCGGGGTTGAGGCGGCCCGCGCCTCCGCGCGCAGCCTCGGTGACCGGTCAGTGCGAGATCATCCAGGGGCGCTTGCCCACGAAACCCTTGGCGGCCTCCGGAGACGAGGCGCCCGTCTTGCCGCGGCCGAGGCCCGAGCAGCAGGAACAGCCCGCCGCATGGCCGCCGGACAGCGAGCGGGGCGCGTGACGGCTGCGCTCGTTGGTGGCGTGGGCGCCGCGCTGGGCGGCGCTGAGCAGCCCCACCCGCGGCGCGGCCAGGATCGCGCGCGAGGACGCCTGCCCGCAGCCCGGGCAGGCCCGCGCCTCAGCCGCCTCGCTCATGGGCCGGGTCTCGTTGAACGGCCCGCAGGTGGCGCAAAGGTAGTCGTAGCTGGGCACGGGCGTTCGCCTCGATCGACAGGGTGGGGTCGGCCGGAACGGCGCGTCGTCAAAGATCCGGCGACAAGGGCATCTGCACGGACCCGTCCAGGAACTTCGTCGGTCCCGCCGCGGACGGCTTGATGTCGAAGTCGAAGATCTCGGTGGGCAGCCACAGGGTCGCGCAGGAGTTCGGGATGTCGACGACGCCCGAGATGTGACCCTGCACGGGGGCGGTTCCCAGGATCGACAGGGCCTGGGCGGCCGAGTAGCCGAACTTCGTGAGGTACGCGATGGCGTTGAGGCAGGCCTGGCGGTAGGCGACGTTGATGTCGAGGTAGTGCTGCTCGCCCGCCTCGTCGACCGAGATGCCTTCGAAGATCAGGTAGTCCTTGTAGTTGGGCGTCATCGGCGAGGGCTGGAAGATCGGGCTCTTGATCCCGTACTTGCTTATCCCGTCCTTGATCACGTCCACCTTGAGGTGCAGCCAGCCCGCCATCTCGATGGCGCCGCAGAAGGTGATCTCGCCGTCGCCCTGGCTGAAGTGAAGGTCGCCCATCGACAGACCCGCACCCGGGACGTACACCGGGAAGTACACCTTGGAGCCGCGTGACAGGTCCTTGATGTCGCAGTTGCCGCCGTGCTCGCGGGGCGGCACGGTGCGGGCGCCCTCGGCCGCGGCCTTCTGCTTGGCCTCGCCGGTCAGCTTGCCCATGTGCGCCGTGGGTCCGAACGGCGGGTTGGCGAGCGGCGGAACCCGGGTCGGGTTGGTGTTGATCAACCCGACCTCGCGCTTGTTCCAGGTTTCGAGAAGCGAGGGCGACGGCAGGCAGCCGATCAGACCGGGGTGGATCAGCCCGGCGTACTTCACGCCCGGCACGTGCCGGGAGGTCGTGAACAGGCCCTTGAGGTCCCAGATCGACTTCTGGGCCTGGGGGAAGTGGTCGGTCAGGAAGCCGCCGCCGTTCTTCTTGGAAAAGAAGCCGTTGAACCCCCACTCGCTGTCCTTCTTGGCCCCGATGTCGAGGATGTCGACCACGAGAAGGTCGCCGGGCTCGGCGCCCTTGACCCCGATGGGCCCCGACAGGAAGTGCACGATCGACAGGTCGATGTCGCGCACGTCGTCGGCGGAGTCGTCGTTCTTGATGAAGCCGCCGGTCCAGTCGTAGGTCTCCACGAGAAAGTCGTCGCCGGGCTTCACCCAGGCCACCATCGGGATGTCCGGGTGCCAGCGGTTGTGCACCCTCTCGTTCTCGTAGGCCGACTGGGTCAGGTCCACCTTGATCAGCGTGTCAGCCATGTCGCGTTCTCCTTCTCGGGGTGGCTGGGGCGCGCGGCGCCCCGGGCGCCGGACGGAACGGGTCGGGTCACACCGACAGGAAGCGCGACACCGTCGCCTCGTCGACCTCGGCCCGGTCGTTCTCGTGAACGATCTCGCCGTTCTCGATCACGAGCACGCGGTCGGCGATGTCGAGCGCGAAGCTGAGCACCTGCTCGGACACGAGGATCGACAGGCCGCGGCGATCGCGGATGCGCTTCAGCGTGCGGCCCATGTCGCGGATGATGGAGGGCTGGATGCCTTCCGTGGGCTCGTCGAGCAGCAGCACCTTGGGGTTGCTGACGAGCGCGCGCGCCATGGCGAGCTGCTGCTGCTGGCCGCCCGACAGGTTGCCGGCGCGCCGTCCCCGCATCTCCAGCAGCACCGGGAAAAGCTCGTAGATGTCGGGCGGCACCGTGCGGCCGCCGGTCGCGGACAGTCCCGTCTCGATGTTCTCCTTGACCGTCATGGTGGAGAACACCATCCGGCCCTGCGGCACGTAGGCGACGCCCCTGGCGACGCGCTGGTGGCTCTTGAGGCCGGCCAGTTCGGCGCCGTCCACCGCGATCGAGCCGCGGCGGCTCGGCGCGATGCCGATCAGCGACTTCATCAGCGTGGTCTTGCCCATGCCGTTGCGGCCCATGATGGCCACGATCTCGGCGGGTCGGACCGCGAAGCTGAGGCCGTGCAGCACCTCGCTCTGGCCGTAGGCGACGTGGAGGTCCGAGACGGTCAGCATCGGGCGAGGGTCCTTAATGGCCGAGGTAGACTTCGACGACCTTGGGGTTGGCCTTGACCTCGTCCATCGGACCCTCGGTCAGGATCTGGCCCTGGTGCAGCACCGTCACCTTGCGGGCGATGTCCTCGACGAACTTCATGTCGTGCTCGATCACGATCACCGACCGGTCGAGGATGATGCGGTGGAGCAGCTCGGCGGTCTTGACCCGCTCGCTGGCGCTCATGCCGGCGACCGGCTCGTCGAGCATCAGCAGGTCGGGGTCCTGGATCAGCAGCATGCCGATCTCCAGCCACTGCTTCTGGCCGTGGCTCAGGAACTCGGCGCGCCGGCCGAGCTGGTCGGCCAGGAAGATCTGGCCGGCGATCTCCTCGACGCGCTCCCGCACGGCCGCGTCGCGGCGGAAGGTGAGGGCGCCGAAGACGCTCCGGCCCCTGGGGTAGGAGATTTCGAGGTTCTCGAAGACGGTCAGGTCGTCGTAGATCGACGGGGTCTGGAACTTGCGGCCCACCCCGGCCTCGACGATCTCGTTCTCGCGCAGGCGGGTCAGCTCCTTGTTGCGGAAGCGGATCGAGCCCGAGGTCGCCCGGGTCTTGCCGCAGATCAGGTCGAGCACCGTGGTCTTGCCGGCGCCGTTCGGCCCGATGATCGTGCGGATCTCGCGCTCGTCGACGTAGAAGGAGAGGTTGTTGACGGCCTTGAAGCCGTCGAACGACACGGTGAGATTCTCGACCGCGAGCAGGAAATCCGTGTTGGACGCCATGGACATGGGGCGTTTCCCTCGTCACTCGGCCGCGGGCTGGGGCGGCAGGCCGGTGGCGTAGGGGTCGGCCGCCCCCGCCCGCCGCCGGCCCGGCACCAGCCGGTCGAGCCGGGGCTGCAGGTAGCTGTTCCACAGCCCCGCGAGCCCGTCCGGGAAGGCCATCACGACGCCGATGTAGAGGGCCCCCAGGCCGAACAGCCAGAGCTGGGGGAAGCTTTCCGAGAAGCTGGTCTTGGCGTAGTTGACCGCCAGCGTGCCCCAGACCGCCCCGAACAGGCTCGTCCGGCCGCCGACCGCCGTGTAGACCACCATCTCGATGGAGGGCACGATCCCCACGAAGGACGGCGACATGAAGCCGACCTGCAGGGTGAACATCGCGCCCCCGATCGCGGCGAAGACCGCGGCGAGACAGAACACGAAGACCTTGAAGTTGGCGACCGCGTAGCCCGAGAAGCGGACCCGGTCCTCCTTGCCCCGCATCGCCACCAGGATGCGGCCGAGCTTGGAGCGCTTCACGAACTGCGCGAACAGGATGCAGCCGAGCAGCAGGGCGGCGTTGACGAAGTACAGGACCTCCTTGGCCTGGTCCGTGCGGATGTCCCAGCCCTTCAGCGTGCGCAGATCCGTGATGCCGTTGATGCCGCCCGTGTAGCCCTGCTGGCCGACGATCAGGATGGTGGCGATGGCCGCGATCGCCTGGGTGATGATGGCGAAGTAGACGCCGCCGACCCGCCGCTTGAACATGGCGGCTCCCACGATCAGGGCCGCGAGGCCGGGCACGACGACCACGGCCAGGATCGCGAAGGCGAGGCTGTGGAACGGCACCCAGAAGAAGGGCAGGTCGGTCAGCTGGTTCCAGTCCATGAAGTCCGGGATGCCGGGCGTCGACTGGATCCTGGTGTTCTCGGGGCTGGAGGCCTCGAGCTTCAGGACCATGGCGATGCAGTAGCCCCCGAGGCCGAAGAAGATGCCCTGTCCCAGGCTCAGGATGCCCCCGAAGCCCCAGCACAGCACGAGGCCGAGCGCCACGAAGGCGTAGGTCAGGTACTTGCCGACGAGGTTGAGCCGGAAGGCGTCGAGGAGCGCCGGGAACACCACCACGATCACCAGGGCCAGCACCGCGAAGGCGATCCACTCCTTGGGGGACATGAACGCCGTGTCCTTGACGGCCGGCTGCGGCGCGGTCCGGGGAGCGTCGGTCATGGGCGGGCAGGCTCCGGACAAGGTCAGCGGCGGATTTTCAGGGCGAACAGCCCCTGGGGTCGCAGCATGAGGATGCCGACCACGCCCAGCAGGGTGACGACCTGCGCCATGGACCCAGAGGTGAAGAATTCGAGCGTCGAGCGCGTCTGCGAGATGGTGAAGGCCGACGCGATGGTGCCGAGCAGGCTCTGCGCGCCGCCGAACACCACGATCAGGAAGGTGTCGACGATGTAGAGCTGGCCGGAGGTCGGCCCCGTCGAGCCGATCATGGTGAAGGCCGAGCCCGCGACCCCCGCGATGCCGCAGCCGATCCCGAAGGTGAGGCGGTCGACCCTGTCGGTGTCGATGCCGACCGCGCCCGCCATGGTGCGGTTCTGCACCACGGCCCGCACCTGCCGACCCCAGGTCGAGCGGTACATCAGCAACCCGACCGCGACCGTGATCAGGACGGTGAGGCTCATCACGAAGATGCCGTTGATCGGCACCTCGACCGTGTCGGTCAGGTTGACGGCGCCGACCAGCCAGGCGGGCAGGTCGACGCCCACCTCCCGGGCCCCGAAGGTCGAGCGGTAGGCCTGCTGGAGGATCAGGCTCAGCCCCCAGGTCGCCAGCAGCGTGTCGAGCGGGCGCCGGTAGAGGTGGCGGATCAGCGCCCACTCCACCAGCATGCCGAGCGCCCCGGCCGCGACGAAGGCCAGGACCATGGCCACGAAGAAGTAGATCGGGAACAGCGCCGGCAGGTACGTCTGGAACAGCCGGGCGGTCAGAAACGTCACGTAGGCGCCCAGGATCATGAACTCCCCGTGGGCCATGTTGATGACGCCCATCTGGCCGAAGATGATCGCCAGGCCGAGCGCCATCAGCACGAAGACCGAGAACAGGATCAGGCCCGCGAAGCCCTGCATGGCGAAGATCGAGAGCAGCTGGTCGGGTGTGTAGTCGCCCAACATCGGCGGGACTCCTCCGGTCCGGTCAGGATCCGATCAAGAAGAGCCGGGCGCGGTCCGGTCGGGACCGCGCCCGGCCAGGACCGCTACTGGTAGCCCTTGGGGAAGGGGTTGGGCTCCATCAGGTCCGCGGTCTCGTAGATCACGTCGTACTGGCCGTCGGTGCGGGCGCGGCCGACCCGCGTCCTGGACCACAGGTGATGGTTCTCGTGGATCCGGACGTAGCCTTCGGGCGCGCCGGTGAACTCGATGCCCGGCGAGGCGGCCGCGATCTTGTCGATGTCGAAGCTTTGCGCCTTCTCGGCGGTCAGCTTCCACAGCCAGGGCCCGAGGTAGGCCGCCTGGGTGACGTCGCCGATCACCGCCTCCTTGCCGTATTTCGCCTGGAACGCGGGCACGAACTTCTCGTTGTTCGGGTTCTTCAGCGACTCGAAGTACTTCATGCAGGCGAAGGCGCCCGCGATGTTCTCGCCCCCGATGCCGAGGATCTCGTCCTCCGTGACCGAGATGGTCATCAGGGTCTGCTTGCTGAGGTCGATGCCGGCCGCCTTGAGCTGCTTGTAGAAGGCCACGTTGGAGCCGCCGACCACGATGGCGTAGATCACGTCCGGCTTGACCAGCTTGATCTTGTTGATGACGGAGTTGAACTGGGTGTGGCCGAGCGGGAAGTACTCCTCGCCCACGACCTTCACCTTGAGCACGTTCTCGATGTGCTTGCGGGCGATCTTGTTGGAGGTGCGCGGCCA
>CAXTDZ010000149.1:0-11131 GCA_964243035.1 uncultured Lichenihabitans sp.
GGCGTCGCCGGCCCAGTCGGTCGCCGCCGCCCGCGCCGGGGCGGGCGTCAACCCCGCCAGGGCGAGAACGGCGCCGGCCGCGAGGGGACGTCGCACGGCCCGCGCGGCTACGAGGGGTCGCCCAAGCGGGACGCACCCACGATGGAGCCGTCGGGCGCCTCGACCAGCACCGCGACGTCCTGCCCTGCCGGGGTTTCCTCGACGACGGACAGCGGCGCCCCCGACCAGTGGCCGACCGGCCGGATCGACCGCACGATGTTGGATTCGGTGAGCGTCCGCCCGCCGTTCTCGCCCCGACCGACCGCGGTCCGGTGCTCGCGGTCGAAGCCGACCAGCAGGACCTCCCCGCCGCCGGCCCCCTGGCCCACCTGGATCTGCACGCCCCGCCCGTCGCGGGCCACGCTGACGGTGGCGCCGGCCGATCTCCCCCGCTCGGCCCGGGCGATGGCGGCCGTGACGGTGCCGCGTTCCGAGCCGACGAGCCCCGAGGCGCCGTCGACGACCATCTCGGGCGTGTAGGAGCCGTCGCCGAACCGCGCCCCGTAACGGGCCTGCCGGTCCGTGGCGGCCTTCAGCGAGAACGGGTCCTTCCAGCCGAGCCCGTCCCAGTAGGTGACGTGGAAGGCGAGCGGCAGCACGTCGGGCCGGCCGCGCGCCAGATCCGTGAGGAAGGCGTCCGCGGGCGGGCATGACGAGCAGCCCTCCGACGTGAACAACTCGACCACGACGGGTCTTCCCCCGGCCACCGCGGCGGCCGGCAGGGCGAAGGTGGTGAGGGCGAGGGCGAGGGCGAGTGCACGGCGTTTCATCGAGCCAACCTCCGCGTGGACGCTGCCTGGGGCGCGCCGTCGAATGCTCACTTCGCGATGGTGCCGGCCGAGGTTACGTCCCGGACCGTCTTTATCTCTGACCCGAGCCCGCGGGTGGGCGTCACGGCGGGTCCGCGAGCACCGAAACTCCGGCCGAGCGGCCGATGAGGGTTGCGGCGGACCGGTTCGCGCGACCGCCCTGCCTGCCCCCGCCGCACCGGAGAACGGGCAACCTGCCGGTTGGCCTTCCTGACGTGCCTGGTCCGGGCCGTGGCTCGACGGTCGGCGACAGGGGCCGGCAGGATGGTGCGACGCTCGCATTTCTAGAACGGATGCTCTTTAATCACCTGCGCGCCGACCTGAGGGTCTCCGGGCCCTCGTCGCTACCCTGTGCGGGGAAGAGATCGACGATGCAGGCCACGTCCCGGAGGCCTCCCCAGGCCGGCGAGTTGGATCGTCTCTGGTCCTCGTGGATGGCCGCGGCCCAGGGCGGGGACAGGACCGCCTACGAGAGGCTGCTGCGGGACTGCGTCCCCCACGTGCGCAGGGTCGCGCACCGCGTCGGCGTCGCCTCGGCCCACACCGACGACGTCGTTCAGGAGGTTCTGCTCAGCGTTCACCGCGCCCGGCACACCTACGATCCCCGGCGCAGCTTCACGGCCTGGCTGAACGCCATCGCGCAGCACCGGGCCGTGGACCTCCTCCGGCAAACGGGCCGGCTCGGCCACCGGGAGGTCCACGACCCCCTCGCGTTGGACAGTTGTCCGGACGAGGCGGGCCCGGGCGACGCGCTCGACCAGCAGGAGCACGGCAGAGACCTCAGGGTCGCCGTGGCCCGGCTGCCCGACGCGCAACGCGAGGCCGTCGAGGCGCTGGCGCTTCGCGAGATGTCCCTCGCCGAGACCGCGGCCCTCACGGGACGATCCACCGGGGCCCTGAAGGTCAACCTCCACCGCGCGCTGAAGTCCCTCCGCCAGGTGCTGGCTCGCCCGGAGTGACCGCGCAAGCCAAGCGCCTCCGCGCGTGGTCAGCGGGCGAGGCCGGGATGGGTCGAGGGGAACAGCGCGCGCTTGGTTTCCTCGTCGTTCACGGTCTTGAAGGCGTGCCCCTTGCCGACCAGCCGGGCCCGCGCCGCCGCCGGCCGCGCGTCGACCGACCGGAACCAGCGCTGGAGGTTGGCGTAGCGCGCCAGCGGTTCGGCCTCGCCCTTCAGGACGCGCCCCGCCCGGTCCAGCCAGCCCCAGGCCGCCATGTCGGCGATCGTGTAATCGCCCCCGACCAGCGTGTCGCGCCCGGCCAAGCGGTCGTCCAGGACGCGGTAGTGCCGCTCGGCCTCGCGTCGGTAGCGGGTGACCGCGTAATCGAGGCCGCCCGGCGCCGCGAACTGGAAATGCACGGCCTGGCCCGAAAACGGTCCCAGGCCGGAGGCGACGAAGAACAGCCAGGACAGCAGGTCGGGCCGGTCGGCGGCCGTCCCCGTGAACCGGCCCGTCTTCTCACCCAGGTAGAGGAGGATGGCGTTGGAGTCGAACACGCGCGTCTCGCGGCCCCCCGGGCCCTCGGGGTCGACGATCGCCGGGACCTTGCCGTTCGGGTTGACGGCGCGGAAGGCGGGCGCGTGCTGCTCGCCCCTGCTCGTGTCGACGGGCACGACCTCGTAGGGCAGTCCGGTTTCCTCGAGCATGAGCGCGACCTTGGCCGGATTGGGCGTGGGATGGAAATAGAAGCGGATCACGGCACATCTCCGAAGCATGGGGACGGGCCGGTTTTAGAACGGACGATGCAGAACACGAAGCCCGACCCTTCGACCTGGGCTCCACGCAGGACCGGACCCGATGGCGCGCCCGCGGGAGTTTGACGAGGCGACCGTCCTCGACGCCGCCATGGCGTGTTTCTGGACGCGCGGCTACGAGGCGACCTCGGTCCGCGACCTCGCCGCGGCCATGGGGCTGACGGGCGCGAGCCTGTACAACACCTTCGGCGACAAGCGCTCGCTGTACCGGGCCGCGCTCGACCGCTACGTGGCCCAGAGCTTCGGCGACCGGGTCGGGCGCTTCGAGGCCCTGCCGGCGCGCGAGGCGGTTGCGGGCTTCTTCGCCGAGATCGTGGCGCGCTCGCTCGACGACGCGGACCGCAAGGGCTGCATGCTGGTGAACGCGGCGCTGGAGGTCGCGCCGCACGACCCCGAGTTCCAGCGCGTGGTCAACGACGTGCTGCACCAGGTGGAGGGGTTTTTCGTGCGATGCGCGGCTCGCGGCCAGGCGGACGGAACGGTCTCGGCCGCGCAGTCCGCCGCCGACACCGGTCGGCACCTGCTGGCCATCCTCGTGGGCGTCCGCGTGCTGGCCCGGACCCGCCCGGAACGCGCGCTCCTCGAAGGTCTGGTACGGCCCGCGCTGGCGGCGCTCGACCCGCCCACCAGTCACGGGGAAGCCCGATCGTTCCGGGAGTCGAACGGCACCTGACCGCGTCACTCCTGCCGGCCGACACGCCCGTCGAGGGCCTGGGCGTGGTCAGCGTCATCTCCATCCGTGGCTCACCGGCGAGGCCAACCTTCGGTCGGCCGCCACGGACGGAACCTGCCGGAAAGAGCTTGGGGTTCCGGCGCCGGGATGCCTGCCCGGTCGACCTCTGCCGTTTCGGGACAACCTGGCACCAACACTTACGCGAAGGGTTGATGTCGCAAACCTCGAACATGACCTGCGGTGAGGGGGCGAGGCTACGTCAGTTGTGTCCACACTAGGCCGGAGAGTCCATCAGCGCCCTTCCAGAAGATTTTCGATGTTTTGTTGTGCCGGAACTTGAGCCTGGTACGCCGCACCTTCCGGACGTTCGGACCTGGTCCCGCTCCTGGAGAACACCGCGTCGGAGACCGCGCCGTCTAAGAGCACCTAACAGAACCGTTTGATCTGGTTGAGGGTGGTGAGGCTTGCGGCGAGGGTGACGAAGGCTGTGTAGATGTCGGCGCGTCGCTCGTAGGGGATGGGCAAACGGCGGAAGCGGTTGAACCAGGCGTGGGTGCGCTCGACAGGCGCGCGCTCTTCCGCGTCAACCGGGACGTGCGCTTCGCCCGCGACAAGAGCCCCTACAAGACCAACGTCAGCCTCGTGCTCACCCGCAGCGGCGACAAGCGCGACCAGGGCCTGTTCTGTCTCCAGCACGGGCTGGGCTCCTCCTTCGCGGCCGCGGGCTTCTACGCGCTGCAGCCGCCGGAGCTCGCCGCCTTCCGCAAGCGCGTCGTCGGGCACGCTGCGGCGTGGGGCGCGGTGGAGCGCGAGCTGCTCGGCGCCGGCCTCACCCTGTCGCGCGACAGCGCCGCCGAACGCCTCCCGCGCGGGTTCACGATGGCGGAGGTCGGCGGCCTCGGCGATGCGCTGCGGCTCAAGTCCTTCACCGTCGCCCGCCCCCTCGACGCGGAAGCGCTCGGCCGTCCGGAGCTGGTCGCCGAGCTCGCGACGTTCGCGCAAGCCGCCCTGCTTCTCCTGCGGTTCGGGTGGCGCGCCCTGGAAAGCTGGTCCGGCCGCGCCGACGGGAGGGCAGGGGCCATCGGCTCCCCGAAGAAGCCGCACGGCCGCGCGCAGCCGACCGGGGATCGCATCTGCCGCGCCGGCCGGCCCGCCCCCGAGCGGGAGGCGCTGATCCGATGAGCCCTCCACCGCGCTGAACGGCGCCTCCGCCGTCCGCCGGCCGGGCGAAACGGACCTGCCCAACCGGGCAGTAGGCGGATCAGCCCCGCGGCCGCACATTTGGGCACGGAGGAAAGTCCCATGCCCGACAGTCCCGACCTTGAACCGCTCACCCGCCTGTCCGCCGCGCTGGAGGGCGTCGTCGGGTCCGTGACCCCCGCGATCGTCGGCGTGCACTCGCGCCGCGCCATGTCCTCCGGCTTCGTGTGGAAGTCCGGCCTGGTCGTCACGGCCGACGAGGCGCTCGCCGACGAGGGTGAGGTCGCGGTCACGCTCCACGGCGGCCGGCGCGTGCCCGCGACCGTCGCCGGACGCGACCCGTCCACCGACGTTGCGCTGCTCCGCGCGGAGACGGGCGGCGCCGGACCTGCCGCGCTCGACGACGCGCGCCCCGCGGTCGGCGCGCTCGCCGTCGCGGTGGGAAACCACGAGGGCCAGCCGCTCGCGGCGTTCGGGATGGTGGCCGCGTCCGGTCCCGCTTGGCGCTCGATGCGCGGCGGCGACATCGACGCCCGGCTCGAGCTTGCCCTGTCCCTCCAGCGCCCCGCGGAGGGCGGCCTCGCGCTCGACGCGCGCGGCCGCGCGTTCGGCATGGCCGTGTTCGGCCCGCGCCGGCGCGTGCTCGTCATCCCGGCCGTCACGGTGGCGCGGGTGGCGGCGCAGCTCGAGGCGCGCGGCCGGGTGGCGCGGGGCTACCTCGGGCTCGGCCTGCAGCCCGTCCGGCTCGACCGTGACGGCGGGACGGGCGCCATGGTGATGGGCGTCGACCCGGACGGGCCCGGCGCGAAGGCCGGCGTCCTCCAGGGCGACGTGATCGCGGCCTGGGACGGGCAGCCGGTCGGCTCGGTCCAGGCGCTCCTGCGCGGGCTCGGCCCGGGCAGCGTTGGCCGGACGGTCGCGCTGACGGTCCGGCGCGGCGGCGAAACGCTGCCGGTCGCGCTCGCGGTCGGCGAGAGGCCCTGACCCGTGGGGGACGCCGACCCCGGTCCGATCGTGGTCGCGCTCGCGGTGGAGAACACCGTGCTGGCCGAGCGGTTGGCGGCGCTGCTGGGCGGCGTGCCCGGCCTGCGCCTCGCGGCGCCGGGCGAGCCGGCCGACGCGCGCCTGGTCGGCCCGGAGGGCGACGCCGCCGACCTCGACCAGCCGCTCACCCCGCGCGAGGTGGAGGTGCTGACGCTCCTGGCCGAGGGCGCGTCCAACAGGACGATCGCGCGCCGGCTCGGCGTCTCGGTCCACACCGCCAAGTTCCACGTCGGCCGGGTGCTCGACAAGCTCGACGCGACCGGCCGCACCGACGCCGTCGCCCACGCCGCGCGGCTCGGCGTCATCCTGCTGTGAGGGTCACGGCGTCGGACGGTGACGGGTGACCGCCGTCACGGGGGTGGCCACGACGATCCGCGACGGGGGAGTGCCGGGCCAGCGGCCCTGCACGACGGTGGCGGCGCCGACCGGCGAGGGTTGCTTCTTCGCGTGACTTGTCCTGTTCTCCTCAGTTTCGAAGGTCGGGACGACTCGGCCGGCAGCTCGCGCCGGGGGTCGATGTCCCAGGCCCCGTCCGGTCGGAGTGTCATCATGCGCTCGCACCATCGTCTCGGCGTCGCGCTCGCCCTCCTCGCGGCCGCCGCGGCCGGGCCCGCGGCGGCCCAGGGTCCGCCGCCCCCGCCCGTCACCGTGGCCAAGCCCGTCATCAAGGACATCAAGGAAACCGACGACTTCATCGGCCGCTTCGAGGCGGTCGAGCAGGTCGACATCCGCGCCCGCGTGTCGGGCTACTTGGACAAGGTCGGCTTCAAGGACGGCGCGATCGTCAAGGCCGGCGACCTGCTGTTCACCATCGACCAGCGCCCCTACCGCGACGCCCTCGACCAGGCCACCGCGACGCTCGGCTCCGCCAAGGCCACCGTCGACTTCACCGCGACCGACCTCGACCGCGCCGACGCGCTGCGCAGGTCGGGCAACATCACCGAGCAGGTCGCCGACCAGCGGCGGCAGGCGGCCGCCACGGCCCGCGCCGCCCTGGACGAGGCCCAGGCGGCCCTGAACCGGGCCAAGCTCGACATGGAGTTCACCGAGATCCGCGCGCCCATGGCGGGCCGCATCTCCCGCCACCTCGTGTCGCCGGGCAACCTCGTGGCCGCCAACGACACGCTGCTGACCAACATCGTGTCGGTCGACCCCGTCTACTTCTACTTCGACATCGACGAGCGGTCCTACCTGGCCTACCTGTCCGAAGGATTGAACGGCGCCCGGGCGGGCGAGCAGTCCGGCGACGTCGCGGTCAAGCTCACGGGCGAGGCGGCCTTCTCCCACGCGGGCCGAATCGACTTCCTCGACAACCGGCTCGACCAGGCGAGCGGGACCATGCGCGGGCGGGCCGTCCTCGACAACCGCGACCTGTCCCTGACCCCGGGCCTGTTCGGGCGCATCCAGATCGCGGGATCGAAGAGCTACAAGGGCATCCTCCTGCCCGAGGACGCGGTGGGCACCGACCAGGACCGGCGCGTCGTCTACGTGGTCGGGTCCGACAACAGGGTGTCGGCCAAGCCCGTCCGCCTCGGCCCGCACATCGACGGCTACCAGGTGATCCGCGACGGTTTGACGGGCGGCGAGGTCGTTGTGGTGAACGGCCTGATGCGCGTTCGGCCCGGCGCCGTGGTCGACCCCAAGATGACGGAGTTGCCGCCGGTGCGCGAAACGGCCAGCCGCTGAGCAGGGGAGGTCACGGTGCGGTTCTCGCACGTCTTCATCGAGCGGCCGATCTTCGCCACCGTGCTGGCCTTCGTGCTGCTGATCGTGGGCGGCGTGGCCTACGTCGGGCTGCCCGTCGCGCAGTATCCCGAGATCGCCCCGCCCACCATCGTGGTGCGCGCCTCCTACCCCGGCGCCAACGCCGAAACGGTGGCCGCCACCGTCGCGACCCCCATCGAGCAGGAGGTCAACGGCGTCGAGGACATGATCTACATGTCGTCCTACTCGACGGGCGACGGCGCCATGTCGCTGACCATCACCTTCAAGCTCGGCACCGACCTCGACAAGGCGCAGGTGCTGGTCCAGAACCGCGTCGCGATCGCCACCCCGCGCCTGCCCGAGGACGTGCGCCGCCTCGGGGTCACGACGCTCAAGAGCTCGCCCGACCTGATGATGGTCGTGCACATGCTCTCCCCCGACGACACCTACGACCAGCTCTACGTGTCCAACTACGCGCGCAACAACGTCCGCGACGAGCTGCTGCGCCTCAACGGCGTGGGCGACCTCACCATCTTCGGCGAGCGCCAGTATTCCATGCGGATGTGGCTCGACCCCGAGAAGCTCGCGACCTTCGGGCTGACCGCGGGCGACGTGACCCGGGCCGTGCAGGAGCAGAACGTCCAGGTGTCGGGCGGCGCGCTCGGGCAGGAGCCGGTCAGCCAGGGCCAGGCCTTCCAGGTCACCGTCACAACGCAGGGGCGGCTCGACGACCCCCGCCAGTTCCGCCAGATCATCGTGCGCGCCACCGCCGACGGCCGCCTGGTGCGGGTGGGCGACGTCGCCCGCGTGGAGCTCGGCGCGCAGGACTACTTCACCAACTCCTACCTGAACGGCAAGCCCGCCGTGGCGCTGGCGATCTTCCAGCGGCCCGGCACCAACGCGCTCGACGCCGCGCGGGACATCAAGGGGCTGATGGACAGGCTGAAAACGAACTTCCCGCCCGGCCTCGACTACCAGATCGTCTACAACCCCACGGACTTCATCCAGGAATCCGTCAACGCCGTCTACCACACGCTGGGCGAGGCGGTGGTGCTCGTGGTGCTGGTGATCCTCGTCTTCCTGCAGAGCTGGCGGACGGCGCTGATCCCCATCGTGGCCATCCCCGTGTCGCTGGTGGGCACCTGCGCGATCATGTCGGGGCTCGGCTTCTCGCTCAACACGCTGACGCTGTTCGGCATGGTGCTCGCCATCGGCATCGTGGTGGACGACGCCATCGTGGTGGTGGAGAACGTCGAGCGCAACATCGCGGCCGGCACGGCGCCGCGCGACGCCGCCCACCGCACCATGGACGAGGTCGGCACGGCGCTGGTCGCCATCGCGCTGGTGCTCGCGGCCGTGTTCGTGCCCACCGCCTTCATTCCCGGCATCAGCGGGCAGTTCTACCGCCAGTTCGCGCTGACGATCGCCGTGTCGACCGCCATCTCGGCGGCCCTGTCGCTGACGCTGTCCCCGGCGCTCGCGGCGCTGCTGCTCAGGCCGCACCGGGACGCGCGGTCGCGAGGAGCGCTCGGCCGCCTGGGCGGCGCGCTCGCGGGGGGCTTCAACCGCGGCTTCGACCGCGTGGCGGACGGCTACGCGCGGCTCGTGGGCTGGCTCGTGCGGGGCCGCTGGGCCGTGCTCGCCGTCTACCTCGCCCTGATCGGCGCGACCGTCTGGGTCGCGACGCGGGTGCCGCAGGGCTTCATCCCCACGCTCGACCAGGGCTACGCGATCGTCGTCGTGCAGCTGCCCGACGGCGCCGCCCTGTCGCGCACGGACGCGGTGACGCGCCGGGCGACCGACATCGCGCGGCAAACGCCCGGCTGCCTGAACGCGGTCGCCTTCGCGGGCTTCTCGGGCGCGACCTTCACCAACGCCACCAACGCGGCCGCCGTGTTCGTCACGTTCAAGCCCTACGAGGAGCGCGTCCGCGATCGTCAGAGCGCGCCGGCCATCATCGGCGAGCTGACAAGGCGCATGCAGGCGATCGAGGAGGCGTTCGTCATCGTGGTTCCGCCCCCGCCCGTCCAGGGCATCGGCAACTCGGGCGGCTTCAAGATGCAGGTGCAGGACCGGTCGAGCGCCAGCGTGCGGGCCGTGCTGGCCCAGGCGCTCGACATCGTCGGCAAGGCCAACGCCGACCCCGCGCTGTCGCGCGTGTTCACGACCTTCTCGGCCTCCTCGCCGCAGATCTTCCTCGATATCGACCGGCAGAAGGCGCAGATGCTCAACGTGCCGGTCGGCAACATCTTTGAAACGCTGCAGGACAACCTGGGGACCGCCTACGTCAACGACTTCAACGCCTTTGGGCGGATCTACCAGGTCCGCGCCCAGGCCGACCAGCGCTTCCGCGCAACCGTCGACGACGTCAACCGGCTCCGGGTGCGCTCGGCGTCCGGCGCGCTGGTCCCGCTCGGCACGCTGGCCGAGGCGCGCGAGGTGAGCGGCCCGGACCTCGTCCAGCGCTACAACATGTACCCGTCGGTGGCCGTCCAGGGCGACGCCGCGCCCGGCGCCTCGTCCGGAGCGGCGCTCGACGCGATGGAGAAGATCGCGGCCGACACCCTGCCGCGCAGCATGGGCTACCAGTGGACCGAGCTGTCGTTCCAGCAGCGTGCCACCGGCAACACGGCCGTGTTCATCTTCGGCCTGTCCGTGCTCTTCGTCTTCCTGGTGCTCGCGGCGCAGTACGAGAGCTGGTCCCTGCCGCTCGCCATCGTGCTGATCGTGCCGATGAGCGTGCTGGCGGCGCTGACCGGCGTCATGCTGCGCGGCCTGGACGACAACATCCTGACGCAGATCGGCCTGGTGGTCCTCGTCGGGCTCGCGGCCAAGAACGCCATCCTGATCGTGGAGTTCGCGCGCGACGCGGAGGCGAACCAAGGCCTGGGTCCGGTCGCGGCCGCCGTGGAGGCCTGCCGGCTCCGGCTCAGGCCCATCCTGATGACGGCGCTCGCCTTCACGCTGGGCGTGGTGCCGCTGGTGGTCGCCACGGGACCCGGCGCCGAGATGCGGCAGGCGCTCGGAACCGCGGTGTTCTCCGGCATGATCGGCGTGACGCTGTTCGGCCTGGTCCTCACCCCCGTGTTCTACGTCGTGATCCGCCTCCTGGTGCTGCGGTTCAGGCCGGTCGGCCGGCCTCCGCGAATTGTAGCCGAGACGGCGCCGGCCGAGTGACCAAGCCGACGCCGCGGGCGTCCATCCGGGCCCTCGGGCAAGGCCGCGCGTCCTCGCGCTCGTCCGTCAGGCGGCGTCGGGCTCCGCCAGCTGCGCCGACAGGCCGGCCAAGTCCGCCACGGACCAGTGTTCCGCGATCCTGCCGTCCGCGAGGCGGTCGATCCGGATGGTGGCGAGCGACACCGGCCGGCTCGTCGCCCTGTGGACGGCCGTCGTCACCATCTGGGTGACGACGCGGTCCCCTTCGGCGACCTGCTGCTGCACGGCGATGTCGACGCGGTCGAACGCCTCGAACCACGTGCCGAAGGCTTCGTGGTACCGCCGGAGCGCCGCCAGCCCGCGCTTCTCGGCCGCGGGATCGGCGTGGTTGACGCAATCCGCCGCCCAGAAGGCCGGGAGGTCGTCGAGACGACCGTCCCGCCAGACCCGCTGGATCAGGTCCAGGATGACCCGCTTGTTCGCGTGGCGCTCGTCCATCGGTCCAGTCCCTCCTCCTTTTCCCCGCGGTGTCCCAGAGCTTGGCGTCGCGGTCGCGGTCGCCGTCACGCACCCGCCCCGCCCGAAGATCCTCGCGACGGGGCGGCGCGGCCGGCGGAACGGGCGTCTCCGGCGCAGGCGGCCAGCACCTCCGCCGCGAGCTCCGGATCGCTCGCGCGGGCGATGACGACCGCGCCGACCAGCGTGCTGAACGCGCGCAGGGTCGCGGCCCGGTCCCCGCCCGCCGGCCCCTTC
>CAXTDZ010000150.1:0-10978 GCA_964243035.1 uncultured Lichenihabitans sp.
GCCGCCGGCCGGCGCGGTGGCGCTCAGCGTCCGCGGCCTGGCGCGGCACCCGCGCGTCAACGGCGTCAGCTTCGACCTCAAGCGCGGCGAGGTGCTCGGCCTCGGCGGCCTGGTGGGCGCCGGGCGCACCGAGCTGGCGCGGCTGATCTACGGCGCCGACCGGACGGACGCGGGCACCATGGCGCTCGATGGCCGCCCCTTCGCGCCCCGCTCGCCGGCCGCGGCCGTGCGGGCGGGCCTGGGCCTCGTGCCGGAGGAGCGTCGCGCGGAGGGCCTCTGGCTCGCCAAGAGCGTCGCCTTCAACCTCCAGCTCGCCAACCTCGGGCGCGTCGTCCACGGGCGGGCCCTGCCGCTCATCGACGGCCGGAAGCGCAGCGCGCTGTTGCGCGGCGCGGTCGCGGACCTCGCGGTCAAGACGCCCGGCCTCGAAACCCCCGTGGGCCGGCTCAGCGGCGGCAACCAGCAGAAGGTGGTGATCGGCCGCTGGCTCCTGCGCGGCCCCAAGGTGCTGATCCTCGACGAGCCCACCCGCGGCGTCGACGTGGGCGCGCGGGGCGAGATACACCGCCTCGTCCGGGCGCTCGCGGCCCGGGGCATGGCGGTGCTCGCGATCTCCTCCGAGCCCGACGAACTGCCCGAACTCTGCGACCGCGTCCTCGTCATGGCCGAAGGCCGCATCGCGCGCGAGCTCGAAGGCGCCGCCCTCACCCGCAGCGCCGTCATCGAGGCGAGCTACCTCGACGCCGCGGGAGCCGCCGCGTGAGCGCCGCCGCCGCGCCGAGCCGCCGCCTTTCGCCCCGCACCAAGCGCGCGCTGGGCTTCTTCGCGCGCTACGCCACAATCCTGGGCCTGCTCGCCATGATCGGCACCTTCGCGGCCCTGTCGCCGCGCGCCTTCCCCCGGATCGGCAACTTCACCAACGTGCTGAACCAGGCCTCGCTCGCGACGGTCATCGCGGCCGGCCTCACGCTCGCGGTGGTGGTGGGCGAGCTCGACCTGTCGATCGGCTTCGCGGCGAGCCTGCACGGCATCCTGGTCACGGGGCTGATCGTGTCGACCAAGCTGCCGATCCCGGTTGCGGTGCTGGTCGTGCTGGCGGCCGGCGCCCTGGTGGGGCTCGTCAACGGGCTGATCGTCACCAAGGTGCGGGTCAACTCGGTGATCGCCACCCTGGGGGTGGGCACCATCCTGACGGGGCTCGCCTTCGCCTATTCGGCCGGCGTGCCGATCGTGGCGGGCGTGCCCGAGGCCTTCCTGCAGCTGTCGCTCGGCCGCTGGCTGTTCGGGGTGCCGAACAACATCGTGGTGGCGGCGCTGGTGGTGGGCTTCCTGTGGGTGCTCGTCGAGCGCAGCGCGCTCGGCCAGGAGATCCAGGCGGTCGGCGGCAGCCCGGCGGCGGCGCGGCTCGCCGGCATCGACGTCGACCGCATCAAGATCCTCGGCTTCGCGATCTCCGGCACCTGCGCGGCGCTGACCGGCATCCTGCTCGCGTCCCGGCTCGGCAGCGGCACGGCGAGCGCCGCCGACGGCTATCTGCTCACCGCCTTCGCGGCCGTGTTCCTGGGCTCGGCCACGCTGCGCGACGGCGAGTTCCACGTCCTCGGCACGCTGATCGGCGGGCTCATCATCGCGTTCGGCTTCAACGGCCTCAACATCTTCGGGGCGCCCACCTTCTCGCAATACGTGCTGCAGGGCGCCATCCTGATCGTCGCGGTCGGGCTGTCGAGCCTCGGCCGGACCATCGCGGAAAGCTAAACCATGACCTTCGCGGCCACTCCCGTATGGGACGTCCACGTCATCGAGTTCGCCCGCTCGCGCCAGCAGCGCATGGCGGGGCTGATCCAGGGGGCGCCGCCCGACGAGGTGCACGACCTGCCCTTCTCCTTCGTGCTGGCCAGGGGAGGCGACCGCACCGTGCTGTGCGACACGGGCTTCATGCGCGAGGGCTCGGGCCTCGCCATGAGCCTCAAGTTCGACGTGCCCTCCTGGATCTCGCCCCTGCGCATGCTGGCCGAGCTGGGGGTCGGGCCCGACGACGTCACCGACATCGTGCTGAGCCACGCCCACTTCGACCACATGGGCTCGATCGGCAAGTTCCCCCGCGCGCGCCTGCACATCCAGAAGCGCGAGATCCTGAGCTGGCACGAGGCCATGGCGCTGCCCCCCGCCTTCGGGTTCCTGACCGCCATCGTCAACCCGGACGACCTGCGCGCCGCCTTCGACGCCGCCGTCGAGCACCGCCTGAACTTGGTCGACGGCGACGTGGACGACCTCCTGCCGGGCCTGCACGTGCGCCTCGGCCTCGGCCACACGATGGGCCAGCAGTTCACCGTGCTGGAGACCGCGCGCGGCCGCCTCGTGGTGTCGGGCGACTGCGTCTACTCCCACCGCAACCTGTGCGGCCACGACCACGACGGCGTCTACGTGCCGCTCACCAACGCCATCGGCGCCGCCTGGGACCAGCTCAAGACCATCGACCGCATCAACAAAACGATCGAGGGCGACCTCGACCGGCTCGTGATCCTGCACGACGCCGAGCGCTGGAAAGGCTGGCCCGTCGTCAAGGAGGTCGAGGGCTTCCGCATCGTGCGCGCCGCGTGACGGCGGCCTGACCCGCGGCAGCCTTCGATGCGGCCCGGCAGGGTGGTCCGGAGCCCGCGCTCCGCCCGCCGCGGTGGCGCGGCACCGTGACAGGCGTTCGAACGGTCCGGAATCGGCTAGCGTGTCGGCCGTCCATCTCGACGCTCGACGCGGATGGACGGTGGGCCGGCGCCGCGGCGTCGACCTTCGCTCCCGTTCCCGCGGACTTCTGGGCCAAGACCGACCTCGATGCCCTCCGACGCGACCGCCCCCGTCATCTTCGCCCTGCACTTCCTGGGCGGCAGCGCCACGGAATGGGACCCGCTGGTCGCGGCCTCCGGCGACCGCTTCCGCTGGGTCACGGTCGACCTGCCCGGCTTCGGCGGCGCGGCGAGGACGGCCGGCTACTCGGTGGCGGAGATGGCCGCCACCGTCGGCCGGGCCGTGGGTGAGGCCGCGCCGGCGCGCTGGGTGCTCGCCGGCCACAGCATGGGGGCCAAGGTGGCCTGCGCGCTGGCCAGGCAGGCCGAGGACGGCGCGCCCGGCCTGGGCGGCCTCGAAGCCCTGATCCTGCTGGCGGGATCGCCGCCCTCGCCGGAGCCGATGGCGGACGAGAAGCGCGGCGCCATGCTCGGCTGGTTCGCGGGCGACCCGGACACCAGCCGGAACGAGGCGCACGGCTACATCAGGGACAACATCGGCGGCGACCTCCACCCCGACCTCCACGAGCGGGCCGTCACGGACGTGCTGCGCACCGAGCCCGCGGCCTGGGCCGCGTGGCTGAACGCGGGCAGCCGGGAGGACTGGTCCGAGCGGGTCGGCCGGCTGCGCACGCCGGCCCTCATCGTGGCGGGTGAAAAGGACGCGGCGCTCGGCGCCGAGGCGCAATCCAAGCTGATGGCGCCCCACTTCGTGACGGCGCGCACCCGCACGCTGCCCGGGGCGGGCCACCTGCTGCCGTTGGAGCGGCCGGACGCGCTGGCCGGGCTGATCGCGGGGTTCCTCGCCGAGCCGACCGGGCAGGGTCGTCGCGCCGCGACGCTCGCCTGAACCGGGCCTCGCGGGCCTGAGGCCTCACCAGGGCTCTGAACTCAGGTTAAGACCACCAGGGCCAGGCGATGCCCTTCGCCCCGCGGTCAGCGGGGAGAAGGGCAGAACCGGCGACCGTTAACCGGAGTTCAAAGCCCTGGGCCCACACGCCACGGCCTTGACGGGACCGCGCGCCGTGAACACGCTGCGGGGTCAAGGGCCCGCGCCCCGGGTGCGCGGGAGAAGGGGAAGCCGCGCCGTCCCGCCGCCATGATCGCTTTTTCCCGCCGCCTGTCCGCGTTCTTCTGGCGCCACCCCCGCCTGGGGCTCGCCGCGACCCTGCTGCCCCCGTCGGCCTGGTTCGTGCTGATCTACCTGTCCGCCCTGGCCATGCTGTTCGTGGCGGCTTTCTGGAGCGTGGACGGTTTCACGGGCGAGATCGACCGGACGTGGACGCTCGGCAACTTCCGCACCATCCTGCTCAGCCCCACCTACCGGGCCATCGCGGGCCGCACGGTGGGCATCGCGGCGGCCGTCACCGTGACGGACGCGGTGATCGCGCTGCCCTTCGCGTTCCACATGGCGCGGGTCGCGGGGCCGCGCCTGCGGCTCGTGCTGTTCACGCTGGTGCTGCTGCCGCTGTGGTCGAGCTCGCTCGCCCGCGTCTACGCGTGGCGGCTGATCCTCGCCCACGACGGCGCGCTCAACTGGGCGCTCGGCGCCCTCGGCCTGCCCGCCCTCGACATCGGCTACTCGCGCTGGGCGATGTGGATCGTGTTCTCCTACGTGTGGCTGCCCTTCATGATCACGCCGCTGTTCGCCGCCATGGAGCGCATCCCCCCCTCGCTCCTGGAAGCCTCGGGCGACCTCGGGGCGCGCGGGTGGCGCACCTTCGGCAAGATCGTGCTGCCGCTCAGCCTGCCGGGGCTGGTGGCGGGCTCGATCTTCACCTTCTCGCTGACGCTGGGCGACTACGTCACCCCCGTGCTGGTGGGCGGGCGCGGGTCGGACTTCATCGGCAACGTGGTCTACGCCAACGTCGGCATCGCCAACAACGTGCCCTTCGCGGCCGCCTACGCGAGCGTGCCGCTCCTCGTCATGACGCTCTACCTCGCGCTCGCGCGGCGCCTGGGCGCGCTGGACGGCATGTAGCGCCCATGCCCTCGCGTGCGGCCCGCCTCCTGCTCGGCCTCTGGGTCGGCCTCGTGCTCGTCTTCCTGTTCGCGCCGGTCGCGGTGATCGCGCTCTACGCCTTCAACGCGTCCAACGTGCAGAGCTGGCCGATCCCGGGCCTCAGCCTGCACTGGTTCGCGGCCGCCGCCGGTGACCGCGAGATCCGCGCGGCGCTGCTGCTGTCCGTCGAGGCGGGGGCGGCCGCGACCGCCGTCGCGCTCGGGCTCGGCACCGCGGCGGCCTTCGCGGTGCACGCCTTCCGCTTCCCCGGGCGGGACGCGGTGTCGCTGGGCGCCGTGCTGCCGATCGCGCTGCCCGGGATCATCACCGGCATGGCGCTGAACTCCTTCTTCGCGCTGACCGGGACCCCCTTGTCCTTCGCCACGATCGTGATCGGCCACGCGACCTTCTGCATCGTCGTGGTCTACAACAACGTGCTGGCGCGGCTGCGGCGGCTCCCCGCCTCGCTGCCCGAGGCTTCCGCGGACCTGGGCGCGGACGGTTGGCAGACGCTGCGGCGCGTGACGCTGCCCGCGGTCTCGACCGCGCTCGTGGGCGGCGCCATCCTGGCCTTCGCGCTGTCCTTCGACGAGGTGATCGTGACGACCTTCACGGCGGGCGCCCGCAACACCCTGCCGCTGTGGATCTTCGGCGCGATCCGGCTCGGGCAGCGCCTGCCGGAGGTGAACGTGGTGGTGACGGTCGTGACGCTCGCGACCTTCGTGCCCGTGCTGCTCGCCTACCGCCTCATGCGCCGGGACTGAGCGCGCGGCCTACGGGGTGTTGGCCGGCGTCTGGGCGCGCGGGGCCGCGGTGGGCACCCGCACCGCGGGCTCGGCGCCGGGCGCCTCGATGTCGTGCGCCATCCTGGCCTTCATGCGCCGCGCCCTGGCGCGCTCGGCCGGGCTTTCGGCCATGACCTCGCCCCGGCGGGCGAAGATCTCGGACGGGTCGGGGCGGCCGGCGCCCTCCGCGGCGGCGGGCGCCCGCTCGGTCGCAATCGGGTGACCGCCGAGCGGCGCGGTGGCCGACACGGCGGCGTTGCGCGTGACGTTGCGCTGCAGCTTGCACCACAGGGAGCAGGGCTTCGCGTCGATCACGCGGTCCTGGGCCGGAGCCGCGGCGGTGGAGGCCGCGAGCGCGAGGCCCGCGAGGAGGAAGCGCGCTGGTTGCATGGCCGTGCCCGTGACGTCGTGGCGGCCGACGTTGCCCCAACGGGCCCGCGCCCGCAAGCCGCGGCTCCGCTGGACAAGACCCGCGGCCGACCCAGGTTACGCAGCGTCCGGCGCGCGCCCGCGCGTCGAAGCAGTCCCGCGAAGGCCCGCCCAGGAGGCGAACCATGACCACCCCGCAGCCCGATGTCCAGGCCCCGTCCCTGAACCGCCGCAAGGTGGGCGACTACGTCGTGACCTACCTGAGCGACGGCTTCCTGGACGGCTCCTTCGAGTTCTTCAAGGGGATCGGCGCGGACGAGGCCGCCGCCATGCTGCGCGCCGCGCGGCGCCCGCCGCTCGCCCACCTCGCCATCGCGAGCTACGCGATCCAGGGCGGGGGGCGCACCATCCTGGTCGACGCGGGCACGGGCGGGTTCAACGGGTGGGGCGGCCGCTTCCCCCTGGCGTTGGCCGCGGCGGGCATCGAGCCCGGCGAGGTCGACACGGTTCTGGTGAGCCACGGCCACGCCGACCACGTGGGCGGGCTGACGCTGGACGGCCACCCCGTGTTCCCGAAGGCCGAGGTGGTGGTGAACGAGACGGAGCTCGCCTTCTGGCGCGACGACGCGATCATGGCCTCGGCCGGCGAGGGCGCCAGGCCCTTCTTTCTCGCGGCCCGCACCGCCTTCGACGCCTACCGCGACCGTTTGCGCCCCGTGGCGGGCGGCGAGGTCGCGCCCGGCATCGCGCTGGTGCCGCTGCCGGGGCACACGCCCGGCCATTCCGGCTTCCACGTGGCCTCGGGCGCCGACCAGCTCATGATCTGGACCGACATCGTCCACCTGCCCGACGTCCAGGTCGCCAGGCCCGAGGTGACCATCGCCTTCGACACCGACCCGGACCTCGCCCGCGCGACCCGTTTGAAGATCCTCGACCGGGTCTCGACCGACGGGCTGCCGGTGGCGGGCATGCACTTCAACATGCCGGGCTTCATCGCGGTGGAGCGGCACGGCACGGGCTACGCCAAGGTCGACCTGCCCTGGACGCCGGCGCTGCTGTGAGGGGCCGGCCGCCGCGGCGTCAGCGCGCTTCGGCGGCCTCGCGCGGGTTCGGCGCCAGCTCCCGGTAGATCGCCACGAGGTCGCGCGCCTGGTCGCGCGAGGTCCGCATGGGCGCGGGCGGGGGCGGGGGGGCCGTGTAGCGGGCCGGATCGGCATCGATCCGCTTGATAACGGCGACGAGGCCGTCGATCGTGTCCACCGAGATGACGTGGCCGTTGACGCCGTCGGCCACCGGCTCGCCCACCGCGCCGCGGTCGGAGGCCACCACCCAGCAGCCCGCGGCCAGCGCCTCGCGGGTCACCAGCCCGAAACTCTCGGGCCACAGCGAGGGCGCGAACAGGACGTCGATCTCCCGGTACAGCCCCGCGACCTCGCTTTGGGGGCGCCGGGCGACGATCCGGGCGGGCGTGCCGTTCCAATCCTCGAAACGCTCCTCGCCCGGCGCCATCGCGAGCTCCACGGCAAGCACGTCGATGTTGGCGGGGGCCGCGGCGTGGACGGCGTATTTCAGAAGGGGAAAGCCCTTGTGGACCTCCGTGCCGCCGAGGTGGGCGATGCGGACCCGCGTCCGCCCGGCCTCGGCGGCCCGCGACTGGTCGGCACGGTCCGTGCTCACCCGCGGCAGCCCGTTGGCCACCGCCCGCACGTCGAGCCCCGTGGCGCGGTAGACCGCCGCGAAGGGTTCCGACACGGCCAGGATGGCGGCCGCGTTCCGCAGCGCGGGCAGCAGCCGGGCGGCCCGGTCGAAGGCGCCGCGGTTCTTGCCCCCGCGGCTGCGCAGCGGCTGGGCGAAGTCGTAGCGCGGCGCCGGGCCGCGGGCGTCGTAAAGGAACTGGCTGTCGGAGATCCACCAGCCGTCGTGGACGGTGATCAGGTAGGGGATCGCGGCCCGCCGTGCCACGTCGGCCAGCGACGCCCCCATCCGCTGGATGCAGTGGAAATGGATGAGGTGCGGGGCGAACCGCTCGACGCAGGCCGAGAACAGCGCCTCCATGCGCCCGTCCTGCGCGGCCCGGTCGACGTCCGGGTAGTTTCCGGCCGTGACCGCCGTCGTGCGGACGCCGTCGAAGGAGGACACCTCCACCGCGTAGGTCTCCGGCCCGCCTTCCAGGGTGGTGAAGACCTCGAAGTCGAAGCCGTCGGGGTGAAGCTCGCGGATGTCGGAAACGTTGTCGGCCACCACCCGCGTGGCGCCGCCCTTGGCCTGGGGTGGGTAGAAGACGTTGACGACGAGCACGCGCGTGCGCTCGGGCCGCGGCGGCACCGCGGCTGCGAAGGTGTCGCGGAGGTTGGCCGCGAGCGCCGCCAGGCCGTAGCGGCCGAGCGCCGCGGCGCGGGCGGCCTCGCCCACCTGTTCGCGGCGGCCCCCGTCGCGGACCAGCAGCGAGATCCTGTCCACGAAGTCGGCCGTGGAAGCGGCCACGAACCCGTCCACCCCGTCGGTGATCACGCCATCGAACGTGTCGGTGGCGCTGACGACGGAGGGGATGCCGAGCATGGCGGCTTCCAGCCACTTGATCTCGCTCTTGACGTCGGTGACCGGCGTGCGGCGCAGCACGGACAGGTTGACGTCCGCCTCCGCGAGCAACGCCCAGTAATCTTCGATCTCCGGCGTGAAGGGCGCGAAGTGCACGCGCTCGAAGATCCCGCTCTTGACGCTGGCGGGACGGTAGCCCGCGATCACGATCCGGACCCCGGCCCCGAACCGGCGGTCGATCTCCTCAAGCGCGGGGAGCAGGATGGTCTCGAAGTCGAGTTTGTGGGCCTTGGTGCCGCTCCCGTAGAACAGCGTCACCGGGCGCCCGGCGGGCGCGGGCTCGCGCGGGCGGGCCATCGCGCGCTCGTGCCGGCGCCCGAGCGCGTTGCGGTGAACGAAGGCGCGCTTGCCTCGCACGAGCGGTTCCATGCGGCGCGCGAGGGCGGGTGTCGAGGCGATCGCGTAGTCGCACAGGGACAGGGCATGGCGGAACAGCGGCACGCCCATTGCCACGTCCACGTATTCCGAGGGCGTGATCTGCCCCGCGTAGTCCGCGAAGGGTTCGGGAAACTCGGCAGGGTCGAAGACGAGGTCGTCGATGTCGTAGAAGGTCACGACACCCGCGGCCCGCGCCGCGTTGATGGCCCGCGTCACGCTGGGGAAGGCGGCGACGCGGAAGAAGATCGCGGCGTCGCAGTCCGCGAGGTCCCGCTCGAAACGGGTCCCGTCGGCAAGCCAGTCGTAGACCCGGACCGCGAAGCCGGCCGCGGCCAGCTGCTCCGCCTTCTGCTCCACCCGGTAGAGCGTGCATTGCGGCAGGTCCATGTTGGCGAAGACCGCCACCGTGCGGATCGGGCGCGCAGGGGCGGTGCTGCCGGCGCCGAAGTCGCACAGCGCCGCGGCCTGGGCCGCCACCCGCTGGCCGTCCGCGATCCGGCCGCCGAGCGCCATGGCCCTGGCGTAGGCGAACTCGTCGTCGAAGAAGCGCCGTGCCGCCGTGTCGCGCACGCCCCGGATGTGCTGGTCGTCGGGCGCGGCGCGCGCGCCCTCGGCCAGCAGCGACACGGCCGTCCGCCGGTCGCCGAGCTTCTCGCAGCAGGCCGAGGCCTTGAGGTAGGTCACCGTGCTCGCCGCGCCGCCCTCGATCACGCGCCTGAAGCACGCGAAGGCCTCGGCGAAGCGCTCGCCCTCCATCAGGTAGTCGCCGAGCCGCCCGTTGGGCGCGGCCTCGTTCGGCAGGAAGTGCGCGAGCCGGAGGTAGACCGCCTCCGCCTCGGCGTAGCTTTCCCGGTCTTCGAGGTGGCGCGCGTAGGCCGTGAACAACCCCACGTTGCTCGGGTCGATCCGCAGGGCGGAGCGCTTCTCCTCGAAGCCGTGGGCGAAGACGTGCTCCAGCAGGCGGGCGTCCTCCAATCCCTGCAGGTCCCGGTTGGCCTGCCGGTAGGTCGCGAGGTCGATCGGCACCCGCGGCCCGCAGGTCACGCCGAAGCGCCGGCGCAGCCTGGCCAGGCGGTTGGGTGGGAAGCTCTCGAACCTGTTCTCGCCCAGCCAGCGCCGGTACAGGTCCGGGTCGGGCAGCGCCGCCGCCTCGGCGAGGCCCGCGGCGCGCAGCGTCTGCCGGTGGAAGTCGGGATCGAAGCGCAGGTGCTCGGCGATGGGCCTGAGCCCCGCGACCCCGGCCTCGGCCAGGTGGAACACGCAAGCCTCGCGGGTCCGCGGCGCGTCCGTCCGGCTGAGGCCGTTGGTGAAGCTGTAGAAGTCGACGTCGAGGTGGTCCAGGAACCCCGCGTCCGCGAAGCCGTGAAGGTACAGGAACTGCTCCGCCCGCTTGGGGAGCCAGCGCAGCCGGGGGTCGGCCTCCTCCAGCCGCGAAGGTTTGGACGGCACGGCCCGGGCGTAGGCGGCGAGGAACCCGGCATCGGCGTCGACCGGCCCCCAGCCGCGCCCTTCCGCGAGCCCGTAGTCCAGGTAGTGGAGCGTCGCGGCCAGGGCGTTCGCGTAGCTGCGCGGCAGGTCCCTGTTCAGGAACACGTAGTCGAGGGGATCAAAGCGCTCGGGGAGCCGGGCGAAGTTGGGATGGCTCCGCAGGGCCGCGCGCGCGTTGGGCGCGCGGTTCTCGTTGCGGCCGTGCAGCCGCCAGTGCAGCGCCGCGGCCTTGTCGTCGTGGGCGGCGAGGTCGGCGTAGTAGCTCCGGTAGAAGTCGAGATCCAGCGTCGCGTCGATCCCGGTCGTCTCCGCTCCGCCCCGCTTGCCCGTGCGCCGGAACAGGTCAACCATGCCGCAACGTGCCCCCCTGGATCGGCACGGCCGTCGCGAACACCGATCGTCGATCTGTTCCTACACGCCGCCGTCCGGTCGGCGCCACCACCAAGGTTTTGATTGTCCGAAAAAGAGCGGACCCGCTGCCGCGCTCCGCGCCGGTGGTCAGCATACGGCCTTCGCGGGTCCCTCATCCAATCCGAGGCGTTGACCTTTGTAGGCTTCGCGGAGTGGTGTCCACCACC
>CAXTDZ010000151.1:0-10811 GCA_964243035.1 uncultured Lichenihabitans sp.
CAGCCCGCGTGCGCCGCAAGCTCGGTCTGTAGCGGCCCGCCGCGCGCGAGCCGCCCGGCGCTCTCGCGCACCACGTCGCGCACGAAGTGGTCGATCAGGCCGCGCGAGAGCGCGAAGGGCATCCGCCGCGGGTCGACCTCCCCGCCGCGCCGCGGCCGGAGCGCGTCCCGCACGGCGCCCACGACGGGCACCGCGCAGGCGTCGGCGCCCGCGATCAGGCCCAGCCGCAGCGCGTCCTCAAGGTCGTGGGCGTTGTAGGCCACGTCGTCGGCCACCGCCGCGACCTGCGCCTCGCCAGAGGCCGGCCTGTCCAGCGCGAGGCCGAGGCGGCGGTCGTAGTCCCGCAGGGGCGCGGGAGGATCGGCCACGGGGCCGCCGCGCTTGGCCAGGCCCTCCAGCACCTCCCAGCTCAGGTTGAGGCCGTCGAAGTCCAGGTAGCGCTCCTCAAGGTCGACCACGACGCGCAGCGTCTGCAGGTTGTGGTCGAAGCCGCCGTGGTCGCGGAGCGCCCGGTCGAGCGCGTCCTCGCCCGTGTGGCCGAACGGCCCGTGGCCGAGGTCGTGGGCGAGCGCCAGCGCCTCGGTCAGGTCCTCGTCAAGGCCGAGCTGGCGGGCCAGGCTCCGGGCGATCTGGGCGACCTCCAGGCTGTGGGTCAGCCGCGTGCGGAAATGGTCGCCTTCCTCCGTGTGCATCACCTGCGTCTTGCCCGAGAGCCTGCGGAACGCGCTGCAGTGCAGGACGCGGTCGCGGTCGCGCTGGAAGGCGCTGCGGCCCGCGGGCGGCGGCTCGGACACGAGGCGGCCGCGGCTCCGCAGGGGATCCGACGCGTAGGGCGCGCGCGCCTCGGAACGTTGCGGGGGCGACACCAAACGCCTACCTTTCGGGAACGGCCGGGATGGCTTGGCCGGGGAGTGCCGACATGAGCGAAGCCGCCGTCACGGTGCCGGTCATCCTGTCCGACCGGGCAGCCGCGCAGGTCAACCGGGTGCTGTCGCGCGAGGCGCCGGGGTCGTTCCTCCGCATCGCGGTGAACGGCGGCGGGTGTTCCGGGTTCCAGTACGCGTTCGACATTACCACCTCGCGGGAGGCCGACGACCTCGCGATCGAGCGCGACGGCGCCGTTGTGCTGATCGACCCCGTCTCGATCGACTACATGCGGGGGGCGCGCATCGACTACGTCAACGACCTGATCGGCCAGTCGTTCAAGATCGACAACCCCAACGCCACCGCGTCCTGCGGCTGCGGCACGAGCTTCGCGATCTGAGGGGGATTTGCCGGGCGGGCTCCCGACCCGCTATGGTTTCGCGCTCACGAGGCCGCGGGCGCGATCTGCCCGCGGCCGACCGCGCGGGGTGTTCTCCATGCAAGCGCTGTTCATCGGCCAATCCTACATCGACGTGACGCTGCTCACGGACGCGATCCCGACCGGCGACACCAAGACGGTGGCGGAAGACTACGCGGTGTCCTTCGGCGGCAACGCGGTCACGGCCGCGTTCGCCTGCGCGAAGCTCGGCTTCGCGCCCGACCTGCTGACCTCGGCCGCCGACGACTGGCTGGGCCGCATGTTCCTGGACATGGCGGCGCGCTACCACATCCCCGTCCACCCCCGGAAGGTGAGGCGCTCGTCGCTGTCCTTCGTGCTGCCCAACGCGGGCAAGCGCGCCATCCTGCGGGCCCGCGACGACGACTACATCCACCCGTTCCCCGTCCTGAACGTGGGCCCGGCCCGCGCGCTCCACCTCGACGGGCACCAGCACGACGCGGCGCTGCACTACGCGCGGCTGTTCCGCGAGAACGGCGTGCTCACCTCGCTGGACGGCGGCGGCCTGCGGTCCAACACGCACGAGCTGATGGGCTACGTCGACGTGGCCGTGGTGGCGGAGCGGCTGTGCGAGCAGATGCGCATGACGACGCCCGAAATGCTGGACTACCTGAAAACGCGCGGCGTGCGGGTGGGCGGCGTCACCGAGGGCGAGCGCGGGATGCTGTGGTACGACGAGATGGGCACGGTGAGCCGGCTGCCGGCGCTGCCGATCCCCTCCGCCAGCGTGATCGACACGTCCGGGGCGGGCGACGTGTTCCATGGCGCCTACGTGGCCTCATACCTGAACGAGCCGCAGGCGCCCTGGCGCAAGCATTTCGAGTTCGCGCGCGCGGCCGCGGCCCACAAGGTGCAGCGGCTCGGCAACGAGGCGGGCCTGCCCTCGCGGGACGACATCCTGCGCGTGATCCGCGACCACGCCGCGCGGGAGGAGGTGCCGCGGGACGTGCGCTTCGAAGGCGACCTCAGCGGCGAGTCCTCGGTCCGCCACTGAGGGGAGACGCGGGGCCGCGAACCCGGGTCGGCGCGAGGGGTGTCGAAGGATGTCCTCCGCCCCGCTTGCGGCTGTGGCGTTCACCTCAGTCGGCCGTGTGCCGGTTCTGGCCTTCCTTGGGGCGAGAAGGTGGCCGACAGCCTGGATGAGGGGGGACGCGGGCGGGTCGACCCCTCATCCACCCTGTCGGGCACCTTCTCCCCGCTGATCGCGGGGCGAAGGGCAGAACGGCCCGGCAGCACGGATGGACCTTGGCAGTCGCTTATCGGCAGAGGTTGGCCGACAGGCCGGATGATGGGTGTCGCCTGCCGCGCGCGGCCCCACCCTCATCGGTCCTCGAACGCCGTGGCCCGGGCGCGAGAAGGGCAGAACCGGCAGGCGCCCGGTTTCAGGTTGCATGAGGGCGCGCCGGGGCCGACCGGTCCAGCTACCCGACACGAGGTCGTGACCGCCGGCGCGGCGCGGCCCGCGACACCGCTCCCGCGCGGAGGCCGCCGGCCATGGGCCTGAGAGCCCGAAACGTCTGCAACAGGGCGAGGTCGGCAGGGTCGAAGGGGGCTTGCGCCAGGAGCTGGTCGCCGTAGAGGGTGGCGGCCAGGGAGTGACGGAAGGGCGGCGGACGCCCCTCCGCTCGGGCGGCGAGGCAGAACGCCACCGCATCGGCGTCGGGCCGCGTGACGATGCCGAACCCGGCGTGGAACGGCCCAGCGTCGAACACGCGCAG
Organism: uncultured Lichenihabitans sp.; assembly: GCA_964243035.1. Lineage (GTDB taxonomy): Bacteria > Pseudomonadota > Alphaproteobacteria > Rhizobiales > Beijerinckiaceae > Lichenihabitans. The sequence goes on from CAXTDZ010000151.1 coordinate 3,040, forward strand.
GCCGACGATGACGCCCTCGGCCGCTGAGCCCTCGAAGGCTTCGTCCACGAGGCACAGGCGCCGATCATCGGCGAGAAGATCCTCCAGCCACACCCCCGCGGCCGGGTGCCGGTCGGCCACGCGAAAGAGGGAGAACCACGCCGCGCCCATCCGCTCCGCCAGGACCCGGTCCTCGGCATCGAGCCGGGAGGCCCTTCCGGCCAGGAAGCGGTCGTAGGCGCGTCGGCCCCGCCCGTTCGGCTCGAACAGCGCGACGTCGGCCAGCATGTCAGCGGCCTGCTCGCCGGCGAGGTCCGCCTCCTCGGCCCAGGGAGCCACCTGCCTGACCGCCCGGACCAGATCGGGGCGGTCACAGGCGCGCACGGCCTCGCGCAGCACGCGCTGGATGCCGCTTCGAATGGGCCGGTACTGGGCCAGCACGTCAGCCCGCGTCACAGCCCTACTCCACACAAAACCGACCAAATGCGGGGCCGCGCAACGAAGGCGAAGTCCTTCGGGTCTTCCCGACCCTCGCGGCTCCACCCGCGTCGACGCTCCCGGCTGGCGCGAGCGCGCCGGCCACCCTCCGAAACCCGTCCCGCTCCCGACGGGCCGGGGGCGGCGGGCGAAGCCGCGGTCCCGGTCCTCCGTTCCGCCGAGACGTCTTGCCGTTGGGCAGGCGGCTTCAGGTCTTCAGCGGCACCTTCGGCACGGAGCTGCCCGCCCCGCCCTCGCCCTCGGGGCCGTCGTCCTCGTCGATGGCGTCCGGCTCGTCCGGGCCGGGGGCCTCACCCGCCGCGTCCGTGCGCGCCTTGCGCTTGCGACCGGCTTCCACGATGTCGCGCTCCGGCCGCGGCAGCACGGGGCCGTCGGGGAAGACGAAGCCGAGCTTCTTGGGCCCGCCGTCGTCGCTGGTCACCACCACGCGCACGGCGCCGCCGTTCTTGAGCTTGCCGAACAGCACCTCGTCGGCCAGCGGCGTCTTGATCGACTGCTGGATGACGCGCGCCATGGGCCGGGCGCCCATGGCCTCGTCGTAGCCGTGCTCGACCAGCCAGTTGCGCGCCTCGTCCGTCAGCTCGATCGTGACGTTGCGGTCGGCGAGCTGGGCTTCGAGCTGGAGCACGAACTTGTCCACCACCTTGGCGATCACCGACACGGGCAGGTGGCCGAAGGTCACGATCGCGTCGAGCCGGTTGCGGAACTCCGGCGTGAACATCTTGTTGATGGCCTCCAGGTCGTCGCCCTCCCGCTTGTTGCGCGTGAAGCCGAAGGCCGCGCGCGCCATGTCGGCGGCGCCCGCGTTGGTGGTCATGATCAGGATGACGTTGCGGAAGTCGATCTGCTTGCCGTTGTGGTCGGTCAGCTTCCCGTGGTCCATCACCTGCAGCAGGATGTTATACAGGTCCGGGTGGGCCTTCTCGATCTCGTCCAGCAGCAGCACGCAGTGCGGGTGCTGGTCGATGCCGTCGGTGAGCAGCCCGCCCTGGTCGAAGCCCACGTAGCCGGGAGGCGCGCCGATCAGCCGGCTGATCGTGTGGCGCTCCATGTACTCGGACATGTCGAAGCGGATCAGCTCCACGCCCAGGCTGGAGGCGAGCTGGCGCGCGACCTCCGTCTTGCCCACGCCCGTGGGGCCCGAGAACAGGTAGGAGCCGATCGGCTTCTCGCCGTCGCGCAGGCCCGCGCGGGCGAGCTTGATCGCCGAGGTCAGCGCCCCGATGGCCGCGTCCTGCCCGTAGACCACCGTCTTGAGGTTGGTTTCGAGGTGTTCCAGCACCTCGGCGTCGTCCTTCGACACGGTCTTGGGCGGGATGCGCGCCATGGTGGCGATCGTGGTCTCGATCTCCTTGATGCCGATGGTCTTCTTCCGGCGCGCCTCGGGGATCAGCATCTGCGAGGCGCCCGTCTCGTCGATGACGTCGATGGCCTTGTCGGGCAGCTTGCGGTCGTGGATGTAGCGGGCCGACAGCTCCACCGCGGCCCGCACGGCCTCGTTGGTGTAGCGGACCTTGTGGAACTCCTCGAAATAGGGCTTCAGCCCCTTCAGGATCTCCACGGCGTCGGGCACCGAGGGCTCGTTCACGTCGATCTTCTGGAAGCGCCGCACCAGGGCGCGGTCCTTCTCGAAGTACTGGCGGTATTCCTTGTAGGTCGTTGACCCGATGCAGCGTAAGCCCCCCTGCGCGAGGGCGGGCTTGAGCAGGTTGGAGGCGTCCATGGCGCCGCCCGAGGTCGCGCCCGCGCCGATCACCGTGTGGATCTCGTCGATGAAGAGAACCGCGTTCTTGTGGTTCTCGATCTCCTTCATGACCTGCTTCAGGCGCTCCTCGAAGTCGCCCCGGTAGCGGGTGCCGGCCAGCAGCGTGCCCATGTCGAGCGCGAACACGGTGGCGCCGGCCAGGACCTCGGGCACCTCGTCCTTGATGATCTTGCGCGCGAGCCCCTCGGCGATGGCGGTCTTGCCAACGCCCGGGTCGCCCACCAGAAGCGGGTTGTTCTTCTGCCGGCGGCAGAGCACCTGGATGGTGCGCTGCACCTCCTGCTCGCGGCCGATCAGCGGGTCGATGCGGCCGTCCTTGGCCTTCTTGTTGAGGTTGACGCAGTAGGCTTCCAGCGCGCCCTCCTTCTTCTTGGAGTCGGAGCCGTCCTTGCCGTCCTTGTCGCGGCCCTCGCTCTCCTCGTCCACGCCGCGCGGCCCCTTGGAGCTGTCCGACAGGCCCGGCCGCTTGGCGATGCCGTGGCTGATGTAGTTGACGGCGTCGTAACGCGTCATGTCCTGCTCCTGCAGGAAATAGGCCGCGTGGCTCTCGCGCTCGGCGAAGATCGCGACCAGCACGTTGGCGCCCGTCACCTCCTCGCGGCCCGACGACTGCACGTGGATATGCGCCCGCTGGATGACGCGCTGGAAGCCCGCCGTGGGCTTGGCGTCCTCGTGGCCCTCGGACACCAGGTTTTCGAGCTCGTGGTCGATGTAGTCGGCCAGGTGCTTCTTGAGCACGTCGATGTCCACCGTGCAGGCCTTCAGCACCGCGGAGGCGTCGCCGTCGTCGGTGAGGGCGAGCAGCAGGTGCTCCAGGGTCGCGTATTCGTGGTGGCGCTCATTGGCGACCGCGAGGGCGCGGTGCAGCGATTGTTCGAGCGCGCGGGAGAATGCGGGCATGGCGGTTCCGGCCTCTCAGTTCTTTTCCATGATGCATTGCAGGGGATGTTGGTGCTTGCGCGCGAAATCCATCACCTGCGTCACTTTGGTTTCGGCGATCTCGTAGGTGAACACGCCGCATTCGCCGACGCCATGGTGGTGGACGTGCAGCATGATGCGCGTCGCCTCCTCGGCGTTCTTGTTGAAATACTTGCGAAGCACCGCCTCCACGAACTCCATCGGGGTGTAGTCGTCGTTGAGCAGCAGCACGCGGTACATGTTGGGCCGCTTGGTCTGCGGCTTGGTGCGGGTGATGACGGCGGTTCCGGACCCCTCGCCCCCGCCCCGCTTCGGGTCCCTGGCGGCGCGGGCCGGACCCTTCGGCACCGCGGACGCGGAACAGGACGGGATCAGCGGGCCGGCCGCGCGGCTGATCGGATCCGGTGCGGTTATCAAGGGCGGGCTCTCGTGCTTCCGGGTGCTGCTCACCGATCAATCTACGGTCGCCCGAACCACTTCGCCAGGGGCTCGCACGGCCGCGGAAGGCATGAAGCAATGTTCGGACCGATCGTGGCGCCAGCATGGCCCGCGACACCCGCGGCGTAAACGCGATCACGCGCATGTGATGGAACCGCGAGACCCCGCTTTAACCAGCCCTCAACCGCGCGGACCTAGCCTTCGCCCGAGTGTTGTTTCGGTCACGGGGGCGGCGCGGTGCCGCGCTCCCCCGGGCCGCCCGGAAGCGGTGGTGAGCGTCCATGGGTTCGCGTCTGCGTCACGTGCGTGCGATCGGCCGGGGGTGGGCCGGGGCGGTCAGCCTGGCCGCCGTCCTCCTCGCGACCGCCAGTCCCGCCGAGGCGCGGCACCACCGTCCGGGGGAAAGCCGCCCGCACGCGAGCCGTCACACCGCCGGCGCGGCGCGCGGCGCGGGGCCGCACGTGACCCGGCGCGCCTTGATCAGCGAAACCCCCATGTTCGCCGCCATGGTGGTGGACGCGGGCACGGGCCGCACGCTGTTCGCCGACCACGAGAACGACCTGCGCCATCCGGCCTCCATCACCAAGGTGATGACGCTCTACCTCCTGTTCGAGAAGCTGAAGTCGGGCGCCATGCGCCTCGACGACCGCATCCCCGTGTCGGTTCACGCCGCCAGCATGTCGCCCACCAAGCTCGGCCTCAGGCCCGGCTCCACCATCGCGGTCGAGGACGCCATCAAGGCCATCGTGACCAAGTCCGCCAACGACATGGCGGTCGCGGTCGCCGAGGCGGTCGGGGGGGACGAGCACGCCTTCGCGGCCCTGATGACGGAGAAGGCCCGCGCGCTCGGCATGGCGCGCACCCAGTACGTCAACGCCTCGGGCCTGCCGGACGCGCGCCAGCTCACCACCGCCCGCGACCTCACCGTGCTGGGCCGCGCCATCCGGGCCAACTTCCCCGGCTACTACCACTTCTTCTCGACCCCGAGCTTCACCTACGCGGGGCAGTTCATGGCCAACCACAACCACCTGCTCGGCCGGGTGGACGGCATGGACGGCATCAAGACCGGCTACACGGGCGCGTCGGGCTTCAACCTGCTGACCTCGGTGGCGCGCGACGGGCACCGGATCGTGTCCGTGGTGCTGGGCGGCCGCACGGCGGCGAGCCGCGACCGCATCATGACGGCGCTGATCGAGGACCACATCGGCGAGACCTCCACCACCGAGGTCGCCGAAACGCCCACCCCGAGGGAGCAGCCGGCCGAAACGGTGGCGGACGCGCGCGAGGAGGCCGAGGCGCCCCACGAGGTCGTGGCCGCCCCGCCGCCCCCCGAGGCCACCGCGGACGAGGAGCAGCGCGGCGGCCCGAGCCTGATCGCCCCGACGCTGGCCCTCCCGCCCGTTCCCGCCCCCCGCCCCGTCGACCGGGCCAGGACCGTGGCCCGCGCCGAGGCGCCGGCCGCCCCCGTCGAGCGGCCGCGCCCGGCCTACATCCCCGCGACCCCGAGGCTCGACCGGACGGCCTCCATCCCGGCCGACCGCCGCCGCCTCGTGCTCGACGGCTCGACGGCCACGCGGGTGACGGAAGTCGCGGCCGCCGAGGACGCCACCGCGACCCCCTCCGCCCTGCACTGGAAGGTCGGCCCTCCCGGGCTCAAGCTCGACGCGGTGCCCCCGCCCCGCCCCGCCGAGAGCGGCCGGGCGCGCGGCGCGCAGGCGTCACCCGACGCCGGCGGGTGGACCATCCAGGTCGGCGCGACCGACGCGCCCGGCAAGGCCTCCGACCTGCTCAAGCGCGCCCAGTCGCAGGACCGCCCGCTGCTCGCCTCCGCCAAACTCATCACGGAGAAGGTGCGCAAAGGCGAGGCCACGCTCTACCGGGCCCGCTTCGCCGGGCTCGAACCCCAGCAGGCCGAGGCGGCCTGCCGCACGCTGAAGCGCTCCGGCTTCGCGTGTTTCGCGACCCGGGACTGACGGCTCCGCCACCCCCTGCCCCGTCGCTTTCGATTTCCCGGCCCAGTTCCGTTTGCGTACAGCGAGTTCACGGATGTCGTCGCATCAGCACGTCTTTGGCTTCATTGACCCGCGCGGCCAGGCTGGTCGACCCGCCGTGGTCGGGATGCAGCTTCTTCATCAGCGCCCGGTGGGCGCGCGTGACGTCTTCGCGGGTGGCGCTCTTCGGAAGACCAAGGACCTGGTGAGCCTCCTCCTCCGACATGGCGCCCGGGCGCCGGCCGACCCCGTCCGACGCGCGGGCGCCCCCCGGGTCACCTGCCTCGTGAGCTGCCTGACGCCAGTCGGGAAAACGGCGGTCGAGATAAGCTTCCAGCAGGCGGGCTCCTTCGGGGTCGTCCCGCAGGCAGCGCGCGTGCAGGCCTAGGCAGCGGGTCCGGCTCAACCCGTCCAGCGCGGCCCCCTCGTCGGGGCCGGCGAGCACGCAGCCCGTCATCGTCCCGGACCCGTGGTCGAGCTCCATCTCGATCATGGCGGACCGGACCCGCGAGACGCGCCGCCCGCGCCCGCCACCCGCGCCGCGCCGCAAGGCGTCGCGCAGGCTGAGCCGCCGCCCGGTCGCGAGCCAGAAGCCCGCGCCCCCCAGCAGCATCGCCAGGTCGAGCCGCCCGCGCAGCAGCACCAGCACGGCCGCGCCCATCGCGAGCAGGCCGCCGCCGCGGCGCACGGCGCCCGCGAGCGCGGCGGGGTTCGCCCGGACGAAGGCCTTGAGGCCGGCCGAGGCCAACCAAAGGATCAGCAGGCCTGCGATGAGGAAGGGCATGGACCCGACTATCGCCCGATCAGCGCAGTTGTGAAAGGAGCTTCTCCGCCGCGGCCCCGTCCGGCCCGCGCGCCTGCCGCTCCAGCGCCGCGACCCCGCCCGCGGCATAGGCGGCCGCGGCCGACAGCAGGGCCGCGAGCCTGGACGGCGCGTCCGCGTCGAAGCGCGCGTGGGACCCGCCCGTGAGCCGCGCGATCTCCCCGAACGCCCGGGCCGCCTCGGGGTTGTGGCCTTCCTGGAACAGGAAGGCCTTCGTGCCCCGCATCGCCAGCTCGCCCGCCAGCGCGCACACGGGGTCGATCCGCTCCTCGAAGGCGTCGCCGACGAAGACCAGCGCCCCCACCCTGCCCCGCCGCGCTTCCGCGACCGCGTGGGCCAGCACGCGGCCCAGCTGCGTGTGGCCGCCCGCCACCCTGATGCCGGCCATCGCGCGCCCCAGGCCGGCGCCGCCCGACACCCAGCGCGACGCCTTGCACTCGGCGAGGCCGCGGAAGTAGACGAGCTGGACGTCGAGCCCGCCCGAGGCCGCGGCCGCCTCGAACATCCGCCCCTGCACGGCCGTGGCCATGTCCCAGGTGGGCTGCCGGCTCATGGTCGCGTCCAGCGCGAAGATCAGCCGCCCCCGCCCTTCCGAGGGCGCGGGCACGGTCGCGGCCGTCGCGAGGAAAGCGTCCACGGCGGACCGCGGCGCGCCGGTCCGGGACAGGGAAAGACGGTGATCCTCGCCGCTCACGACGCTTCAGCTCCACCCGCTCGGGCAACCTGCCCGCTGAGATCATGCCGGGCCGGGCCGCGCGCAAGGGCCGGGAGGATTTCCGATTGACACGCGGGTCGCGCCTTCTGCATAAGCCCGCTCACGAGCGTGGGCGCGGCCCCCGGCCCGACGGCCGGACCCGTTGCCCGAACTCCGGCTCCGGCCCGGAGGAGTGTCCCGAGCGGCAAAGGGGGCGGACTGTAAATCCGCTGGCTTAGCCTTCGTAGGTTCGAGTCCTACCTCCTCCACCAGGCGCTCGGCCTCGCGGGGCGCGGGTGTAGCTCAATGGTAGAGCAGCAGCCTTCCAAGCTGAATACGAGGGTTCGATTCCCTTCACCCGCTCCAACGCCGCGCTGACCGACCGGGCCCGCCGCCGGCCGTCGTGATCCAGACCGTTTGCGTGCGGCCGGCGCGGCCTCTATGGATGGGCGCGTCCGCACCCGGTGGCCTTCTTGTCCGGCTTCCAAGGCGGGGGCGGGCCGGCCGAGGGTGTTCGCGGCCCAGCCCGGCCGCGCGCGACTCGGGAAGCTCCATCCATGAACCACCAGGGAAAGACGGCGCTGATCACGGGCATCACGGGTCAGGACGGGGCCTACCTTGCCGACCTGCTGCTGTCCAAGGGCTACGTGGTGCACGGGGTCAAGC
>CAXTDZ010000152.1:0-10808 GCA_964243035.1 uncultured Lichenihabitans sp.
CGCCGGAGCCGACGTCGCGGTGCTGTGGGGGTCTCACGCCGTGGCGGCCGCGCTCGCCTCGCCGGGGCGGACCCCGCTTCGGCTCTACGCCACAAGCGCCGCCGCCGGCCGGTTCGCGGCCCTCGCGACCGCGCGCGGCCTGGTGCCGACCATCCTGGACTCGGGCGAGATCGACGCCCGGCTGCCGCGCGAGGCGGTCCACCAGGGCGTCGTGCTCGAAGCGCGCCCGCTGGAGGAGGCCGACATCGGCGACGTGCCCGACGCCGGCACGCTGGTGGTGCTCGACCAGGTCACCGACCCGCACAACGTGGGGGCCATCCTGCGCACCGCGGCCGCCTTCGGGGTCGCGGCCCTCGTCACCACGGAGCGGCACGCCCCCGAGATGACGGGCGTGCTCGCCAAGGCGGCGTCCGGCGGGCTGGAGCACGTGCCCGTGGTGGGCGTGGTCAATCTCGCCCGCGCGCTGGACGCCCTGCGCAAGCGCGGCTACCAGCTCGTGGGCCTCGACTCGGCGGGCGCCACCCCGCTGGGGCAGGTCCCGTTCGGCCCGGCCCGCGCCCTGGTGCTGGGCGCCGAAGGCCGGGGACTGCGGCGGCTCACCCGGGAGCGCTGCGACACCCTCGCCCGGCTGGACATGCCGGGCGCGATCAAGAGCCTCAACGTGTCCAACGCCTGCGCGGTGGCCCTGACCGTGTTGGCCCTTTCCGACCCGCCTCAGTAGCCCCCGAAGGACCCGAACAGGCCCGACGAGCCGCAGCCGCACCCCACGTGCCGGTAGGTGACGGTGTAGGGCTGGGCGATCTCGATCACCCGCGGGCCGCCGCCGTAGGCACCCTGGGTGAAGAAGCCGACCCCGCCGCCGCGGACGCCGCAGCCGCCGCAGCCGGTGTTGTAGCCGAAGCCGCCCCCGCCGAAGCCGACCGACGGCCCGACCTGGTCGTAGCCCGAGACCCCGTAGCCCGTCCCCGCCGCCTCGGGCACGAAGTCCTGGCCCGCGTAGACGGCCGGGGCGGCCGGTGCCGCGGCGCCGTAGCCGTAGGCGTAGCCGCCGCGCACGCCCGCATACGCGGCGCGGTCACGGACCACCGCCCCGCGACCCGCGAAGCGGTGGAAGCCGCCCCGGCGGAAGCCCTCGCCCCCGAACCCCGACGAGCGGTAGTGCAGCGAGCCGAAGGTGCGGTCCCCGTACAACCCGCGCCGCCCCGGGCGGAGCGTCCCCGACACCGGAGGCAGGGGCCGGTAGAAGCCCGGCCCACCGGCGCCGCCGTATCCCTCGCCGAAGGACATGGCGCCCGCGGGCAGGCACCCCACCCCGAACAGACCGGCCGCCAGAACGGCTTTGACAACCAAACGCGACATGGACGACTCCCGAACAACGGCCTTCGCCGATGGGGCGGGTATAGCGTGCGCCCCGCCGCCGCCGAGCCAAACCTTTGCAAATGGTTAAGGTAGCGTGCGAGCCCGGGAGCGCCGGCCTTGCGGAACGACCCGGGTGCAACGGATCGGGCTTGCGGGGACCGCAGCGTCGGATCGGGGCGGCGATATTCTACATACGAAAATTGTAACTTAAGTCGATCTCGCAAATTATTCGGGGAAATGCGACGATGGCGGCTTCGGGGCTGTTGCGCCGCACCCTCGCGTGCAACACATGATCCAAGGGGACGCGTCGGGGCGCGGGCCACGGGTCAACGATGGGCGTCATGGGCCAAGTCATCACCGCCAACCGCCTGACGGACGGCACGGTCGTCTTCCTCGGCCCGGGCGACGCCTGGGTCGAGCGGATCGGGCAGGCCGAGGTCTTCGCCGACGCGGCCGCGTCGGCCGCGGGCCTCGCCGCCGCGCGCCGGGCGGAGGACGGAAATTTCGTGGTCGACGTCTACGCGGTCGAGGTGGCCGAGAAGAACGGGGCGCTGACGCCCGTCCGGCTGCGGGAAGCCATTCGGGCCGCGGGCCCCACCATCCACCCCGAGCACGGCAAGGGCTCGGACGCAGGCAAGCGCGGGTAGTACGCATGTACCGATACGACGAATTCGACGCGCAGTTCGTGTCCGAGCGGGTGGCGCAGTTCCGCGACCAGGTCGGCCGTCGCCTGTCGGGCGAGCTCACGGAGGAGCAGTTCAAGCTCCACCGGCTGATGAACGGCGTCTACCTCCAGCTCCACGCCTACATGCTGCGCGTCGCGGTGCCCTACGGGGTGCTGTCGGGCCGCCAGCTGCGCAAGCTCGCCCACATCGCGCGCCGCTACGACAAGGGGTTCGGGCACTTCACCACGCGCCAGAACATCCAGTTCAACTGGCCCGCGCTCGCCGACTGCCCCGACATCCTGGCCGAGCTCGCCACCGTCGAGATGCACGCGATCCAGACGTCCGGCAACTGCATCCGCAACGTCACGGCCGACCAGTTCGCGGGCGCGGCGGCCGACGAGGTCGCAGACCCCCGCCCTTACGCGGAGATCCTGCGGCAGTGGTCGTCGCTGCACCCCGAATACTCGTTCCTGCCCCGCAAGTTCAAGATCGCCGTGACGGGGGCTGTTGCCGACCGCGCCGCCATCCAGGTCCACGACATCGGCTTGCAGGTGGTGCGCGACGCCGCGGGCGCGCTGGGCTTCAAGGTGTACGTGGGTGGCGGCCAGGGCCGGACGCCCTTCGTGGCCAAGCTGATCCGGGAGTTCCTGCCGGAAGCGGACCTGCTCGCCTACGTGGACGCGATCGTGCGCGTCTACAACTTGGAAGGGCGGCGCGACAACAAGTACAAGGCGCGCATCAAGATCCTGGTCCATGAGAAAGGCACGGGGGCGATCCGCGACGCGGTCGAGGCCGAGTTCGCGCGGCGCCCCGACCGGCCGCTCGCCCTGCCCGAGGCCGACGTGGACGCCATCAAGCGCTACTTCGCGCTGCCGCCGCTGCCCGGGCGCCCGGCCGATTCGGCGGCCGTGGCCAGGCGGCGGGCCGCGGACGCGCGGTTCGCGGCGTTCGTGGCCACCAACGTGGCGGCCCACAAGGTGCCGGGCTACGGCATCGTGACGATCTCGCTGAAGCCCATCGGCGGCATCCCGGGGGACGCCACCGCGGCCCAGATGGACGCGGTGGCGGACTTGGCGGCGCTGCATTCCGCCGACGAGGTGCGCGTCACCCACGAGCAGAACCTGGTGCTGCCGCACGTGGCGCTGGACGACCTGCCCGAGGTCTACGACACGCTGGCCGCGCTGGGCCTCGCGACCCCCAACGCGGGGCTCGTCACCGACATCATCGCCTGCCCGGGGCTCGACTACTGCGCGCTCGCGACCGCCCGCTCGATCCCCGTGGCGCAGCGCATCTCCGCGCGCTTCGGCGAGGGCGAGCGCGCCCGAGAGGTGGGCGACCTGAAGATCAAGATCTCGGGCTGCATCAACGCCTGCGGGCACCACCACGTGGGCCACATCGGGATCCTGGGCCTGGAGCGGAAGGGCGTCGAAACCTACCAGATCACGCTGGGCGGCACCGCGGACGAGACCTGCTCGGTGGGCGACATCACGGGGCCGGGCTTCTCGTCCGAGGACGTGGTGGACGCGGTCGAGCAGATCGTCGACACCTACCTGGAGCTGCGGCAGGACCGGTCCGAAACCTTCCTGTCGGCCTTCCGCCGGGTCGGCATGACGCCGTTCAAACAGGCGCTCTACGAGAAGAACTCGGGCGCGGGCATCTAGGGCAATTCCCATGGGCGTGCAGGACGTGAGCCTGTTCGGCGACTACACGGCGGCCGCGCGCGTGGAGCGGCGCGTCGCGGCGCTGGACGCGCGCGCGCTCGTGCGGCTCTGCGTGCAGGACCTGTTCCCCGGCCGCGTCGCGCTGGTGTCGAGCTTTGGGGCGGACTCGGCCGTGCTGCTGCACATGGTGGCCGCGGCCGACAAGGCTGTGCCGGTCGTCTTCGTGGACACGGGCCACCTGTTTCCCGAAACGATGGCCTACCGGGACGAGCTCGTGGACGTGCTCGGGCTGACGGACGTCCAGGTCGCGGCCCCCACCGCCGCCGACCTCGCGGACCACGATCCCGAGTCGTTCCTGTGGTCGAGCGACCCGGACCAGTGCTGCGAGGTGCGCAAGGTGATGCCGCTCGGCCGCGCGATCGACGGGTTCGACGCCTGGATCACCGGGCGCAAGCGGTTCCAGAGCGGCACGCGCGCCAACCTGCCCCTGTTCGAGGCGGAGGGCGAGCGGGTCAAGATCAACCCGCTCGCGGGCTGGACCGCGACCGACCTGCTGCGCTACCTGGACGAGCAGAACCTGCCGCGGCACCGGCTGGTCGCCAAGGGCTACCCTTCGATCGGCTGCATCCCCTGCACCTCCGCGGTGCGGCCCGGCGAGGACGCCCGGGCGGGCCGCTGGCGCGGGCGGGCCAAGACCGAGTGCGGCATCCACACGGGCGTCGTCAGCGGCGGAGCGGGAATCTGATGCCCCTGTGGAAGAACGGCGCCTTCGTGGAGGACCCCTGGCGCGCGTCGGCCGGCGACGACGCCAACCCGCCGCTCGCGGGCGGGGTGCTGCTGACGCTCGCCGAGTGGAAGGGCTTCCGCTCGGCCGAGCCGGAGGGCAACCAGCTCTTGGGCGTCAGGATCGAGCCGGGCGAGCCGGTCGCCCCGCTCGTGCCCGACCTTCCCCGGCTGAGCGTGATCGCCCTGTCGTTTCCCAAGTTCAGCGATGGCCGGTCCTTCTCCAAGGCGCGGCTGCTGCGGATGGACCACGGGTTCGCGGGCGAGATCAGGGCGGTCGGCGACGTGCTGTGGGACCAGCTCCAGCTCATGGCGCGCTGCGGCTTCGACGCCTTCGACATCACCGACGAGCCGACCCTGCGGGCGCTCCGCAACGGCAAGAAACCCGTGATGACGGACTACTACCAGCCCGGCGCCGGCCCCGAAACGCGCGACGGCGCACCCCGCGCCTGGGCGCGGCGGGCGGCCTCGTGACCGCGACCGTCATGGACCGGGCCGCGCCCGACCCGGTCGACGAGGAGGTCGGCCTCACGCTGCGCGTGGTGGACCACCGCGGCGTGGAGCACGCGCTGGAGGCCCTGGAAGGCTTCCGCGTCATGGAGGTGATCCGCGACTGGGACATCGGCATCAGGGCCGAGTGCGGGGGTGCCTGCGCCTGCGCGACCTGCCACGTCTACGTGGACCCCGCCTGGGCGCCCCGCCTGGTGCCCCCGACCGACGAGGAGATGGACCGGCTGGACGAAGCGCCGAGCGTCGAGCCCAACTCGCGGTTGTCGTGCCAGATCCTGATGCGGCCCGAGTTCGACGGGCTGAAGGTCACGCTCGCGCCCGGGTCTGAGCCCGAGTGAGCGCGCCGCGGCGGACCGCCGACGGAGCGAAGGTCCGCCGCCTTCGCGACCTCACTTCTTCTTGGCGGGCGCCTTCTTGGTCTTGGACAGCTCGGAGGCCGCCTTCGATTTCTCTTCCTTGCTGGCCTTGGGATCGCGCATTTCCTTGCTGGCCGTGGAGGCCTTCTTCGTCGCAGCCATGGCGGACCTTTCGCGTTTGCTGAAACCCGGCGTTTCAGGTCGGACCGCGCAAGCATCGGCTTGCGGGCCCGACGATGCTTTCACGAATTGTGTTGCCAATCCACTGAAAACGGGCCGCGCTGTGCTTGGAATCCCGAGGAAAACACCGATTTTCGCGCTATCGCGCCGCAGCATCGGCCCGATGCGGGCCGCGGCCACCTCCGGAGGATCGCGCGCGTGACGGTTCCCTCGCCCCAGGAGGCCGCGGCGGTCGCGGGCAAGCGCGTCCTGCTCGTGGTGGGCGGCGGCATCGCGGCCTACAAGGCGCTGGACCTCGTGCGCCACCTGCGGCGCGCGGGGGCGCGCGTGCGGGCCGTGATGACGGAGGGCGCCAAGCAGTTCGTGACGCCGCTCGCGATGGGCTCGGTCACGGGCGAGGCGGTGTTCGACGACCTGTTCTCGCTGACCCGCGAGGCCGCCATGGGCCACATCGAGCTGTCGCGCGACGCCGACCTGGTGCTGGTGGCGCCCGCCACCGCCAACCTGCTCGCCCGCATGGCGCAGGGCCTGGCCGACGACCTCGCGACCACCGTGCTGCTCGCCACCGACAAGCGCGTGCTGGCCGCGCCCGCCATGAACCTGCGCATGTGGCTGCATCCGGCGACCGTCCGCAACCTCGACCGGCTCAAGCGCGACGGCGTGCTGTTCGTGGGACCGGCGGAGGGCAGCATGGCCTGCGGCGAATGGGGTCCAGGCCGGCTCGCGGAGCCGCTCGACATCCTGGCCGCCGCCGCGGCGGCCTTGCGCGCCGACACCCGCGTGCCGCTGCCCCCCGGGCTGACGGGCCGCGCGCCCGGCGAGGTCCCGCGGCCGCTTCAGGGCCGCCGCGTGGTGGTGACGTCCGGGCCCACCCACGAGCCGGTCGACCCCGTCCGTTTCCTGGCCAACCGCTCCTCCGGCCGGCAGGGCCACGCGATCGCGGAAGCCGCGGCGGCGGCGGGCGCCTCCGTCACCCTGGTGAGCGGCCCCGTGGCGCTGCCCGACCCGCCCGGCGTCGCAACCGTGCGGGTGGAGACCGCCCGCGAGATGCTGGCCGCCGTGGAGGCCGCCCTGCCCGCCGACGCGCTGGTGGCCGCCGCCGCGGTCGCGGACTGGCGCGTGGCCGAGCCCGCGCCGGAGAAGACGAAGAAGCGGCCGGGCGACGGTCCGCCGGCCCTCCACCTCGTCGAGAACCCCGACATCCTGGCGACCGTCGCGCGCCGCGCCACCGGCCGCCCCACAGTGGTGGTGGGCTTCGCGGCGGAAACCGAGCACCTCGTCGACCACGCCCGGGCCAAGCTGGAGAGCAAGGGCTGCGACCTGATCGTCGCCAACCACGTCGGAGCCGGCAGCGACACGTTCGGGGGCGGCAGCAACGAGGTCCACCTCGTTGCTGCCGCGGGCCACGAAGCCTGGCCGCGGCTCCCCAAGGAGGAGGTCGCGCGGCGGCTGGTCGCGAGGCTCGCCGCCCTGCTGGAAGACCGCCCGTGAGCCTGCGCGTCCGCGTCACTCGCCTCCCCCATGCGGCCGACCTGCCGCTGCCCGCCTACCAGAGCGCGGGCGCCGCCGGGTTGGACCTGCTGGCGGCGCTGCCGGCCGGCGTCACGATGGTGATCGAGCCCGGCGCCCGCGACCTGGTGCCCACGGGCCTCGCGGTTGAGATGCCCGAGGGCCACGAGGCGCAGGTGCGGCCCCGCTCGGGCCTCGCGCTCCGGCACGGCGTCACGGTGCTGAACGCGCCCGGCACGGTGGACGCGGACTACCGGGGCGAGGTCAAGGTCCTGCTCGTCAACCACGGCGCCGAGCCCTTCGCGGTCACGCGCGGCAGCCGGATCGCGCAGCTCGTCGTGGCGAGGGTCGAGCGGGTCGGGTGGGACGAGGCGCCGCTGGGCGAGAGCGTGCGCGGGGCGGGCGGCTTCGGCTCCACCGGGCCCGGCGGCGCGGACCCGGCATGACCGTTCTGCCGCGCCGCGCGCTGCTCGCCATCGCGGCCGTGCTCGACGTGGCGCTGCTGGCCCGGGCCAACCCGCTCGCCGCCAAGGAGCTGGCGGCCCGCCACGCGCTGCCGCCGCGCCAGTTCGAGCCGCTGCTGCAGGATCTGGTGCGGGCCGGCATCCTCCGGAGCGCGCGGGGTCCGCGCGGGGGTTACCGGCTCGCCCGCGAGCGCCGCCGCATCACGCTGGGCGACGTCGCGCGCGCGCTGAACCTCGCCCGGGACGCGCAAACCCCGGCGCCGGGCTCGGCCCTGCTCGCGCACGTGGTCGTCCCGGCGGTGGCCGCGGCGGGCGACGCCCTGCTGGCCGAACTCGACCGCGTGACGATCGAGGACCTGTGCCGCAGGGCCGGCGTGGCGGACGCGGCCGAGCCGCGGGAGGCCGCGGACTTCGCGATCTGACCGGGCGGGGCGGGGGGTCCCCTCGCGTTCCATCCCGCCGCGGATTGCCGTAAGCTCGCGGGCCAGGAGCCCGAAGCTCGATCTCAAGGGAGCGCCCCATGTCCGCCGTCCTCGCACGATCCCCCGCCGCGCCCGAGGCGCCCGCGTCCCGCAAGCCGGGCCGGGGCCGCGTCTACGCCTCCATCACGGACACGATCGGCGACACCCCGCTGGTGCGGCTCGACCGGATCGCGGCCAGCCGGGGCTGCAAGGCCACGATCCTGGCCAAACTCGAATTCTTCAACCCGATCAGCAGCGTCAAGGACCGGATCGGGGTCAACATGATCGACGCGATGGAGCGCGACGGCCGCATCGCGCCCGAGAAGACGACCCTGGTCGAGCCCACGTCCGGCAACACCGGCATCGCGCTCGCCTTCACGGCGGCCGCGCGCGGCTACAAGCTGACGCTGGTCATGCCCGAGTCGATGTCGGTGGAGCGGCGCAAGATGCTGGCGCTGCTCGGCGCCACCCTGGTGCTGACCCCGGCCGCCCAGGGCATGAAGGGCGCCATCGCCCGCGCCCACGAGATCCTCGCCGCCACGCCCGACGCCGTGATGCCCCAGCAGTTCGAGAACGAGGCCAACCCCGACATCCACCGCCGCACCACCGCGGAGGAGATCTGGAACGACACGGAGGGCGCGGTGGACGTGTTCGTCGCGGGCGTGGGCACGGGCGGCACCATCACGGGGGTGGGCGAGGTGCTGAAGTCCCGCAAGCCGGGCGTGCGCGTCGTGGCGGTGGAGCCCGAAGACTCGCCGGTGCTGTCGGGCGGCCAGCCGGGGCCGCACAAGATCCAGGGCATCGGGGCGGGCTTCGTGCCGCCGGTCCTCCGCCGCGAGGTGATCGACGAGGTCGTCACCGTCAGCAACCAGACCTCCTTCGACGTGGCGCGCGAGGTGGCGCGGGTGGAGGGCATCCCGGTCGGCATCTCATCGGGGGGCGCCGTCGCGGCGGCCCTGGAGGTGGGTGGGCGGCCCGGGATGGAAGGCAAGGTGGTCGTGGTGATCATCCCCTCCTTCGCCGAGCGCTACCTGTCGACCGCGCTGTTCGACGGGCTGTGAGGGGAGGCCGGTGGAGCCGCTGACCTTCTTCCACGCCCCGCAGTCGCGGTCGGACCGCGTCGCGGTCCTGCTCGAAGAGCTGCGGGCCCCGCACGTCGTGCGGCTCGTCAACCTCAAGGCGGGCGAGCAGCGCCAGCCGGCCTTCCTCGCCGTCAACCCGATGGGCAAGGTGCCCGCCGTCCTGCACGGCGGCGCGCTGGTGACGGAACAGGTCGCGATCTACCTGTATCTCGCGGACCTGTTCCCCGCGGCGGGGCTCGCGCCCGCCCTGGGGGACCCGGACCGCGGCCCCTACCTGCGCTGGCTCGCCTTCTACGGCTCCTGCTTCGAGCCCGCCGTGGTTGACCGGGCGATGAAGCGCGAGCCCGCGAGGCCCGCGGCCTCGCCCTACGGCACCTTCGACGACATGTTCGACACGCTGACGGCGCAGTTGCGCGCGGGCCCCTACATGCTGGGCCAGCGCCTGTCGGCCGCCGACCTGCTGTGGGGCAGCGCGCTCGCCCGGGTCACGCTGTTCGGCCTGCTGCCGGAGCGCGCGGAGGTCGGAGACTACGTGCGCCGGGTCACCGCGCGCCCCGCCTTCGCGACCGCGCAGGCGCGCGACGCCGAGGTGGTCGCGGCCTGGGCGGAGCAGGGGGCGTCGTCCGGCGCTTGACGCCCGCTGACCCGCGACGGGCATCCGCCGCGGGTCAGCGCTCCGGCAGGTCAGCAACCTCCCACGGCGCCGCTTCGGGCAGGCGGCCGCGGAGAAACGACGCGATCAGCCGCCTGCCGTCGTCGAACGCCTCCCACAGGTGGTCCTGGATGCAGAAGAACGTCGGGTCGTGATCCTCGATGACCTTGAACGTGGCCAGCGACGCCTCCCGGTCGGATGAAAGCTCGCCGCGGACGCAATCGGTCCGCCTGGCGAACCTGACGTTGGTGTCCGGTCGGTCGACGAGTTCGGCCATGCCTCGTCCCGGATACGCGCGGGCGATCGAGTGATACGTGTATAGATAGCGGAAGAAGCAGACGTCCGCCGTGCGGAAGCGGCTCGCGGACGTTTGCTCCAGCTCGGGTTTCCAGACGTCCCAAACCGCATCGCAGACGTCCCTCCTGTAGACCTGCGGCGTGTGGGACGGGTTCCACCTCCTCCCGGGCCCGACCACCCGGTCGACGAGCAGGTTGTTGTGGTTCAGGAGCCGGACGTGCTCGTGCTCGGTCGCGGCGCAGGGGACGGCGGGGTATTCGAGGAAGAACCGCTCGCGGCCTCCCCCGTCGACGAAGTCTTCCCGCGTGACCGGCCTCCCCACGAAGAAGTCGTTGTTGAAATAAACGAAATACTCGGAGAGGCCGCCGATCCGGTGAAGGTGGCACTCGATGGCGAGGCTGTTGAAGACGGGAAGATCGGTCCGCACCGGGAAGATCTCGTCGTGCGTGACGAGGACGATCCGGTCCGAGTCGAAGCGGAGGTAGCCGGGCTTCTGGCCGTTCGTCACGACGTAGATGCGCCGGACCCAGGGCATGAACCTGTGAACGGACCGGAGCGAGTAGCGCAGCTCCCCCAGCTCGCGCCACTGCCCCGCCAGCCGGTGCCGGACGGCTTCGGCCTCGCCCGAGACGGTTCCGAGGGAACGGGCGAGCTCGACGTCGTCGCCGTCGACCCAGGTGTAGACGATGTCGATCGGCCCGACGTCCATCACCTCCTCCGCCGCCCACCGGCGGACACGGCGGCCCGTCGCCACGTTCCTCGCGCGCGACCGCGGCCCGAGGCCGGCCGCGGGCAGCGGGTCGGTGGCCCGGCCGGGCCCGGGTGGGCC
>CAXTDZ010000153.1:0-10554 GCA_964243035.1 uncultured Lichenihabitans sp.
TCGCCCTCGAGCCGGTAGCGCCACTCGGCGACCGCCGGGGGCGCGACCGGGCCCTGGCGGAGCGCGAGCCTGCCCACGCAGCGCCAGCCGCAGTGGGCGTTGACGCGCTCGACCACGAGGTCGGCCTGATGCTGGAGCTCGATCGCGAAGGCCCCCTCCACCAGCACGACCAGCGTCGCGGGCTCGGGCGCGTCGCGCCGCTCGGGCGCCCGCACCGGCCAGCGCAGGCGCAGGGGCCGGCAGCGCGAGGCCAGCCGCTCGCCCACGATCTCGGGCCAGTAGAGCAGCAGGTCGGCCTCCCCGAAGCCGTAGCGCGACAGCGCCGGCGCGAGGGAGGGTGCGACGAGGTCGGCCAGGGGTTGCGACCAGGTTTTGCGGCGGAAGGGCTTGCCGTCGTCCATCAGACCATCCTAGCTCGGCCGCATGGCCAAGAAACAGGGCAAACCGATCCCGCCCGGCGGGGGCGCGGGAAGGGTCGCGGGCGACCTGCTCGCCTGGTACGACCGCCACCGCCGTGCCCTGCCCTGGCGGGCGCCGCCCGGCGTCGCGTCCGACCCCTACGCGGTGTGGCTGTCCGAGATCATGCTCCAGCAGACCACGGTGGCGGCCGTCAAACCCTTCTTCGCGCGCTTCCTCGACCGCTGGCCCGGGGTGGCGGACCTCGCGGAGGCCGAGCTCGACGACGTGCTCCGGGCCTGGGCGGGGCTCGGCTACTATTCCCGGGCCCGCAACCTGCACGCCTGCGCGCGCGCGGTCGCGCGCGACCACGGCGGCCGCTTCCCCGACACGGAGGACGGCCTGCGCGCGCTGCCGGGCGTGGGCGCCTATACGGCCGCCGCGGTGGCGGCCATCGCGTTCGGGCGCCGCGCCGCGGTGGTGGACGGCAACGTGGAGCGGGTGATGACGCGGCTCCACGCGATCCCCGTGCCGCTGCCCGCCGCGCGGGGCCTCGTGCGCGACCGCATGGCGGAGGCGACGCCCGCCGACCGGCCGGGCGACTTCGCCCAGGCCGTGATGGACCTGGGCGCCACGATCTGCACGCCGAAGAGCCCGGCCTGCGCGATCTGCCCGCTGATGGCGGGCTGCGCGGCCCGGCGGGCGGGCACGCAGGCGCTTCATCCCGCGCGGCAGGCCAAATCGGTGCGGCCCGCACGCCACGGCACGGCCTTTCACGTCACCAACGCCCGGGGCGAGGTGCTGCTGCGCACGCGGCCGCCCTCGGGCCTGCTGGGCGGCATGGCGGAGCTGCCCGGCTCCGCCTGGGTCGAAGGCCCGCCGCCCGCCGACGCGGCCGAGCAACCGGGCTACGCGGGCCGCGTGAAGCACGTCTTCACCCACTTCACGCTTCTGTTGGACGTGGTGCGGGCGGAGCCGTCCCGCTGGCCCGACCTCGAAGCCGCTTTCGGGCCGGCCCTGCGCTGGGTGCCTCCGGACGAGGTCGCGCGCGAGGCCCTGCCCACGCTGATGCGGCGGGCGCTGGACCTCGCGGAACCGCGTCAATCGTCCGGGTCGGCCCCGGCGGCCTGGGTCTCGTAGGCGTCGGTGGAGCTGAACAGCACGGTTGCCGACAGCGCCGCCAGCATCAGGAACAGGTTCTGAACGCCCGGCGCGAGCGGCACGACCTTGCCCAACCCGAGGGTCGCGCAAAGCACGCAGGCCAGTGCCGACCAGCCGATCCACCGAAGCATGGCCCTGCTCCAGACTCACCGCGGAAACGCCTGGTTAACGCCACGCGCGCGCCACTCGTTCCTTTCCGGACAAGCCGGCCACCGCCGGGGCGAGGGAAATCTCGGAGACCCGTCCAAACCTTATCCGGGGTTAAACCGGCTCAGGCGGCCTCGGCCATGGCGGCCCGCACGGTGCCGCGGACCTCGTCGATCGGCACCAGGGCGCCGTTCCGCTCGACGTGCCAGTAGGTCCAGCCGTTGCAGGCCGGCAGGCCCTGCGCCAGGGCGCCCACCTTGTGGATCGAGCCCGCCACAACGCCCAGGCTCACGGTGCCGTCGGCCCGCACCGTCACGCTGTGGCGTCCCGCGCGGTCGCGCAACCGCGTGCCGGGGGGGATCAGCCCGGCCTCCACCACCGCCGCGAAGGCGACGCGGGGCTCGGTGCGCCTGGCGGGCGCGACCCGCAGGCTGTCCTCGGGGAGCGGCTCGACGCGAGCGATGCGGGCGCGGGCCTCGGCCGCGTAGGCGGCGTCGCGCTCAAGCCCCACGAAACGGCGGCGCAGGCGCCTGGCCGCGGCCCCGGTGGTGCCGGTGCCGAAGAAGGGGTCGAGCACCACGTCGCCCGGCTCGGAGGCGGCCAGGATCACCCGCTGGAGCAGCGCCTCGGGCTTCTGGGTCGGGTGCAGCTTGCGGCCGTCGCGGCCCTTCAGGCGCTCGCCGCCGGTGCAGAGCGGCAGCAGCCAGTCCGAACGCACCTGGGCGTCGTCGTTGCCCGCCTTCAGGGCCTCGTAGTTGAACGTGTAGGCCTTGGAGCGCGGCCCCTTGGTGGCCCAGATCATCGTTTCGTGCGCGTTGGTGAAGCGCCGCCCGCGGAAGTTCGGCATCGGGTTGTTCTTGCGCCACACGATGTCGTTCAGGATCCAGAACCCCAGGTCCTGCATGATGGCGCCGACGCGGAAGATGTTGTGGTAGGAGCCGATCACGAAGACGGTGGCGTCCTCGCGCATGACCCTTCGCACGCCGGTGAGCCAGGCGCGGGTGAAGGTGTCGTAATCCGCGAAGCTCGCGAACTTGTCCCAGTCGTCGTCGACCCCTTCCACGAGGCTGCCGTCGGGACGGGACAGGTCGTGGTCGAGCTGGAGGTTGTAGGGCGGGTCGGCGAAGACGAGGTCGACGCTGCCTGGCGGCAGCCTCCCCAGCGACTCGACGCAGTCGCCCACCACCACCTGGTCCAACGGCAGCGGGTTCACCGCGGTCAGCGCAGCCGCCGAAACCCCAGGACGCGAGACCTTTGACTGGGGTTTCGGAGCGGCCGCTCCGGCATGGTTGAGACGCATGGGACTGACACACCGGATACGCAACTGACAGGACTGAAACTAAAGGCGATCCGGTAAAATGCTGGTTTAAATTCCGAAAATCGAAGTGTCTCTTTTGAAAACGACCTGTTCAGGACTTGTCAACATGTCGTGATCGCAACCGGATCTTAACAAACAACCGTTCCGAGGATCCGGCACGGCGCGAAGCTCAGCCGGTGCGCCGCGCAGGGGCCGTGCGCCCGCAGGGCCGCGACGTGGGTGGGGGTGGGGTAGCCCTTGTGCCGCGCGAAGCCGTACACGGGGAAGGCACGGTCGAGGCGGACCATCAGGCGGTCGCGCGCGACCTTGGCCAGGATGGAGGCGGCCGCGACCGACAGGCAGGTCGCGTCGCCCTTGACGATGGCTCGGCCCTCCGGCGCCAGGCCGTGCGGCAGGTCGCGGCCGTCGACCAGCACGTGGTCGGGCCGCACCGCCAGGCCCGCCACGGCCCGCCGCATGGCCGCGAAGGTCGCCTGCCGGATGTTGAGCCGGTCGATCTCGCGCGGGGGCGCGAAGCCGATCGCGACCGCCAGCGCCTTGGCGGTGATCAGGTCGAACAGGGCGTCGCGCTCGGCGGCCGTCAGCGCCTTGGAGTCGTTCACGCCGTCGGGAAGGTCGCCGGGGTCGAGGATCACGGCCGCCGCGGAGACCGGGCCCGCGAGCGGTCCCCGCCCCGCCTCGTCCACCCCGGCCACGCGGACCACGCCGCGGGCGTGGAGGGCGCGCTCGCGGCCGAAGTGCGGGACGCCTGACGTCGGAGGGGGAAGCGCGGTCAGGCGAACAGGTCGAGCTGGCCGCCGACCGGGACGGGCGGCTTGAACAGGTCGGCGCGCAGCTTCGCGCGCGCCTTGGGGAAGCCCGCCTTGGCGCAGGCCAGCTCGAAGCGGCGCCCGACCATCCAGGCGTAGGGGCCCGTGCCGGTCATGCGCTTGCCCCAGGTGGAGTCGTTCTGCTTGCCGTCCCGCACCGACTGGATCAGCGACAGAACGTGGCGAAAGCGGTCGGGGAAGTTGGCGAGCAGCCATTCCTTGAAGAGGTCGCGCACCTCCAGGGGCAGGCGCAGCATGACGTAGCCGGCCTCGCGGGCGCCGAGCGCCTGGGCGCGTGTCAGGATCGTCTCGATCTCGGCCTCGTTCACGGCGGGGATGATGGGCGCCACCATCACGGTGACGGGGATGCCGGCCTTGGCCAGCGTCTCGACCGCCTCCAGGCGCCGGGCGGGCGAGGGCGCGCGCGGCTCCAGCGTGCGGGCGAGCTTCGGGTCGAGCGTGGTCACCGACACCGCGACCTTGACGAGGCCCTTGGCGGCCATCGGGGCCAGGAGGTCGACGTCGCGCGTCACCAGCGCCGACTTGGTCACGATGCCGA
Source organism: uncultured Lichenihabitans sp. (assembly GCA_964243035.1). Classification (GTDB taxonomy): domain Bacteria; phylum Pseudomonadota; class Alphaproteobacteria; order Rhizobiales; family Beijerinckiaceae; genus Lichenihabitans. The sequence continues at coordinate 4,391 of CAXTDZ010000153.1, forward strand.
CCGGATGGTCGCAGCGCGCCAGCACCTCCAGCACCGCGCGGGTCACGCGGTGCTGCCGCTCGATCGGCTGGTAGGGGTCGGTGCTGGTCCCGAGCGCGATCGTGCGCGGCCGGTAGCCGGGCGCCGCGAGTTCCTGCTCCAGGCGCTCGGCCGCGCCGCGCTTGACAACCAGGCGCGACTCGAAGTCCAGCCCGGGCGACAGGCCCAGGAAGGCGTGCGTCGGCCGCGCGAAGCAGTAGGTGCAGCCGTGCTCGCAGCCGCGGTAGGGGTTGATGGACCGGTCAAAGCCGATGTCGGGCGAGTCGTTGCGGGCGATCAGCGACTTCGCCTTCTCGAACGCGATGGTGGTCGCGAAGGGGGCGAGGGTTTCGAGCGAGCCCCAGCCGTCGTCGGCGTCCTCGCGCCGCACGGGCTCGAACCGCCCCGAGCGGTTGGACAGCGTCCCCCGGCCGCGCCGGCGCTCCGGGTCGGTCCCCTCGGCGAGCGGCGCCGCGGGATCGGTGACGGGACGAGGCCGGCGCCTGCCGGCCGGGGCGCGGCCACCGGCGCCCGACGGCTGTCCCACGTCGCTGATCACGAGCACAGCACCGTCCTCCCGCGAGGGCCGGCCGCGCTGATTCGCGCGGCACGCTGGAACGAATAGAGAACGACAAAGGTTCAGTCAACGCTGGCGCCGCGAGCGCGCCCGGCTTCCCCCGCCCCGCGATCATGGTAAGCAGCGCCCGATGCTCTCGGCCCTGCTCCTCGCCCCGCCCTTCTCGAACGGCACGGCCCCCGCGACCGCGCCGGTGGTCCGCACGCTGGGCGCGCTGGTGCCCGCCGTGGTCGAGGGGCTGGTCCGGGACGTGACGGTGCTGGCGCGGCGCGGCGACGAGGGCCTGCGCGCGGTGGCCGAGCACGCGGGCTGCCGCCTGGTCGAGGCCGACGCGTTCCGGGCGGGCCTGGCGGAGGCGCTCGCCCTCGCCAAGCAGCGGGCCGTGTTCGCGCTGCGGGCGGGCACCGCCTTCGACCGCGGCTTCCTGGACGAGGTGGCGGGGCTGCTCGGCCCGGACCGCGCGGAAACGGGCCTCGCTCCCGTCCTGCTCAGGCAGGTCCCGGAAGGCCTCGCGACGCGCCTGCTTCCGGACCTCGCGCCCGTGGCGGGCCTGATCGCGCCGCGCGAGCGGCTGAGCGGGCCGGCGGCGGACTTCGCGGGGCTGGTCAAGGTCATCGGGAAGGCGCGGACGCTCGCGTCGCGCGCGGTCATGACCGCCTGAGCGGATCGGACGGCCGACGCGCCGATCCGGGGCCGCGTCCCCTACGGACCGCGGCTCACCCCGCGCCCCGCCGGAGGTGCTCGTCCAGCCGGGGCAGCAGCTCGACGAAGTTGCAGGGGCGGTGGCGGTAGTCGAGCTGCTGGGCCAGGATGCCGTCCCAGGCGTCGCGGCAGGCGCCGGGCGAGCCGGGCAGCACGAACACGAAGGTGGTGCCGACCAGCCCCGCGGTGGCGCGCGACTGGACCGTGGACGTGCCGATCTTGTCGAAGGACAGGCGGTGGAACACGGCTGCGAAGCCGTCCATGCGCTTGGTGAACAGCGGCTCCAGGGCCTCGGGCGTCACGTCGCGCCCCGTGAAGCCCGTGCCGCCCGTGGTGATCACCACGTCCACGCCCGGATCGTCGGCGTGGGCCGTCACGGCGCCCGCGATGCGCTCGCGGTCGTCGGGAACGACCGACCGCGCCGCGAGCCGGTGGCCCGCGCCCGTCAGGCGCTCCACCAGCGCGTCGCCCGAGCGGTCGTCGGCGGCCGTGCGCGTGTCCGACACGGTCAGCACCGCGATGGCGAGCGGCACGAAGGCGCGGGTCGCGTCGGGGCCCGGCACGGCGGTCAGCGCCCGAACGTGTCGCAGCTGTCCACCTTGCCGGACTGCAGGCCGACCTGCAGCCAGTGCTGGCGCTGCTGCGACGAGCCGTGGGTGAAGCTGTCGGGCACCGCGTAGCCCTGGGCCTGCTTCTGCAACCGGTCGTCGCCGATCGCGGAGGCCGTGTTCATGGCCTTGTCGACGTCGCCCTGCTCGATGACGTGCCACTTCTTGTCCGCGTTGGCGGCCCACACGCCCGCCAGGCAGTCCGCGTTGAGCTCCAGGCGGACCGAGAGGCTGTTGGATTCCTGCTGGCTCGCCTGTTCCTGCCGCTCGTGCACCTTGGGCAGCAGGCCGATCAGGTTCTGCACGTGGTGGCCGATCTCGTGGGCGATCACGTAGGCGTAGGCGAAGTCGCCGCCGCCCCCGAGCTTGCGCTTCATGTCGTTGAAGAACGACATGTCGAGGTACACCTTCTGGTCCACCGGGCAGTAGAACGGCCCCATGGCGGACTGCGCCTGCCCGCAGCCCGAGCGCGTCACGCCGCTGTAGAGCACGAGCCGCGGCTTGGCGTATTGCACGTTGCGCTGCGCGGGCAGGATGTCGGACCACACGTCCTCGGTCTCGCCCAGGATCGCGGCCACGAAGTCGCCCATCTGGTCGGTCGGGTGCCCCGCGGGCGCCGCGGTCTGCGCCTGCCGGCGCGGCAGCGGGTTGGTCTCGTCGTAGGATTGCGACTGGGACTGGCCGCCCCCACCCCCGCCGTTGTCCAGCGCGCCGATCAGCGTGCGCGGGTCGATGCCGAGGAAGTAGCCGATCACCGCGATCACCAGGATGGCGCTGATCCCCAACCCTCCCCCGGCGGTCGGGATGCTGATCCCGCCGCCCGGATCGCCCGCGTCGCCGCCACCCCCGCCGCGCACGTCCTCGATGTTGTCGGACCGCCGGGCATCCTCCCACCGCATCGCGCTTTCCTTCAGCCCTGCTACGCTCACGGTCGAAACGGCCGACGGCGCCGATTTGATCCTCGACGCGGGGCCGGACCGCCCCCGCGATTGTGACAAGATGGCGCCTCTCTCCCGGAGCCGGCCGATGCTACCCGTCGGCCCGCAACCAACAAGGGATCGCCATGCCGCAGCCCGCAGCCGCACCGTCGCCCAAGCCGGTCCTGATCTGCTTGTCGCACCTGCGCTGGGACTTCGTCCGCCAGCGGCCGCAGCACCTGATGGCGCGGTTCGCGCGCAGCCACCGGGTGATCTACGTCGAGGAGCCCCTCCCCGCCCCCTGCGACGCCCCGCACCTGCGCCTGAGCGTGGACGGGGAAACCGGCGTCACGGTCGCCCAGCCCCTGTTCCCCGAGGCGCGAGGCCCCGCGGACCCCGCGCCCGCGATGAGGAGCATGCTGGACGAGCTGATCGCGGGGCTCGGGATCGAGCGCCCCGTGCTGTGGTTCTACACGCCCATGATGCTGCCGGTCGCGGGTCACGTCGAGGCAGCCGCGGTGGTCTACGACTGCATGGACGAGCTGTCCCACTTCCTCGACGCGCCCGGCGACCTGCCGCGGCTCGAACGGGCGCTGCTCGCCCGCGCCGACCTCGTGTTCACGGGCGGGCTCGCCCTGTACGAGGCCAAGCGGGGGCTGCACGGCAGCGTCCATCCGTTTCCCTCCAGCGTCGACACCGCCCATTTCGAGGCGGCGCGGCGGCCCGGCCCGGACCCGTGGGACCAGGCGGGGATCGCGAGGCCCCGCTTCGGCTACTACGGGGTGGTCGACGAGCGCATGGACCTCGACCTCCTGGACCGCCTCGCCCGCGCGCGGCCCGACTGGTCCTTCGTGCTGGTCGGCCCGGTGCTGAAGATCGACGCCGCGGCCCTGCCCGCGCGGCCCAACCTCCACCTCCTGCACGGCAAGGACTACGCCGAGCTGCCGGCCTACCTGGGAGGCTGGGACGTGGCGATCATGCCCTTCGCGATGAACGACGCCACGCGCTTCATCAGCCCGACCAAGACGCTGGAATACCTGGCGGGCGGCAAGCCCGTGGTGTCCACGCCCGTGCGCGACGTGGTGCGCGGCTACCGCGGCCTCGCGGCGGTTCGGATCGCGGCGGGCGCGGAAGCGTTCGAGCGGGCCTGCGCGGAGGCGCTCGCGGCCGCCGCGCACCCGCCCGGGTGGCTGCCCGCCGTCGACGCGCACCTGGCGGGCACCTCCTGGGACAGCACCCAGGCCGCGATGGCCGAGCTGGTCGACGGCGTCGCGGCGCGGCGCCGGTCGGGCCCGGCCCGGGCCCGCGGGGACCTCGCGCTGTCGGGCTGACGAGGCGGCACGCCGCCTCCCGGCTCAGATCCAGCCCTTCACCTTGAGCCAGACGATCGGCGCCACCGTGCTGAGCACGATCAGGAACAGGCCCCACTGGTAGCCGTAGGCCCAGTCCAGCTCCGGCATGTTCTTGAAGTTCATGCCGTAGAGGCCCACCACGAAGGTGGGCGGGATGCCGATCACGGAGGCGACCGTCAGCAGCTTGAACGTGCGGTTCTGCTCGTTGTTGATGAACCCGAGCGTCGAGTCGAGCAGGAACTGCACCTTGTCGGTCAACCGCGTCTCGTAGTCGTTCAGCGTCTGGATGTCCTGGCGCAGCGTGTCGATGCGGGCCTTGGGCTCGGCGGGCAGGTCGCGGGTGTTGCCCGCCACGAAGGCGAGCACGCGCCCCACCCCGAGCAGGCTGTCGCCGACCCGCGACGTCAGCTGGCCGCTCCGGCCGATCAGCCTCAGCACGCCCTGAAGGTCGGCCTCGACCTTCACGGGCCGGTGCGACCGGCCAGGGTCGGCGCCGCCGCTGAAGATGTGGCGGGACACCTTGTCGAGGTCGGCGCCCACCGCCTCCATGCCGTCCGCCAGCCGGTCCACGACCGCGTCCAGCAGGCCCACGAAGACCTCCAGCGCGCTGTGGTGCCGCGCTTCCTCGCCCGGCGCGGTCTTGCGCGCGACGTAGTCCGCGAAGGAGCGCAGCTCCTCCGTCCGCAGGGTCACGAGCAGCCTGGGGCCGAGCACGAACCCCACCGTCGTGGTGCGGACCTCGCCGGTGGCGTCGCGGAACAGCACGGGGGTGAAGGCCTGGAGCGTGTCGCCGTCGGCCCGGAGGCGCCCGGCGGTTTGCAGGTCGGTGAGGCTGTCGTCGTCGGGAAGCGACAGCTGCACCACGCGCTGCACGAAGGCGAGCTCGGCCTTGGTGGCGTCGTGGAGGTCGAGCCAGACCACGTCGTCGGGGAGGTGGTCGGCCGCGAGATCCACCGCGACCTCGTCACGGCTGCCGACGTTGTCGTAGAGCTTGATCATGGGACGAGCGATCCGGAGGCAGCGCCGCCCTTCTCCAAGCCCGCTTTCCCCGCCCGTTTCAAGCGCCGCCGCGGCCGCGCCGGCCGATTGCGGTGGACGGCTGCGCACGGGATGCAGGCCTCGCCGGTCCGGGGCGTGCGCGGGCGGCCCTCGTCGCCCAGGATGGGACGCGCGAGCGGGGGAAAGACGCCCGTCAGCCGCCCCGAGCCGAACGGCGCGAGCGCCATGCCCACGAAAGGGCAGCCGGGCGCGAGGCGCGCGCAACCGGTGAGCCGCCGGCACCACGACCCCCGCCGCCGTCGGGAACAGCGGGCTTCGCACCGGCCGGTCGGGACGCCGCGGGGCTCAGGCGCGGGGCGCGAGGGCTTTGCCGAGCGCCCGCAGGTCGCGCCAGGCCAGGGCCTTGTGGCCGGGCTGGCGAAGCAGGTAGGCGGGGTGCAGCATAGGCATGGCGCGGATCGTGCGCCCGTTGAGGGGGTAGTCCACCCAGCGGCCCCGGGCGCGCATGATGCCGTCCTTGCCCCCCAGCAGCGCCTGCATGGCCGAGCCGCCCAGGAACACCAGGATGGCGGGGTCGGCCAGCTCGATCTGGCGCGTGACGAAGGGCAGGCAGACCGCCACCTCCTGCGGGGTGGGGGTGCGGTTGCCCGGCGGCCGCCAGGGCACGACGTTGGCGAGGTAGAGCCGGGTCCGGTCGAGCCCGACGGCGGTCAGCATGCGGTCGAGCAGCTTCCCGCTGCGGCCCACGAAGGGCAGGCCCTGCCGGTCCTCGTCGGCGCCCGGCCCCTCGCCCACCATCATCAGGCCGGCACCCGGGTCGCCGTCCGCGAACACGAGCCGGCTCGCGGTGCGCTTGAGCGCGCAGCCCTCGAAGCGCTCCATGGCGGCGCGCAGCTCGTCCAGGGTCGCGGCCGCCGCCGCGGCCTCGCGGGCCGACAGGACCGCGGCCTCCCCCGCGAGCGCCGCCCCCTCCGCCGGACGGGGCGGGGGC
>CAXTDZ010000154.1:0-10544 GCA_964243035.1 uncultured Lichenihabitans sp.
GGTCTGGGGCGGGCTCGCGGCGGGCGGGGTCGCGGCGGCGGTCGTCGCGGCCCTGGTGTTCGGCCCGGCCCTGCGGGGCCTGGTCGGGCTGGGGCCGGCGCCCTCGGTCGCGGACCGCATGGCGCGCTTCATCGTAGCCTACGACGCGGACAAGTGCCTGTTCGTGCGGCCCGGCCGCCTGAGCGACCAGGCCGCGGACCTGACCGCGCTGGCACCCGACGGGGCCGCCGCGGACAACCTCGGCCGCGCCTTTGCGGCGCAGTTCGGCCTGACCCCGGCCGTGGCCGCCACGGCGGTCGCGGCGGAACAGTGCCCGGCGCTCGCCTTCGCGACCGCGGCCGGGGGCGGGCCCGCGGCGCCCTCCCTCACGGTCTACAGCCCCGCCCCGCCCCGCAGCACGCTGAAGGCGGGGCGCCTGCTGTCGGGCGCGCTCGCGGCCGCGGCGGGCTCCTCGCTGGCGCTGCTCCGGGTCGACGAGAACGGGCTCGTGCAGGACCTGAGCGACAGCCTGAAGACCAACAACGGGGAGTGGACCTTCCAGGCGCGGCTCGACCGGCTGCCGGGCGGGCCGCCGGGCAGCCAGCCGCAGCTCGTGCTCGCCCTGTCGAGCGCCGGGCCGATCCCGCTGCCCAGCCTTCCCGCCCCCGCGTCGGACGTCTTTCCCGCGCTCCAGGCCGCCGCGAAGCGAGGGCGGGCCGTCGGGGCCGCGCTGGCGGCCTTCAGGCTCGAATGAGGATGCGGGCCTCGATGCACCGGAGTGTCGCGATGCTGTTCGGGACGCGCGGGCCCCGCGGGTGGGGCCGGGGGCTGGCGCGAGGGCTCGCGCTGGCGGGTCTGCTCGCGGGGTCCGCGGGCGTCGCCCACGCGGCTCCCGCCTGGCGGGCGCTCGTGGCGGGTTTCGACCGCTACCCGGACGGCGTCACGGTTCCGGGCGCGCGCGAGGGCGCCCGGGATCTCGGCGCCGTGCTCGGCCGGCGCGGCCTCGGCGACCTGGCCGTGGTGACGGAGGCCGCGGTCGACCGCGCCGCCCTCCTGGCCCGGCTGACCGAGCTGGGGCGCCGGACGGGGCCGGGCGACACGGTGTTGTTCGCCTTCGGCGGCCTCGGGGCCGCGGACCCGGCCGCCCCCGACGGCCTCGCGGCGTCGCTCCGCCTGCCCGGGGGCGGCGCGCTGACCGGGGCCGACCTCGACGCGTTCCTCCGCGCCGTCGAGGCCCGGGGGGGCCGCGCGATCCTGGTCGCGGACGCCTCGTTCGGCACCGTCGAGGGCCGCCTGCACATGCTCGGGGGCGCCACGGCCGAGGCGGCGTCCGGACCGGGGGCAGGGGACGCGCTGGTCCGCGGCGCGCCGGCCTTCCACGGGTCCCTGGTGCTGGCCGCGAGCGCGCCGCGCTTCCGGAGCGGGGCGGTGGCGATCCCCGGCGTCGCCGAACCGCGCCGGGTGCTGACCTACGCGGTCGCCCGCGCGCTCGAAGGCCGCGCCGACCTCGACCGCGACGGCGCGGTGTCGGAAGCCGAGCTCGTGGCCTACGCGGCGCGGCTCGTCTACCAGCTCTCCGACCAGCGCCAGAAGATCGCGGCCGCCCTGCCGGACGATCTTGCGGCCGCAGCCTCCCGGACCGATCGGACGCGCGGCATCGTGATCGCCCCCACCGACCTGGGCGACCTGCCGGGCGCCGCTCCGTCCGCCCCCCTGCTGCCCGCCGCAGCCCCGCCCGGACGGGACGCGGCGGCACCCACGGGGCCCCCGGTCCGCCTGGCCGCCGCGGCGGGCGCGCCGTCCCAGTTCGCGGGGCTGGCCCCGGCCGAGGCCAAGGTCGACGTCGTGGGCCGCACGGAGGACCCGGACCTGATCTGGGACGGTTCCAACCGCGACGTGATCACCGGCGACGGCGACCTGGTGGCCCGCTCGGTCGACCCGTCCGACCTGGGCTCCGTGGTGGACCGCACCGCCGCGCTCCAGCAGCTCAAGGACCTGGTCGTGGCCGCCCCCCAGGAGGTCGGCCTGCTGCCCAACGACGACGTCCAGCGGGCCGGGGCCGTGGTCAAGGTCCGCGTCGGCAACGCCGCGGGCCGCACCCTGGTGCTGTTCGACATCCGCGGCGACGGCGCGGTTCTGAGCCTGTACCCGAAGGACAACGATCCCCCCACCATCACCGACCCGGAGTTCGTGCTGCCCTTGAGCGTCAGCGACCCGCTCGGGGCCGACCAGATCGTGGCGGTCACGGGCCCGGGGTCCCTCGACGACCTCCAGCGCGGCCTGGCCTTGATGAACGGCCGCAAGACGCCGGTCGCGGCCGTCCGCCTGCTCCGCGCCGCGATGCCGCCGGGAACCCTGGTGGGGTCGGTGGCCGTGTTCAGCGGTGGCCCGTGAAGGGGGCCGCCGCACGGCGCCGCGCCCGCGCGGTTGCGCTGGGGCTCGCGCTCTGGGCCGCGTCGCCGCTCGCGGCGCGCGCGCAGGCGCCCGACCCCGCCCTGAACCGCGCCGGGCTCGCGGTCACGATCGAGCCCGCCGGCGGCGCCGCGGTGGGGACCCGCTTCAAGTTCGTGCTGACCACCGCCCAGCCCGGCTACCTGGTCATCATGGACGTCAACGCGGCGGGCGCGGTCACGCAGATCTACCCCAACGTCTTCTCGCTGAAGCTCGGCAGCCAGGTCGCGCGGGCCGGCCGCGACCCCTGCGGGGAGGGGGGCGCCAACACGCTGTCGTCCTACGGGCTGGCGGTCGGGGGCAACCCGAAGTCGAACTACGTGGAGCCGGGCCACCCCTTCGAACTGCCCGGCGAGGGCGAGGGCCGCGCCTACGCGTTCCAGGCCTGCCCGCCCAAGGGTCGCGGCTTCGTGGCCGCCATCCTGAGCGACCGGCCCGTGCAGCTCATCGACCTGCCCGACGTGCCGGCCGCGCTGGTCGGGCAGCAGGCGGGCTTCGACCGCTTCGTGGACGCGCTCAGGTCGCTGCGCCTGCTTTCCAGCGACGACCCCGGGCAGGACGGCAAGCCGCCCCGCTGGTCGGTCAGCCGGGCCGCCTACGAGATCCGGTGACGGCAACCCGAGGAGCGATCGCCCATGCCCCAAGGACCCGCGGCGCGCATCACGGACCGGGACGCCCACCCGGCGCCCGGCCCGCTCACCCCCGGCCCCGCCGGCTGACGAACCGGCGGCACGGCTTCCGGCAGGCTTCCTCAGCCCCTTCCTCCCCAACCCCTCGGTCCAAGCGGTCGCACACGGATGGCGAACTCGGTCAGCCCGGCCCAGCCCGGGACCTGGAACAACGCGGCTCCCACGGCGGCGCGCGCGGGGCCGGGCACGGCGGCCAGCCCGTCCCCGGTCACCGGACCCGCGAGCTCGCCCAAGCCGATCAACCCGGCACCCGCCCGGGTTTTGCGGGTCAAGGCCTCCACGCTCGACGTCATCACCGGCCCGAACTCGTTCGAGCCGCACCAGGACGTGGCCGGGACCGGGCCGATCGTCTCGAAGGCGGGCCCGCAGGCCTTCATCGGCTTCCGGTTCAACGTCAGCCTCAACGGCGACCGGGGCTGTTTCCTGGCCGGGCTGCTGCAAACCTGCCTGCTCACCGACGTCCACGCCGAATACGGGGTGAGCGCCCGGGAGCCCTTCCCCCACGTGTTCAGGATGAAGGCGCAGGCGCCCGTGCGCGACCACAGGGAGCCGCCCAAGACAAGCCCGGGCGGCACACCCGCGGCCGCCCCGAACCCGGACTGGTACTCCGGCCACTTCATGGCCATGGGGTTCTGCAGCCCCCTCGACCTGATCCGGGTCGGGGCGGGCGACCCGTCGCCGTCGCCGCTGCCCCCCGTCGACGTCCACCATCCCGACGAGTTCGCCCCGAAGCTGCCCACGGGGTTCATCGACACCGCCTGGGTGCAGGGCGGCGACGCCCCGGGCGGCCGCTTCCCCCCGACCTACCAGGACCTGAACACCAAGGTCCCCATCCTCGACCCGAGAACGGGGGCGCCCCTGCTGATGCGCAGGCTGACCCAGCGCCACCGCTTCGTGACCTGGGCCGCGGTGCGGTCCGTCCGCAGCGACCCGGCCCAGGCCAGCAGCTACGAGTTCCGCCACTTCGTGACCTGGCAGATCGACCGGCAATGGACGGTCACCTGGGCCAACAACCGGCCGGCCTTCGCGAGCACCCGGAACGAGGACAAGGTCGTCGAGCGCGGCGACGGCATGGGGAGCGTGTCCCCCGTCCTGGTCGGGCCTGACACGCTGGACACGCTGCAGCTCGGGTTCGACATTTGAGCCGCGCCCGATCGGCGGCCGGCCGGACCTTCCCGCCCAAGACCACCACGAGGTCGCGATGACGAACACCTACTCGCAAGACGATCGCACCGGCAGGCTCGCCACGCCGCTCGGCAAGGACCAGCTCCTGCTGGTCCGCTTCGAGGGGCACGAGGCGCTGGGCGAGCTGTTCGAACTGCGGGTCGAGGCCCTGAGCCCGCACCCCACCATCGACTTCAAGGCCCTGCTCGGGCAGGACCTGAGCATCCACCTGGACACGGTCGACGGCGTCGGGCGGGATTTCGCCGGCATTCTCACCGACGCGCGGTGGCTCGGGCCGCGCGGGAGGCTGTGGGCCTACAGCCTGGTGCTGCGGCCCTGGTTCTGGCTGCTGTCGCTCACCTCGGACTGCCGCATCTTCAAGGACATGACGCCCCCCGACATCATCCGGCAGGTGTTCCGCGACCGGGGCTTCACCAACCGGGTCGTCGACCTGGTGGCGCGCGACTACCCGACGCTGGACTACTGCGTCCAGTACCGGGAAACCGACCTCAACTTCGTGCTCCGCCTGATGGAGGAATACGGGATCTACTTCTTCTTCGCGTTCGGGGCCGGGGACGGGGTGGCGCCCAGCCCGCACCACCTGGTGATGGCCGACGTCGAGGCGCACCTGCCCCTGCCGGGTTTGAGGACGGTCGTCTACTCGCCGCCCGCCTCGAAGGAGCGCCACGACATGCAGCGGCTGCGGAGCTGGACCAGGGGGCAGGCGATGGTGACGGGCGTGTTCACGCTCAACGACTATTACTACGAGAAGCCGAGCGCCGACCTGCTCGCCACCGCGAGCCACCCCTATCCCTTCGCGCACGGCGACATGGAGATCTACAACTACCCCGGGGACTACGACGAGAAGGGCCGCGGCCGGACGCTCGCCACCGTGCTGCGCGACGCGGAGCGCACGCGCAACGACTCCTACGCGGGGGCGGGCTACGCGCCGACGCTCACCCCGGGCTACACGGTCACCCGCGCGTCCCAGGACGGCAACGGGTCCGGGGCCGACGACGGGTCGTACCTGATCCTGCGCTGCTCCCACTATTTCGGGGCGCAGACCTACGAGACCACGGGCACGTCGCAGGGCGCGGACGGCGGCACGCTCGCCTATTTCGGGGACTACGAGCTCGCCAGGGACGAGGTCCCCTACCGCATGCCGGCCCGCGCGCGCCGGCCGGTGATCGCGGGCACGCAGTCGGCCCTGGTGGTCGGCAAGCAGGGCGAGGAGATCGACGTCGACGAGGAAGGGCGCATCTGCGTCCAGTTCTACTGGGACCGCAAGAAGACGGCGTCGCGCCGCGTGCGCGTGGCCCAGTTCTGGGCCGGCAAGCACCGCGGCGCGCTGTTCCTGCCCCGGATCGGCGACGAGGTGCTGGTGCAGTACGAGGAAGGCGACCCGGACCGCCCGCTGGTGGTGGGCTCCGTCTACAACGGGACCAACCAGATGGAAGCCAAGATGCCGGACCAGAAGAACACGTCCGGCATCCTGACGATGTCGACCAAGAACAAGCCGTCCGGCTACAACTTCCTGGTGTTCGACGACACCGCGGGGCAGGAGCGCGTCAAGCTCCGCGCCGAGCGCGACCTGTTGGTCAAGGCGCTCCACAACGAGATCCGCGTCATCGGCGCTTCGCAGACCGAGAGCGTCGGGGGCGACCTGACGCAGAGCGTGGCGGGCGACCAGAGCCTCACCGTGGGCACCCTCAGCCCGCCCGGGGGCGGCAACTACACCCTGTCCGCGACCCAGAGCATCGTGCTGCAGGTCGGCTCGACCTCGTCGATCACCATCACGCCCGAGAGCATCACCATCCAGGCCCCGATGATCTACCTGAACCCCTGACGGAGCCGGGAGACCGCCCGCCGCGGGGCGGCCGGCGGTCCCCGGCGGGCGGGGTCAGAACTGGTAGCGCAACTGGGCCGTGACGCTCTCGCCGTTGACGCGGTCCCCGAAGTCGAAGTCCGCCTTGACCGTGCCCAGCAGGTTCTTGCCGAGCAGCTCGCCGTTGAGCCCCAGGCCCGCCTGCCCGAACGTGCCGACGCGGGAGGTCGAGATGGGGATCGCGACCCCCGACAGCGCGTCGAACTCCGAAGTGGTGTTGCCCTCGAACTCGTGCCACACGTTGGCCGAGATGAAGGGCTGCAGCGCCAGCGTCGGGGTGACGAAGTTGGACCCGAAGCGCAGGCCGAGGCGGCCCAGCGTGCTGTCGATGGGGTCGTAGCGCACGCTTCCCAGGTTGAGCGCCGTGAAGGGCAGCGCGTTGAGGTCGACCCGCGACAGCACCAGCGAGCCGGACGGCGTCACGAACAGGTTGCCGAACTTGCCGTAGTCGCCGAGCGCCACCGTGTAGGCGCTGTCGATGTGCAGCGTGTCGCCGTTGCCCGACACGCCCTGGTCGCTGAGCCCCGTGGTCGCGTCGCTCAGCTTCAGGCCGTAGAAGTCGTGGTGGTAGAGAAGGTCCACGAAGAAGGGCCCGCGCGTCGCCGCCACGTAGGCGCCCACGTAGGGGATTTCGAAGTTGCCTGTGGTGGCGCCGCCGACCTGGTCCACCGAGTGCGAGAAGAACTCGCCGCCCGTGACGCCGCCCAGGAGGTTCCACCCGGTCCCGTTGATGTTGAAGACGCCGACGTCGCCGCCGGTCTGGAAGCCCGAGTATTCGCTGGCGACCCGCGTCACCGCCGAAACGCCCCCCGCGGTCGACACCGCCGTGTCGGTGTCGTTGCCGTATTTGCCGCGCACCCAGGGGCCGCCCGAGATCGTGTTGGCGGCGGGGTCCTGCGGGGCGGTGACGAAAGCCTGCCGCTCGAAGGGCTGCCAGTCCTGGAAGAACTGGGTGTTCAGCGTCGTCAGCGTGGTGGTGGTCTGCACGCCCGCGACCGTTGCGGCCGAGGGCCGGACGCTGCCTTGCAGCGCGCCGCCCGCGAAACCGTAGGACACCAGGCCGTTGCCGAGCGCGCTCAGGCTCGCCTGGTCGGCCGTGAACACGCCCGTGGCGCCCGACGCCACGGCGACCACCGGGATGGAGGGGTAGAACGCGGCCGTCCCCTGTCCCCCGATGCCCTTGAAGTCGATCACCGTGCTGCCGCTCGCCGATTGCAGCGTCAGCAGGCTCGCCCGCCCGGCGGTGGGGCTGGTGCCCGCCCCGCGCAGGTCGACGTTGACGACCAGCTGCGAGCCGGGCTGGCCCACGTAGTTGGCGGCGGCGAGCGCGTTGATGCCCCCGCCCTGCGACAGGTCGAGGGTGCCGGCGTTGGTCAGCGTGCCGCCGACGCGCCCGGCGGTGCCCAGGGCCGCGAAGGTGCCGCGGTTGAGGATCGCGCCGTTGAGCGTGCCCGCGTCGGTGATGAGGCCGTTCGCCCCGTTGGTGAGCGTGCCCCCGACCGTCAGGGTCGCGCCGGGCGCGACGGCGAGCGTGCCGGCGTTGTTGAAGTCCCCCGCGGTCGCCGAGGCGCCGTCCGTGCTGTAGCTCAGGCCGTTGAAGGGCGCCGTGCTGGGAAAGAACTGGGTCGCCTGGATCGTCGTGGGCGCCACGACGTTGAAGGTCCCGGTATTCGTGACCGTGCCCTCGATGACGCTGGCCTGGAGCGGCGGCAGGGCGCCCGCGGCCGGCCCCTGGGGCGTGGCGAGGCCGAGCGCGTCGAAGGTGCCGGCGTTGGTGAGCGCGCCCGTGATGACGCCGCCGTTGAAGACCGTGCCGGCACCCGCGTTGGTGATCGCGCCCACCCAGGTGCCGGCGTTGCCGATCACGCCCGTGTTGCTCGCGACCGCGCCCTGCCACAGGGTCGCGTTGCCGATCGTCCCGGCGTTGGTGGTGACGCTGCCCGTCCACGTGCCGGCGTTGCCGATCATGCCGGTGTTGCTCGCGACGTCTCCCGTCCACGCGCCGCCCGTGTTGGCGCCCTGGGCCGGGGCATTGCCGATCGTCCCGGAGTTCGCCAGCACGGCGCCGGTCCACGTCCCCGTGTTCTGGATCGCGCCGGCGTTGCGCAGCGACGCGTCGACCGCCCCCGTCGTGGCGACGCGGACGGTCGCGGCCGTCCCCGTCACGTCGACCGCGTTGGCCGTGAGGCTGCCGCTCACGGTGGCGCCCCCGGCCTTGATCGTCACCGTTCCGACCTGCTGGGACGACCCGGCCAGGATGTTGAGGAGGGCAGACGCCCCGTTGACGGTCACGGCGTTGGCCGCGGAGCCCAGCGCGTTGGTGGCACCCGTCGCCACCGTGCCGCCGTTGATGACCAGGCCGCCCGAGAAGGTGTTGGTGCCGCCCAGGGTGAGCTTGCCGCTCGTCTGCACGATCCCCGTCGCGGCGGTGCCGTCGGAGATCAGCCCCGTGTAGGTCGTGCCCGCGGGGGCGCCGCCCTCAGTCAGCCGCGCCGCCCCGCCACCCGCGCCGGGGTTGTTGGTGACGTTGTCGGTTCCGTTCAGGAAGCGCTGGCCGGCGAAGTAGGGCAGGACCGGCAACGTCCGGTTCGCGCCGTCGAGGTTGAGCGTCGCGGCCCAGGTGCCGGTCGCGCCCGAAGCCAGGCCCGCGAGGGAGCCGATCAGCGCGGTGCAGGCGAGAACGCTGGATCGAGCAACGCGGTCGTGCGGCGCAGTAACCCGCATCCAATCATCTCCGGAATCAAATTCAAATTTATGGTCCGGAGGGTAGCGAGAAGGTCAGCGGGGCGGCAAGGGCTTCCCACGGAGCCACCACACAAAAGGCCCATCTTGGGTTATCTTGTGGCCGCTTGTGGTTCGACGGCAACAGACGCGGCCAGGTCGCGCGACGGGGGGCATCGCGGCCGTCGTGTGCTTCAGGTTCGGGCAAGGAAACTGTGATCGGCCTTCGCGCGACGCGTCCCCAACCCCGCGCGGCCCGTCCCGGTCAGTAGAAGATGTGCGGCTTCGGCGCCCCGGACGGCGCCGCGACCTCGGCGGGCGCGGGACGGGCGCGCGGGACGCTCTCGTGCACCGCGATCTCGCGGGGCGGGCGTCGCACGACGGGCACCACCTTCTCGATGGTCTTGACCACCCGGCGCCGCTCCGGCTCGGCGGCCTTGGCGACCGGCACGGGGCGGCGGCGGCGCGGCTCGGCGACGACCTGGGGCTCCGCCTTGGCGGCGGGCTGCGGCTTGGCGTGGGTCGCGGCGGGCCTGGTGTCGGGCTGGGGTTTTTCCGGAACCGCGACGGCCACGGGCTGCTGCGCCGGGGGCGGGCACACGGCGCCGGTCTGCCCGGCCAGTTCGGCGGACAGGGCCGCGTCGATCACGAGCGGGGCGGGCTCGCCGCCGTGGCGGACCGCCCAGTAGGCCGCGACCCCCTTGCGGGTGGCCTCGTCCACCGCGCCCGTGGCGGCGCCCGCGTAGCAGCCGATCCCCGCCAGCCGGCGCTGCGCGTCGGCGATGCGGATGCGCTCGCTCGCGCGGACGGCCGCGAGTTTCGCCATGAGAGCCCGCTCGCGCCGCACGCAGCGGGGATCGGCGCGCAGGTGGTCCAGCGCGTCGAGGTCGACCCGGGCCGCGGCTTCGCCGGCCACCGCGTCGCAGGCCCGGTCGTCGGTGTCGCGCGCGGCCAGCAGCGCCGCGACCCGGGCCGAGGCGGCCGCGCGGACGCGGTCGCAGGCCTGGACGTCGTTGGCGTAGGCGCGCAGCCCCGCCTCGTTGCCGGCCGCGACCTTGTCCAGCCCCGCGGCGTCGGCGTCGCACTTGGCTTCCGCGACCCGCGCGCGCTCCGCGGCCCGGGCCGACATGAGCAGGGCCAGGATCGCGTCGCGGCGCCGGACGCAGCGCGCGTCGGCGGCCAAGCGTTCGAGGCCGGGCCCGTCGGCTTTGGCGGCTTCCGCCGTGCAGGCCCGGTCGTCGGTGTCGCGCGTGGCCAGCAGGGCCGCGAGGCGCCCGTCCGCCCGGGTCCGCGCGTCGGGGCAGATCGACCCGTCGCCCGCGAGCGTGCGGAGCGCGTCCGCGTCGCCGTCCCGGGCGCCGTCCACCCGGGACAGGTCGGCGCGGCAGGCCGCCGCCGCGATCTCGCGTTTGGCGCCGTCGAAGTCGAGGCCGGGGCAGGCCGCGCGGGTCCGCAACGCGTCCACGGCCGCCCCCTGGCCGGCCGCGACGGCAGCCTGGAGCTGGCCCCGCTCCCGCCCGCAGGCCTCGGCGAGCTGCGCCCCGATCGTCAGATGCGGCGTGAGCGCGGTGAGCGGCTGCTGGAAGACGAAGCCGGCGCCGCGCGCCCGCAGGCGGCGCAGCTCGTGCTCCGGCCGCCCGATCAGCTCTTGGCCG
>CAXTDZ010000155.1:0-10490 GCA_964243035.1 uncultured Lichenihabitans sp.
GGGCCGCCGGGGCCGCCGCGACCTCGGAGCGCGCCGCGCGGCGCGGCGCCGGGGGCGCGGGCTTGCGACCCTTGACCGCGAAGCCGCAGGCCCGCGCGCTGTAGGTCAGGCTCCAGGCGAGGAACTGCAGCGTCCCCCGCGCGATGCCCTTGTGCTGGCGCCGCGCCCGGCGGGAGCGGTCGAGCACCATGAAGTCGCCGTACATCAGGTCGGCCACGAGCCGCATCTGCACGGGCGACACCTGGAAGAACTGCAGCCCGTACTGGTCGTCGGCCCCCACCGCGTCGGTGCGGCGGATCACCACCGACAGGCTCTTGACCGGCACCTCCGAGCGGAGCTGGTCCACCACCAGCGTGCCCAGGGTCTCGTTCTCCCGCACCGCCAGCGTGCCCTCGATGGTGCGGACCCGCGCGCCGCCCGTCGACACGTCCTCGATCACCACCGGCACCTCGGCGCCCCCCACCACGAGCACCCCCTGCCGCTCGATGTCGAGCCGCTGGTTGCGCCTGAGCTCGCGGCGCTCGGTGACCGCGCCCAGCGCCGCCCCCGCGATGGCGAGGTTGAACAGGTTCCAGGCCATCACCACCACGAGCAGGTCGTTGAAGGCGGGCTCGGTGGCGAGCCGCCACGCGCCCACGCCCAGGGCCGCCAGCAGCAGGAAGAAGAGCGCGAAATAGGGACGCGACAGTTCCGACAGGTGGTCCTCGTCCAGCGTCACGGACTTGGCCGTCACGTTGAAGGTGGGCTTGCGGGGGTTGGCGAGCACGCTGACGATCGCCCGGGCGAGGTAGACCGACTGCACG
Organism: uncultured Lichenihabitans sp.; assembly: GCA_964243035.1. Lineage (GTDB taxonomy): Bacteria > Pseudomonadota > Alphaproteobacteria > Rhizobiales > Beijerinckiaceae > Lichenihabitans. Next base: position 804 of record CAXTDZ010000155.1, read on the forward strand.
TACTCGTAGAGCTCGGACACCCAGGGCCAGCGCACGCGGCCGTAGAGGTAGTTCTGCATCATCACGTTCACGGCAAGGTAGGTGAGCGTGTAGGCCACCATGCCGTGCAGGTTGGCGACGTAGATCCGCAGCGAGAAGAAGATGTAGAGCAGCGGCGCGAAGGTGAACACCAGCCGCGGGAACGGGAAGAACCAGAACAGCGGGTTCGACACGTAGCAGACGCGCTGGGCGAGCGTGATGCCGCGGCGGAACAGCGGGTTCTTGAGGATCAGGATCTGGATCATGCCGCGGCACCAGCGCGAGCGCTGGCCGATGAAGCTCGCGAGCGTCTCGGGTTGCAGGCCGGCGATGAGGGGCTTGTCGACGTAGACCGACCGCCAGCCCGAGCCGTGCAGGTCCAGCGCGGTCTCGCAGTCCTCCGTGATGGTGACGCCCGAGAAGCCGCCCACGGAGGCCAGCGCCCGCCGCCGCAGCACGGCCGCCGAGCCGCAGAAGAAGGACGCGTTCCAGCGGTCCAGCCCGCGCTGGATCAGCCCGTAGAACATCTCGTTCTCCGACGGCATCGTTTTGAAGGTGCGCAGGTTCTTCTCGACCGGGTCGGGGTTCAGGAAGACGTGGGGCGTCTGCACCAGGAACAGTTTTGGGTCGGCCACGAAGAAGCCCACCGTTTCCTTGAGGAAGGAGCGGAAGGGCGCGTGGTCGGCGTCGAACACGGCCACGAGCTCGCCCCCGGACTGGGCGAGCCCTGCGTTCAGGTTGCCGGCCTTGGCGTGGTCGTTGCGGGCGCGGGCCACGTAGGTGACGCCGAGCTTGGCGCAGAGGTCCCGGAGGGCCGCGCGGCGCTTGCCGGCCGCCAGCGCCACGCGGGGGTCGGGGCTCCCCACCTTGGCATCGGTGCCCCCGTCGTCCAGCAGGAACACGGTGAGCTTGGCCGCGGGGTAGTCCATCGCCTTGGCGGCGCTGAGCGTGGCCGCGAGCAGGTCCGCGTCCTCGTTGTAGGAGGGCACGAACACGTCGACGCTGGGCAGCTTGGCCTCGGGCACGGCCGGGGCCGCGCGCGAGGGGGCGGGGTCGGCCATGATGAACAGGCTCAGCACCAGCACCAGCACGCAGTACATCTCGGCCGCGTAGAGCAGGGCCCCGAAGGCGAAGTCCGCCGTGAAGCCGGGGGGCGGCAGGGTCGCGGCCGTGCGCCACACCACGTAGCGCAGCACCACGAAGGTGCCGAGCGCCAGGAACAGGTGCCGCGACAGGTTGCGCCGCGGCCCCATCCACAGCACCGCCATGCCGGCGATGCAGGTCAGCCCCAGCATGAGCTGCGCGTCGATGCCGATCGGCAGGCTCGCGAGGGCCACCGCCACCAGCGCGGAGGCCGTCCAGCTCGTCACCCGGAACCAGTGCGCCATCCGCACCTCGCGCGCTCCGCACCGGCGCAACGGCGCGCGCGGCTTCGGGCCATCCAGGTGCCGCCGCACTCGTGACTCGGACCTTACCGAACTGCGTCCGTTCCCCGTTGGCCCCGGGCAAAGAGGGTCAACCTTAACGGAAGCTTGCCCGCTTGCGCGGCGGGGCGGGGGCGGCCATGATCCGTCCCATGTCCTCGCCGTTCACGCCGCGTTGGGACGCGTCGACGGCGGGCACCCTGGCCGCGCTGAACGACCGCTCCCGCGAAATCTTCAAACAGATCGTCGACGTCTACCTCGCGACCGGCGAGCCGGTCGGCTCGAAGAACCTGGTGCGGCGGCTGCCCATGGCGCTGTCGCCCGCCTCCATCCGCAGCGTGATGGCCGACCTGGAGGGCTTGGGGCTGATCTACGCGCCCCACACCAGCGCGGGGCGGCTGCCGACCCAGGTGGGCCTGCGCTTCTTCGTGGACGCGCTCCTGGAACTGGGCGACGTGGGGGACGGCGAGCGGCGGCGCATCGAGGCGGAGGTGATGGCGGCCTCCCAGACGCGCTCCTTCGAGGACGCGCTGGCGGAGGCCTCCGCGCTGCTGTCGGGGCTCACGCGCGGCGCCGCCGTGGTGGCCACCACCAAGGGCAACGACCGGCTCAAGCACATCGAGTTCCTGCGCCTCGACCGCGACCGGGCGCTCGCCATCCTCGTGGGCGAGGACGGCGGGGTGGAGAACCGCGTGGTCGCCATCGCGCCGGGCCTGCCCGCCTCCGCCCTGGTGGAGGCGGGCAACTACCTCAACGCCCGCCTGCGCGGCCGGACGCTCGCCGGGGTGCGGGCCGAGATCGAGGCCGAGCGCAAGGCGGCGGAGAGCGAGCTCGACGCGCTGACCGAGCGGCTGGTCGACTCGGGGCTCGCGACCTGGGCGGGGCTGCAGGGGGAGGCGCGGCAGCTCATCGTGCGGGGCCAGGCCAACCTCCTCGAAGACCTGACGGCGCTCGACGACATCGAGCGCATCCGCCTGCTGTTCGCCGACCTCGAAACCAAGACGGAGGTGATCGAGCTCCTGAACCGCGCCGAGGGCGGGGAGGGCGTGCGCATCTTCATCGGCTCGGAGAACAAGCTGTTCTCCCTGTCGGGCTCCTCCATGATCGCGGCGCCGTTCCGCGACGGCTCGCGGCGGATCGTGGGCGTGCTGGGCATCATCGGGCCGACCCGTCTCAATTACGCCAGGGTCATCCCCATGGTGGACTTCACGGCCCGCGTCGTGTCCCGGATGGTGGGCGGCGCCTGACCCCTGGACCCGCGATGCCCCGCCTGCTCCCCCGCACGCCCGTTCTCATCCTGGCCGGAGCCGTCCTGGCCGTGGCGGCCGTGCTCGCGGGGGCGCTGGCGGTGCGGGGCGGCGGCGCCCCCGCCCCCTCCAGCATCGGCGGGCCCTTCGCGCTGACCGACCAGGACGGCCGCCGCGTCACGCAGGCGGACTTCCTGGGCCGGCCCACGATCGTGTTCTTCGGCTACACGCACTGCCCGGACGTGTGCCCCACCACGCTCAACGACATGACCGCGATGCTCAACACGCTGGGGCGCGACGAGAAGGTGGCGGCGCTGTTCATCACGGTCGACCCCGAGCGCGACACCCCGGCGGTGCTGAAGGACTACCTGTCGAGCTTCGACCCGCGCATCACGGGGCTCACGGGCGACCCCGCCGCCGTGGCGGCCGCCGAGCGCGCCTACAAGGTCTACGCCAAGAAGGTCCCGGACCCGAACGGCCGCGGCGACTATTCGATGGACCACACCGCCGTGGTCTACCTGATGGACGGCCAGGGGCGGTTCGTGAACGCCCTGAACCTGGAACAGCCGCCGCAGGCCGCGGCCGCGGAATACAGGCAGGACCTGAGCTGAGGGACCGCGGGCAAGCGGCGTCGGTTTGGCGCCTCGCGGCCCGTTCTGCCGCGACTGGACGGGCCGCAAGGCGGGGCCGTGGTGCCCGGGAACCGGCCCGCTCCGACGGGCGTCCAGCCCCCGCGGGGTGATCCGGCGCGTGGCCGGCCTCGGCGAAGCTGATCCCGTCGGCCCCGGCGCGCCGGGCGGCCCGGTCCCCGGCCCCGCCTCGGCGACGCCGAACCGGGGATCGGCGACCGGAGCACGGCTCAGCGCCTCATCTCGACCTCCACGAAGGCGATCGCGTGGTCGGACGCGTTCATGACGTCGTGGGTGACGCCTTTCGGCCTGGTGTAGGCGTCGCCGGCCGCGAGCGTCACGTGGCTGACCGCCTCGCCGTTGTGGATCGCCAGCGTGCCGCCCAGCACCATGACGACGCAGTAGGGCATGCCGTGCTCGTGCCAGCCGGTGCTCGCGCCGGGCTCGAAGTCCCAGCGGGTGATGCGGACGCGCTCGTCGTCGACCTGGACGGTTGGCGTCGCCGGACGCGTGCAGGTGAAGGCCATGTCGAACTCTCCTCGGCGCAGCCGCGGGCCGCCATCAATGCGCCTTGTCCAGCACCGGACGCAAGACGTGGCGCGGCCTCGCCCCTCGCGGCCCGCTCGTCACCCCTGCCGCGGGGTCGCGGGTCGGCGACGCACCGCCCGATCGTGGGAGCGACGCGGTGACCCGCGTCCTCCGTCCCGCGGACGCCGCGCCGCACGCCGGTGCCACCCCACTCCCTCCCTCAGCCGTGCCCACGCGGAGCGCCCTCGCGAAGCGTGGAGGGTCGTGCCCTTGGCTGGACGGCGGACTCGGTCAGGCCCCAGGGCCGCCCGGCTCGCCTTCCGTAGGCCATCGTCACGCCACCGGGCTGGCCGTTGGTTTCCGGGAAGGCATCCGGGCCGTCGCGGGCCCGGTTGCGAACCTTGCTGGAAGCCCAGCCCCGGCGTGAAGTGCGAAGGGGGCGCGTTCGATCGTCTCAACGTGCCGCCCGGGACCGCGGACAGGCCAAAAGCCGCCTCGATCCGCGACCCGACGAGCACGCTCGGCGCGGCCGGGGTCAGGATGGCAGACCCCGAGCCAAGCAGGAGGGGCGGAAGGGAGAGCCCATCGCTCCGCGGGCGAGGTTGGGAAACCGGTCCGTCGCGGACCGCTCGCTCGCGCTGGGAACGCCGGCCCGTCGCCGAGCGCGCCCCTCAGCGCTCCACCGGCAGGGCCGTGCCGATCCGGCGGATCTCCCAGCGCAGGTCGACCCCGCTGTGGGCGAGCACGCGGGCGCGCACCTCCTCGCCCAGGCCCTCGATGTCGGCCGCGGTCGCCCGGCCGCGGTTGAGGAGGAAGTTGGTGTGCATGGGCGACACCTGGGCGTCGCCGCGCACGAGCCCGCGGCAGCCCGCCTCGTCCACCAGGCGCCAGGCGCTGCGGCCGGGCGGGTTCGCGAAGGTTGAGCCGCCGGTGCGGTCCCTGATGGGCTGGCTCGCCTCGCGGGCCGCGGTGATCCGCTCCATCTCGGCCAGGATGGCGGCGGGCTCGCCCGGCTGCCCGCGCAAGCGCGCGGCGGTGAAGATCAGGCCCCCGGCCGCCGCGCAGTGCCGGTAGCCGAAGCCCATCGCGGCGCGGTCGAGGGTGTGGACGCGCCCGGACCGGTCGACGGCCCGGGCCTCCACGAACACGTCGGCCAGCTCGCCCCCGTGGGCGCCCGCGTTGGTGGGCAGGCCGCCGCCGATCGAGCCGGGGACGCCGCGCAGGAAGGCCAGGCCCGCGATGCCGGCCTCGGCCGCGGCGCGCGCCACCTTGACGTCGGGCGCCGCGGCCCCGGCCCGCACCACGCACCCGTCCTCGACCGCGATCGCCCCGAAAGCCTTGCCCAGGCGGACCACCACGCCCGGCACGCCGCCGTCGCGCACGATCAGGTTGGAGCCGAGGCCGACCGCGGTGACGGGCAGGTCGGCGGGGACGCGCGCCAGCGCGTAGGCGAGGTCGGCCTCGTCGGCCGGCGTGAACAGGACCTGCGCGGGGCCGCCCACGCGGAACCACGTCAGCGGCGCCAGCGGCGCGTTGGCGGCGAGGCTGCCGCGCAGCTCCGGCAGCAGGGCGCGGAGCCCGGCCGCCAGGTCCGGGAAGGCCGTCACGGCGGGACGGCGCCCTACCCCGCGGCCAGTTGCCCCGGCAGCGCGTAGGCCCACTGCGTGATGTTGCCGGCCCCCAGGCACACCACGTAGTCGCCCGGCTTGGCGAGGTCGCGCACGAGGCGCGGCAGCTCGGCGGCCGAGGGCAGGCCCACGACATGGCGATGGCCGTGCGCCTTGATGGCCGCCACGAGGTGGTCGCGGTCGACGCCGTCGAGCGGCGCCTCGCCGGCCGCGTAGACGTCGGCCACGATCACGGCGTCGGCGTCGTTGAAGCAGGTGGAGAAGTCGGCGAACAGCGACTGAAGGCGCGAGTAGCGGTGCGGCTGCACCACGGCGATCACCTGGTTGCGCGTGGACGCCCGCGCGGCCCGGAGCACCGCCGCGATCTCCACGGGGTGGTGGCCGTAGTCGTCGAACACCTGCGCGCCGTTCCACTCGCCCGTCCGGGTGAAGCGCCGCTTGACGCCGCCGAAGCCCGCGAGCGCCTTGCGGATCGCGTCCACCGGCATCTTGAGCTGGTAGGCGACCGCGATGGCCGCGGTGGCGTTGAGCGCGTTGTGGTGGCCGGGCATGGGCATCACCACGTCCTCGATGTAGGTGGCCTGCCCGGTCTTGCGGTCGCGGACCAGCACGTTGAAGCGCGACACGCCGCCCGCGAGGTTCACGTCGAGCAGCCGCACGTCGGCCTGCGGGTTCTCGCCGTAGGTGACGACGCGCCGGTCCTCGATGCGGCCCACCAGCTCCTGCACGGTGGGGTGGTCGAGGCACATCACCGCGAAGCCGTAGAAGGGCAGGTTCTCGACCAGCGCGTGGAAGGCGTCCTTGATGGCCTCGAAGGTCTTGAAGTGGTCGAGGTGCTCGGGGTCGATGTTGGTCACGATGGCGACGTCGGCGGGCAGCTTCAGGAAGGTGCCGTCGCTTTCGTCGGCCTCCACCACCATCCAGTCGCCCTCGCCCAGCCGGGCGTTGGTGCCGTAGGCGTTGATGATGCCGCCGTTGATCACGGTGGGGTCGAAGCCGCCCGCGTCCAGCAGGGTCGCGACCAGCGAGGTCGTGGTGGTCTTGCCGTGCGTGCCCGCGATGGCAACGCAGGTCTTGAGGCGCATCAGCTCGGCCAGCATCTCGGCGCGGCGCACCACGGGCAGGCGGCGCTCGCGCGCGGCCGCGAGCTCGGGGTTGTCGCGCTTGATGGCGGTGGACACCACCACGACCTCGGCGGCGCCCAGGTTTTCGGCCGCGTGGCCCACGTGGACGGTGGCGCCCTTGTCGCGCAGGCGGGCCACGTTGGCGTTCTCGCTGGCGTCCGAGCCCTGCACGCGGTAGCCCAGGTTGATCAGCACCTCGGCGATGCCCGACATGCCGATGCCGCCGATGCCCACGAAGTGGATGGGGCCGAGTTCACGCGGCAGCTTCATGGTGCTCCACTCCTTGGGGGGCGGTCAGGCCCGCGACGCGCTCCACGAGGTCGGCCAGGCGCTCCGCGGCGTCGGGCAGGCCCGCGGCGCGGGCGCGGGCCGCGGAGGCGACGAGCGCCGCGGGGTCGGCGAGGACGCGGGCCAGCTCGCCCGCGAGCCAGGCGGGGTCGAAGGCGGGTTGCGCCACCACGCGGGCGGCCCCGGCCTCCTCCAGCAGCCTGGCGTTGGCGGCCTGGTCCTGGTCCAGCGCGTGGGGGAAGGGCACCAGCACGGACGGGCGGCCGATCACGGCCAGCTCGCTCACGGTGGAGGCGCCCGCGCGGCCCACCACCAGGTGGGCGTTGGCGATGCGGGCCGGCAGGTCGGCGAAGAAGGGCGCGACCTCGGCCTGGACCTTGATCTCCGCGTAGGCCGCGCGCACGCGGGCCTCGTCCTCGCCGCGCGCCTGCTGGACGACCAGGATGCGGTCGCGGGCCGCGCGGTCGAGGCGCGCCACCGCGAGCGGCACCACGTCGCTCATGACGCGGGCGCCCTGCGAGCCGCCCGTCACCAGGAGGCGCAACCGGCCCCCCGCGGCGAGCGCGGGGTAGGGGACCTGGGCGGCCTCCAGCACGGCGGGGCGGACGGGGTTGCCGGTGTGGGCGGCCTTGGCCGTCACCGCGGCCGAGGCGCGGCCGAGCGTCGGGAAGCCGGTCGCGACCGCGGTCGCGCGCCGGGCCAGAAGAGCGTTGGCGCGGCCGATCACGGCGTTCTGCTCGTGCAGGATCGTGGGCACGCCACGCAGGGCGGCGGCCAGCATGGGCGGCACCGTGGGGTAGCCCCCGAACCCCACCACGGCCGCGGGCCGCATCCGGGCGAGCAGGCCGCGCGCGACCAGCGTGCCGCGCGCGAGCGTCACGGCCGCGAGCGCCTTCGACAGGGGCGAGCCGCCGGTCGGCGTGGCGGCGGGGATGCGGTGGACGGCCCCCGCGGGGAAGGTCGCGCTGTAGGCGAGCGCGCGGGCGTCGGTCGCGAGTTCCACCGCGAACCCGCGGTCGACCAGCACGCGGGCCAGCGCCTCGGCGGGGAACAGGTGGCCTCCGGTGCCGCCCGCGGCCAGCAGGATGGGGCCGGTCACGCCAAGGCTCCCGCGCCGTCGTCCAGCAGCGCCGCCCGGGGCCGCTTGCGCGTCACCGCGATCAGGAAGCCCATGCCGAGCGCCAGGCTGATCAGGGACGAGCCCCCGTAGGAGATGAAGGGCAGCGTCATGCCCTTGGCGGGCATCAGGTGGAGGTTGACGGCCATGTTGATGCAGCTTTGCGTGCCGAACAGCACCACCAGCCCCGCCGCCGCGAAGCGGCAGAACGGGTCCTCGTTGCGATCCGCGAGCAGCAGGCCGCGCAGCACGATGAAGGCGAACAGCCCCACCAGGGCGACGCAGAACAGCACCCCGAACTCCTCGCCCGTGACCGCGAAGATGAAGTCCGTGTGGGCGTCGGGCAGCACGCGCTTGAAGGTGCCCTCGCCCGGCCCCTTGCCGAACCAGGAGCCCGACGCGAAGGACTCGGCCGCCGTGTCGACCTGGAAGGTGTCGGAGGCTCCCGGCCCGTTGGAGGGGTCGAGGAAGTGCAGGATGCGGTCGCGCACGTGGGGCGAGAACTTGTAGGCGAGCAAGACGCTGAACGCCCCCGCGCCGCCCAGGCCCAGCACCCAGAACAGGTGCAGCCCCGCCATGAAGAACAGCGCCGCCCAGACGATCGAGAGCAGCATGGTCTGCCCGAAGTCGGGCTGGAGGATGAGGGGCACCACGGTGAGCGGCAGCAGCATGAGCGCCAGGATGTTGCCCGGCACGTCCTTGCGGCGGGCGCCCTGCGAGAAGGCCCAGGCGGCCAGGATCACGAAGGCGGGCTTGACGAACTCGCTGGGCTGGATCCCGAAGATCCAGCGGCGCGAGCCCTTCACCTCGTGGCCGAACACCAGGGCCACCAGGATCAGCCCCATGCCGAAGGCGTAGCACAGGAGCGCCGCGCGGCGCGTGTTGCGCGGCGTCAAGAACGAGGTCGCGACCAGCACGGCCGCCGCGGGCAGCATGAACTCGATCTGGTGGCGCACGAAGAAGAAGCTGTTGAGCCCGAGCCGCTCGGCCACCGCCGGGCTGCCCGCCATGGCGAGCACGATGCCGAGCGACATCAGGATGCCGAGCGCGCCGAGCATCCAGCGGTCGACGGTCCACCACCAGTCGGCCAGGGGCGATTTCTTGGCGCGCGAGATCACCGGCGGGCTCCGTCAACGGGCGGGAGGGCGGTCACGAGCGCGCGGAACCGCGCGCCGCGCTCCTCGAAATTTCGGAACTGGTCGTAGGACGCGCAAGCCGGCGCCAGCAGCACGACGGGCTCGGGCGCGGGGGAGGTCGCGGCGTCGCGGGCGGCGGCCTCCACCGCGGCCTCCAGCGTGCCGCAGCGCGCGAAGGGCACGCGGCCGTCGAAGGTCGCGGCGAAGGCTTCGGTTGACTTGCCGATGAGGTAGGCCTTGGCGACGCGCCCGAACAGCGGCGCGAGGGGGGCAAGGCCGCCCTCCTTGGCGACGCCGCCGACGATCCAGTGGATCGGCTCGAAGGTTTTCAGCGACTGCTCGGCCGCGTCCGCGTTGGTGGCCTTGGAATCGTTGACGAACAGCACGTGGCCCCGCGCGCCCACCTGCTCCATGCGGTGGGGGAGGCCGGAGAAGGTGCGCAGGGCGTCGGTGACCGTCGCGGCCGGCAGGTCGCCCGCGACCGCCGCGACGGCGGCCAGCGCGGCCGCGGCGTTCTGGGCGTTGTGGCGGCCGCGCAGCGCCGGCAG
>CAXTDZ010000156.1:0-10296 GCA_964243035.1 uncultured Lichenihabitans sp.
GGCCCGCGCCGCGCGAGCGGCTCGCGCCCGAGGCGGACCACGTGATCGACAGCATCGCGGACCTGCCCGGCCTCGTGGCCCGGCTGGGCTGACGGGGTGCGGCCCGACCCCGTCCTCGCGCGCGGCTGGACCGGCCGGCGCCGCCTCCTGCTCGTCGAGCGGCCGGTCGCGGCGGCGCTCTGGTGCCGTTGGTTCGCGGTGTTCGGCCTGCTGCTCGCGGCCATCGCGGTGCTGGCCTCCCGAGCGGGGCTGGTCCAGCCGCCCGGCGCGCTGGCGGTGCTGGGGGCGGCGCTGTGCTGCGCGGGCGCCTCGCTGCCGCTGGCGCTTCTGGCCGCGGCCGTGATCTGGCGCACCGGGCGGCCCGGCCTGGGGGCCGCGCTCGGCGGGTTGACGCTGGCCGTCCTGCTCGCGGCCTATCCGGCTTACCTGGCGCGCGAGGCCGCGGGCCTGCCCGTCGGGGGCGACGCGATGACCGACCCCGACGACCCGCTGCCCTTCTCGCGCACGCCGCGGGCGCTCGCGGTCCGGCACGGTGCCGCGCACGACCCGGCTCCCGCGGCCGAGCGCAAGCGGGAGGCCGAGGCCGATCCCGACCTCCGCCCGCTCACGCTGGACGTTCCCGCGGCCGAGGCGGAACAGGACGCGCTCAAGCTCGTGAAGGCGCGCCGGTGGGCGGTGGTCGAGGCGCAGCAGCCGGCCGGCCGTCCCGCCACGGGCCGCGTCGAGGCGGTGGCGCGGACGGCCGTGATGGGGTTCCCGGACGACATCGCGATCCGCTTCGCCGCGACCGGCGCCAACCAGACCCGGGTCGACATGCGCTCGGCCTCGCGCTTCGGGCGCCGCGACCTCGGGGCCAACGCGGCGCGCATCAAGGCCTTCCTGAGCGACCTGGAGGACGCCACCGACGAGAACTGACGGGTCACGCGGCCGCGAAGCGCGCCCTCACCGTGACCGGTCCGTCCGCCACCGCGAGCCCCTGGGCGATCAGCTCCTCCAGGTGGGCCAGCACGGACATCGCCGCCGCCCCGCGCAGCGCGGGCGCGATGCCCGCGTAGAGGCGCGACACCAGGGTGTCCACGCTGCTGTCGCCCGCCCTGAGCCGCCCCAGGATGGCCTGCGCGCGCTGGCGGCGGTGCTGGGCCAGCGCGCGCACGAAGCGCTGCGGGTCATGGACGGGGCCGCCGTGCCCCGGCCAGTAGACGAGGTCGGGCCGCGCCGCGAGCCGCTCCAGCGACGCCATGTAGTCGCGCATGGACCCGTCGGGCGGCGCCACCACGGTGGTGGACCACGCCATCACGTGGTCGCCCGAGAACAGGGCCTGCTCCTGCGGCAGCGCCAGCGCGAGGTGGTTGGCGGTGTGGCCGGGTGTCGCCACCGCGAACAGGTCGAAGCCCTCGCCCGTCACGCGGTCTCCGTCGGCGAGCACGCGGTCGGGCGCGTAGCCGGTGTCGTGGGACGCGTCGGACAGGCGCGCGTCGCCTCCCGGCGGGACGGCGGGCGGACGGTAGGGCGCGCAGCCCACGACCGGCGCGCCCGTCGCGGCCTTCAGCCCCGCCGCGCCGGTCGAGTGGTCGCGGTGCGTGTGGGTCACGACGATCGCGGCCACGTGCTCGCCGGGATCGAGGGCCGCCAGCAGGGCCGCGCGGTGCCGGGGCTCGTCGGGTCCCGGGTCGACCACCGCGACCGCGCCGCGGCCCACGATGTAGGAGCAGGTTCCCGTGAAGGTGAAGGGGCCGCCGTTGCCCGCGATCACCCGGCGGACCAGCCCCGAGACGGCCTGAACCTGGTCCGTCCGGGCGTCCAGGGACCGGTCGAACGGGATCGGGTCGGGAGCGTCGTCGGACATGGGGCGGAGGACCTTGCGCGGCGGCCTTGCGCCCCGCTTGCACCAATCGGGCCAGCCGCGGCGGTCAGCGGTGGGGATGGTGGCTCCGCGCCAGCAGCGCCAGCCAGCCGATGCCGATCAGGCTCACCATCACGCTGACGGTGGCGAGCGCGTAGCTGCCGAGGTTGATGAGGTGGGGCGCGAGCACGATGCAGAAAGCCGCCACCACCAGCCCCACCGCGACGCGCGCCGCGGCCCGCTCGATGCCGTGCACGATCTTGTCGAGCCCCTTGATCTCGATCTCGACCGTGACCTTGCCCTGCTTGAGGCGGATCAGCACCAGGTGCATCAGGCTCGGCAGCTCGCTCGCGATGCCGTAGAAGCCCGACCCCAGCGTTTCGAGCTTCTTTCTCACGCTCGCCAGGGAGAAGCGCGATTCCAGCGTGCGCTGCACGGTGGGCCCCGCGGCCGCGAACAGGTCGAAGTCGGGGTTGAGCTGGCGCATCACGCCGTCGGCCGTGACCAGCCCCTTGAACAGGATGGCGAGGTCGGTCGGCATGGCGAGGTCGTGCTCGCGCGCCATCACCATGAAGTCGGTCAGCACCAGCCCCAGGTTGAGGCTCTTGGAGGAGTGCCGCATCACGAAGGCCTGGGAGGAGGCCTCCAGCTTGGACAGGTCCGGGTTGGTGGGGCCCGTCCATTCCAGCAGCACGGCCATCAGCCCGTCCGCGTCCTGGTTCAGCATGGCGCCGATCAGCACCAGCAGCTGGTTGCGCCGCCGCTGCGACAGCCGCCCCACGATGCCGAAGTCGATGAAGCCGATCCGGTTGTCGGGCAGCGCCAGCAGGTTGCCCGGGTGGGGGTCGGCGTGGAACGTCCCCTCGATCAGCGCCATGTGCAGGAAGGCGTCGGTGCCCCGCTGGGCGAGTGCGGCCTTGTCGAACTTCCCCGCCGCCAGCCCCGCCGGGTCGTTCAGGAAGATGCCCTCCATGAACTCCTGCACGAGCACGCGCTCCGAGGTCATCTCCCAGTGGATCTTCGGGAAGATGACGTCGTCGCGGTCCGCGAACAGCGAGGCGAGCAGCTCGCAGTTGCGCGCCTCGTTGCTGAGGTCCAGCTCGCCGTTCAGCCCCGCCGCGAGGTGGCGCATCTGCTCCTGCGGCTTGTAGCGGGCGAGCTCGGGCCATTCGCGCTCGACGATGCGCGTCGCGTAGCCCATCAGGCGCAGGTCCGCCTCGATGATCTGCCGCAGCCCCGGGCGCAGCACCTTGACCACGACCTTCTCGCCCGACAGCAGGCGCGCCTGGTACACCTGGGCGATGGAGGCCGAGGCGATCGGCTCCTCGTCGAATTCGGCGAACAGGATGTGGGGCGAGGCCCCCAGGTCCGCTTCGAGCTGCGGCTTGATCTTCTCCCAGGGCACGGGGGACACGCGGCTGTGCAGCCGCCCGAGTTCCTCCGTCCACTGCGGGGTGAGCAGGTCCGGCCGGCTCGCCAGGATCTGCCCCGCCTTGACGAAGGTCGGCCCCAGCGCCTCGATGGCGCGGCGCACGCGCTGGGGCTGGGTCAGGCGCGACACGTCCACGGCCGGCGTCGCGCGCGTCGCGAAGCGCGCGATGTGGTGGAGGCCAAGCCGGTCGACGACCTTGCTCAGCCCGTAGCCGATCAGCACGCCCGCGATCACCTGGAGGCGCTTGCGGTCGCGCGCGGCGATGAAGGCCGCTTTCAGCATGCTTTTGTAGGGCATCCCGACCGCCTTTAACACTGGAACGGGCCGCTCCAAACCCCGTGCGGGGCGTCCGCGGCGCCGGGACGGGCCCGGGCAGTCGGACCGACATGCCCCAACGGCGCGGAAAAGCGAAGCGCTTTGTGGGGCCGGGCGCAAGCGTCGCGGCCCCGCGCTTCGGGCGCGCCGCGCCGCGGGAGGGCCGGAGCTTGACGGAGCGTGCCGCCTCAGCCTTTGTTGTCGCAACGAGAGCCGGGAGGACGCGATGGCGGGAAGCACGGTCAGCCAGCAGAGGCACGTGGTTGCGGCCTGCTTCCTGGGCTGGACGCTGGACGCCTTCGACTTCTTCATCCTCGTGCTGGTGCTGGACAAGGTGGCCGAAAGTTTCGGCACCGACCTCACGGCCGTGTCCTGGGCCATCTTCCTGACGCTGCTGATGCGCGCGCTGGGCGCCTTCATCTTCGGCCGCCTCGCCGACCGCTACGGGCGCCGGCCGACGCTGATGATCAACGTTCTCACCTATTCGGTGCTGGAGCTTTTGTCCGGCTTCGCGCCCACGCTGACGACCTTCCTCATCCTGCGCGCGCTCTACGGCGTCGCGATGGGCGGCGAGTGGGGGGTCGGGGCCTCGCTCACCATGGAAAGCGTGCCCGCGCGGTGGCGCGGGCGCGTGTCGGGCCTGCTGCAGGCGGGCTATCCCACCGGCTATCTGCTCGCCTCGCTCCTCAACTACCTGGAGCCGGTGCTGGGCTGGCGCGGCATGTTCGTGGTGGGGGCGTTGCCCGCGCTGCTCGTCTTCTACATCCGCCGCAACGTGCCCGAGAGCCCGGACTGGGCGAACCGCACGGTCGAGGAGCACGGCCTGGGCGTGGTCGACGTCGTCAAGCGGCACATCCCGCTCGCGATCTACGCCATCGTCATGATGATGGCCTTCAACTTCTTCAGCCACGGCACGCAGGACCTGTACCCGAGCGCGTTCCTCAAGCGGCAGCACGGGTTCAGCGGCTCCACGGCCTCCACGATCGCGGTGGTCTACAACGTCGGCGCGATGTGCGGCGGGCTGTTCTTCGGCACGCTGTCGCAGATCATCGGCCGGCGGTACGCCATCGCGATCGCCTCTGTGCTGTCCCTGTTCATGCTGCCCTTCTGGGCGTTCGGGGGAACCGCCGCGGTGATCGGGGCAGGGGCCTTCTTCATGCAGTTCTTCGTGCAGGGCGCCTGGGGCGTGATCCCCGTCCACCTCAACGAACTGTCGCCCGCCGCCATCCGCGGCACCTTCCCGGGCTTCGTCTACCAGCTCGGCAATTTCCTGGCGTCCTACAACGCCACGCTGCAATCCAAGATCGGCGACGCGATGGGCAAGAACTACAGTTGGGCGCTGGCGGGCGTGGCCGCCACGGCGGCGGTCGTGATCACGGTGCTGGTGCTGGCGGGTCCGGAGGCGCGGGACGTGCGGATGGGAGCCGAACGGAAGCGGAGTCCGGCGGCCTGAGGGCGCTACCCTCCGTCACGGTGCGGAACCGGCCCCGCCGCTCGGCGGTTCTGGCGGGCAGGAGACCGGCGGCGTCCGCCGCCGGCCCGCAACAAGCCGAGAGGACCCCGCCATGGGCATCTTCACCAAGGACATCAAGACGATGAGCGACCTGTTCGTTCATCAGCTCCAAGACGTCTACTACGCCGAGAAGCGTGTCGTCGCGACCCTTCCCAAGATGGTCGACAAGGCAACCGATCCGGCGCTGCGCAGCGGCTTCGAGCAGCACCTGGCCGAAAGCAAGGAGCATGTGACGCGCCTGGAGCAGGTCTTCGACCTGTACGGCACCAAGCCCCAAACGGTCACCTGCCAGGCCATCGACGGCATCATCAAGGAGGCCGAGGAGGTCGCGGGCGAGGTCGCGGACGACCAGGTGCTCGACGCCGCCCTGATCGCCGCCGCTCAGGCCGTGGAGCACTACGAGATGACCCGCTACGGCACGCTCGTGTCCTGGGCCAAGCGCCTGGGCCGCAACGATTGCGCGGCGGTGCTGGAGAAGACGCTCGCCGAGGAGAAGGCGACCGACGCCAAGCTGACCACCCTCGCCGACAGCCGGATCAACCAGGCGGCCGCGGCCTGACGGCCAGCTCGTGCAGGGGGAGCCGGTCGCGGCCGGCTCCCGCCTTGTCCACAGCGGCGTCGCCGGACTCACACGATTTCGTCATGGTTCGTGGACCCCGACAGGCCTTCGCGGGTTAGCTTGGCATGTCCGCAAGCTTCAGCCTGGCCATTGTGGCCGGGCGGTCTCGCGGGCAGTCGGCTCAACCCGCGACGGCTCCGGAGGCCTCCATGACCCTTCTCATCCTGATCGTGATCATCATCCTGCTGTTCGGCGGGGGCGGCTTCTACGGGTATCGCGGTGGCTACTACGGGAACGGCGGCATCGGGATCTTCGGCCTCATCGGCATCCTGCTGATCCTGTACCTCCTGTTCGGCCATCCCGCCTTCCTGGGGCCCTGATCCATCGTCATGCCCCCGCGACGCCCGCGGATCACCTCCGCGGCGTCGCGGCTCCCGGACCGGCTCAGTCGAGCCGAAACTTGCCGAGCTCGCGGTGCTCGGCCCTGATCCGGCGGACGGTGCCGGTGACGGAGCGGTAGATCAGCGTGTCCGTCTCGACCGTGTTCTGGTGGAACTTGACCCCGTCGAGCAGCCCGCCGTCGGTGACGCCGGTCGCGGCCACCACCACGTCGCCGGCCGCGAGCTCCTTCATGTCGTACTTCTTCGCCGGGTCGCCGACGCCCATCTTCGCGGCGCGGTCCCGCTTCGCGGGCGTGTCGAGGATCAGCCGTCCCTGCATCTGGCCGCCGACGCAGCGCAGCGCCCCCGCGGCCAGCACGCCTTCGGGGGCGCCGCCCGTGCCGAGGTAGAGGTCGATGCCGGTTCGTTCCGGCTGCGCGGTCAAGATGACGCCCGCCACGTCGCCGTCGGTCAGCAACCGGAGCGAGGCCCCGGCCCGGCGGCAGGCCGCGATGAGGGCCTCGTGGCGCGGCCGGTCCAGCACGCAGACGGTGATCTCGCTGGGCCGCACGCCCTTGGCCTGGGCGAGGTTGCGGATGTTCTCCTCGGGGGTGAGGTCGAGGTCGACGGTCCCGCGCGGGTAGCCGGGGCCGATCGCGACCTTGTCCATGTAGACGTCCGGGGCGTTCAGGAGCGAGCCCGCCTGCGCCATCGCCATCACGGCGATGGACCCCGGCATGTCCTTGGCGCAGAGCGTCGTGCCTTCGAGCGGGTCAACCGCGATGTCGACGCGGGGGCCGGTCTTGGTGCCGACCTTCTCGCCGATGAACAGCATGGGCGCTTCGTCCCGCTCGCCCTCGCCGATCACGATGGTGCCGTCGATGGGCAGGCGGTTCAGCTCCCGGCGCATGGCGTCGACCGCCGCCTGGTCGGCGGCCTTCTCGTCGCCTCGCCCGCGCAGGCGCGCGGCCGACACCGCGGCCCGCTCGGTCACGCGCACCAGTTCGAGCGTGAGGATGCGCTCGATGATGTCCTGCTGCTGGATGATGAGATCGGTCACGCGCTCCACTCCCCCTTGCCCGCCCCACCCTTGTTTCTTCGGCACGGGGGCGGCGCGACCGCGCGAGCGGCGTTCGCCGGTCCTGCCCTCGGCAGCCTTGCGTGGCCGAAGCCACGATTGATTCTGCTTTTCCAAAGCAGAATCAATGCCGCTGTCATTCTCGAATGGAAGCAGGTTTGGCAAAACCTGCTTAGTCCCGCTCGATGCGGATCACCTGTGGCTCGGGCGCGATATGCCCGTCCGCGACCACGGCGTCCAGCGCCGCCCGCACCGCGCTTTCCCGCGTGTCATAGGTGATCAGCACCACCGGCACCGTCGACCCCTCGACCGCGCGGTGGCGCGGCGGCTGGTGCTGCATGATGCTCTCGAACGAGATGGCGCGCTCGGCCATCTGCGCCGCGATCGCCGCCACCGCGCCGGGCCGGTCCACCACGTCGAGCCGCATGTAGTAGCCGCCCTCGTGCTCGCCCAGCGGCAGCGGGCGGGGCGGCGCGAGGTCGCGGGCCGGCCGGCCGAAGGTGGGGACCCGCACGCCGCGCGCGAGGTCGACCACGTCCGCCACCACGGCCGAGGCCGTGGCGTCGCCGCCCGCCCCGGGCCCGACCAGCGTGAGCTCGCCCACCGCGTCCGCGAAGACGGTCACGGCGTTGGCGACGCCGCCCACCTGCGCGATCGCGCTGCGCTTGGGCACCATGGTCGGGTGGACGCGGCCGTCCACCGCGTCGCCGCGGCGCTGCGCCACCCCCAGGAGCTTGATGCGGTAGCCGAGATCGTCCGCGGCCTTGAGGTCGGTCGGGGTTACGGCGCGGATGCCTTCCACGTGGAAGCTCGCCGGGTCGGGCTCGGTACCGAAGGCGAGCGTCGCCAGGATCGCGAGCTTGTGGGCCGTGTCGAAGCCGTCCACGTCGAAGCTGGGGTCGGCCTCGGCGTAGCCCAGCCGCTGCGCGTCCGCGAGGCAGGCCTCGAACCCGAGGCCCTCGTCCTCCATCCGGGTCAGGATGTAGTTGCAGGTGCCGTTGAGGATGCCCTGCACGCGGGCCACGCGGTTAGCCGCGAGCCCTTCCCGCAGCGTCTTCACGATCGGGATGCCGCCCGCGACCGATCCCTCGAAGGCCAGGGCCGCGCCGTTCGCCTCGGCCAGGCGGGCGAGCGCCGCGCCGTGGTGGGCGAGCAGCGCCTTGTTGGCCGTGACCACCGGCTTGCCCGCGCCGAGCGCCGCCTCGACGGCGGCTTTGGCGACCCCTTCCGCGCCGCCGACCAGCTCGACCAGCAGGTCGACGTCGGCCGCGGTGGCGAGCGACACCGGGTCGGCGGACCAGCGCAGGTCGCCCACGCCAAGGCGGCGCGCCTTCTCGGCATCGCGGGAGGAGGCCGCGGTGACGACGAGGTCGCAACCGGTTCGGGCCCGCAGGTCGTCGCGGTGGGCGCGCAGGCGCCGAAGCACCGCCGAGCCGACGGTTCCCAGGCCCGCGATCCCCACCCGAACCTGCATCGCGCCGACGTGCCCCTCGCGCGGCCGCGGACCCGTCCCGCGCCGTGCGGGCCGCTCCATGCCGGATTTCCCGCCCACGATCAATCGCGAGCGGAGGCGTCAGCTCCGCAGCACGATGCAACTCCCCTGCGCGGCGTGGATGCGCGCGCACAGGGCCGCCGCGGCGACCCGCGTTTCGGCCGGGACCCGGACCCGGTAGAAGGCCCGGAACCCCCGCGACCGGAAGCGGGTGCCGATGACCATGGGCCTGAGGTCGCCCAGGATGGAGGCGTAGCGCTTCTGCTCGCGCGCGAAGCTCCTGAGCGCGACCGCCTTGGAGAAGTTGCCCGCGAGCTGGACGCCCCAGGGCGCGAAGGGCGCGAGCACCGCCACCTGCAGGCCCTGCGGCACGCTGGTGCGCAGGGTCGCGGCGAGCTCCAGGCACGAGGGGCCGGCGGGCTCGGGCGCCGCCTCCGGCTTGCCCTTCGCCGCCGCCCAGTCGTCGGCGGAACGGCCCGTGATGCGCTGCACGTAGTCCTGCGTTTCGAACGGCAGCCCGCCCTTGCCGGCGAGCCAGGCCGTGACCCGGGCCGGTCCGCCGTTGTAGGCCGCGGCCGCGAGGCCGACGTTGCCGAACTGGCGCACGAGATCGCCCAGGAAGGCGGCCGAGGCGGGGATCGCCTGCTCGGGGTCGAACGGGTCGGCGAGGCCGCGCTCGAAGGCGGTGCCGGGCATGAACTGCGCGATGCCCTGCGCGCCCGCGGGGCTGACGACGTTGGGCCTGAAGCTGCTCTCCTGCCAGATCAGCCGCGTCAGGAAGGCGACCGGCAGGCCCGAGCGCCCGGCGGCCTGGCCGATGACGCGGCAGAGCGCCTGGTCGACGGTTTCGCCGCCGCCCGCCGCGGGTTGCGGCTCGGCCCGCGGGGCGGGGGGCAGGGCCGCCGAGGCGAGCACGGCCGCGGCGACCAGGATCGCGGCGCGCGTGCGCCCGAGACGGGGTGGAGGCGGGGAGGAAGCGGCGGCCATGGGGCGGGGTAGGAGAGCTTGACCCGCCCTCCTACCCCGCAGCCGGCGCGGAGGCGACCGGAAAAGCCGCGCTCCCGACGCGACCCGCGCGTCAGACGGAGTAGTACAGGTCGAACTCGACCGGGTGCGGGGTCATCTCCACCCGCAGCGCCTCCGCGGTCTTCAGCTCGATCCACGAGTCGATGAACTCGTCCGGGAAGACGCCCCCGGCGGTCAGGAAGGCGCGGTCCTTGTCGAGGCTGTCCAGCGCCTCGCGCAGCGAGTGGCAGACGGTGGGGATCTGCTTCAGCTCGGCCGGGGGCAGGTCGTACAGGTCCTTGTCCATGGCGATGCCGGGGTGGACCTTGTTGGCGACGCCGTCGAGCCCCGCCATCAGCAGGGCCGCGAAGGCCAGGTAGGGGTTGGCGCTTGCGTCGGGGAAGCGGACCTCGACGCGCTTGGCCTTCGGGCTCGCCGTGTAGGGGATGCGGCAGGAGGCCGAGCGGTTGCGCGCCGAATAGGCGAGCAGCACGGGCGCCTCGTAGCCCGGCACCAGCCGCTTGTAGGAGTTGGTGGACGGGTTGGTGAAGGCGTTGAGCGCCTTGGCGTGCCTGATGATGCCGCCGATGTAGAAGAGGCAGGTCTCGCTCAGGTCCGCGTATTTGTCGCCCGCGAACACCGGCTTGCCGTCCTTCCAGATCGACTGGTGGACGTGCAT
>CAXTDZ010000157.1:0-10228 GCA_964243035.1 uncultured Lichenihabitans sp.
GACGTGGCCGCCCTGACGGCCGCCCTGCTCCCGGGCGGCGCCGCGCTCGCGGGCGGCGAAACGCTGCGCCTCCGGCGCGCCGCGGGCCTGCCCGGGCAGCGCCCCTACCTCGTCACCCTGACCCGCCCCAACGGGTCGGTCGCCCTGGCGGCGCTGACGGACGCCGACCGCTACGCGCCGGTCGAGGCCCCGCCCGACGCGGACCCCGCGCCGCTCGCCCCCGCCCCCGACGACGCCGACGACACCGGGGAGGACGACGCGGACGGCAGCCTCCGGGACGCGCTGGGGGCGCTCAACGGCCACGCGGGCGTCGACCAGGCGCTCACCGCCAGCATCCTGCGCGTGCTGGGGGCGGGGGTGGACCTGGGCCGCGGGGTGGCGGCCCGCGACACGGTGCAGGTCCTGTACGGGGCCGCGGCGGACGGCGGCCCGGGCGACCGCGACGTGCTATTCGCGGCGCTGCGCCGCGGCACCCGCGCCACGCGCCTCTACCGCTACCAGGCGCCCGGCGACGACGACGCGGACTACTACGACGAGGCGGGCCGCTCCGTCATGAAGGTCCTGCTGCGCAAGCCGGTCGCCAACGGGACCCTGGGCGACGGCTTCGGCTGGCGCATCCACCCCGTCCTGCACGACCGGCGGTTCCACGAGGGCGTCGACTACCGCGCGCCCTACGGCTCGCCCATCGTGGCGGCGGGCGCGGGCGTGGTGGACAAGATCGGCTTCGAGCGCGGCTACGGCAACTACATCCGCGTGCGCCACGACCTCGGCTACGAGACCACCTACGCGCACGTGTCGGGGTTCTCGCGCGCGGCGGCGGTCGGGCGGCGCGTGCAGCAGGGCGAAACCATCGCCTTCGTGGGCTCGACCGGCTATTCCACCGGCCCGCACCTCTACTACGAGGTCATGATCAACGGCCGCAACGTCGACCCGCTCACCGTGCGGCTGGCCGCGGGCCGCATCCTGGACGGGGCGGCGCTGGCGGATTTCGCGCGCCGGCGCGACCGCATCGACACGCTCGTGAAGGCCTCGCTCGACGACGACGCCCGCTGACGCGGGTCGGACCAGGATTTCGCGAACGGCCTTGGTTCCCATCCGGGCCAGGCTGTAGGGGTGCGCGGGACCGCAACGGAACCGCGACGGCCCTTGTTCTCGACCCTCACGATCGTCCTGCCCGTCTTCGCGCTGATCCTGGCGGGGTGGCTGGCCCGCCGCCTCGGCCTGCTGGGGCCGGGCGCCGCGACCGAGCTGAACCGGTTCGTGGTGTTCCTGGCCCTTCCGGCGCTGCTGTTCGACATCGTCGCCCACGCGCGCTGGGCCGAGATCTGGCAGCCGGGCTTCATCGGGGCGTTCGGGCTGAGCGCGCTCGCGGTGTTCGGCCTGACGCTCGCCCTGCGGCTGCGCGGGCGCCCGCTCGCCGACGCCGCCATCGACGCGCTGAACGCCGGCTACGCCAACACGGGCTTCATCGGCTTCCCGCTGGCGCTGGCGGCGCTCGGGCGCGACGCGCTGGCCCCGACCCTGGTCGCCTCGATCATCACCGTCTGCGTCCTGTTCGCGCTCGCGATCGTGCTGATCGAGGTCGGGATGGGAACGGGTGCGCGCGGGCTCCGCCTCGCCCTCGACGTGGGCGCGCGGCTCGCGCGCAACCCGCTGCTGCTCAGCCCCGCCCTGGGCGCCCTGGTGCCGCTCGCGGGTCTCGGCATCCCCGTGCCGGCCGAGAGATTCCTGAACCTGCTGGGCGGGTCCGCCTCCCCCTGCGCGCTGGTGGCGCTCGGCCTGTTCCTGGCCGCGGAGCGCGCGGGCGGCGGGAGCCGCGAGGCGCGGTCCGCGGCCGTTCTGGTGGGCTTCAAGCTGGTGCTGCAACCGGTTTTGGCCTGGGGGCTGGCCGAAGCCTTCGGCCTGCCCTCGCGGCTGACCCACGCGGCCGTCCTGCTCGCGGCCTTGCCGACCGGGACGGGGCCCTTCATGCTGGCGGAACTCTACCGGCGCGACGCCGGCGTGACCTGCAAGACGATCCTCGCCTCGACGGTGCTGTCGGTCGCGACCGTGTCGGCCTACCTCGCGACGGCGACGTGAGACTCGTCGCGGCGCACCGCCACCGCGTTCTGCATGGCGGTCAGCACGTCGAGCGGCAGCCACGGCTTCGGCATGAACCGGGCGCCGCGCGGCAGGCCCGGCTGCTCGTGGTAACGGCCGGACGTGACGATCAGCAGCACGCTCGGCGCGACCCGGGCCGCGAACCGCGCCAGTTCCACCCCGTCGACCTCGCCCTTGAGGTTCACGTCCGTGAAGATGGCGGCCACCTCGGGCTCGTGGTCCTCAAGGTAGCTCGCGGCATCCGCGCCGCGATCGAACTCGACGACGTTGAGACCGGCCTCCTCCAGCATCGCAACCGCGTCCATGCGGATCAGCGGTTCGTCTTCGACCACGAGAACAGTGGGTTCCACGGCGCGCTCCCTCCGTGCGGTAACATATGTCAGGTTGACAACAACCGCTGCGACGATCTGTTTCAAGCGTGGCTGTTGAAATCAGCCGGGGCACGGTTTTTCGCACCGGCGCGGTCACGGTCCGCCGCTCTCGGCCGTTGCTTGCGCCGTCACCGCGCGGCGGCCCGAGGGAACGCTCCCGCGTTCCGCTCGTTTCCGTCACGAACCACAACGAAAGACGGAGACGAGCGATGGCCGGAGCGCGCGCGAAGGGGACGGGCGACAGCGCCGGGGCGGGGCCGGACGACACGGAGGCGACCGCGGCCATCCGCGACGCGGACAGGACCAGGCACACCGACACCGGCGAACACGCCAAGGCCGGCAGGCGCGAACACGTCGACGCGAGCCGGGACAGCCACGGCCTGGCGCCGCCGAAGCCGAAATCTCCCTGACGTTCTCACCCCTCGGCACCGTCCAGACACCACCCAGCCGGCCCCTCGTGAAACCACCCCGCCGCCCCGATCCGTTCGACGCCGCCGAAGCGGTGTTCAAGCCCGCCCGCGCCGCGAAACCCGCGGCGCCCACGCCGGCCAGCCCCGCCGTGCCCGGGGCGCGGGAGCTCGTCTCGCTGCGGATCGATCAGGACGTGCTGGAGGCCTTCCAGGCCGACGGCCCAGGTTGGCAGGACCGCATCAACGCGGCCCTGCGCAAGGCCGCGGGCCTGTAGCGGGCGGCCTCAGGCGATCGGCTGGACGGGGGACGATCCCACGTAGCGGCGCACCATGGTGGCGCAGAACTCGGCGAAGCGCTCGGGCTCCCTCGGGGCGCTCGTGTGGTGGGGTTCGAGCCCCAGGTGCTCGGGCGTGAAGCAGAAGGTCACGGTGGTGTTGAACGGCTCCAGCCGGCGCACCAGCCGGTCGAACCAGCGCTCGGCGTCGGGGCGGAACCAGTCGGCCCAGCTCAGCCCCGTGCGCAGCGTGGTGACGCCGAGCCGCTTCATCCAGTCGACCGCGTCGTCGAGCCGGTGGTCCTCGAAGTGGAACCACTGGCAGAGCCCGAGGGCGGGCGTGAGGTCCTTGAAGCGCGCCGCGGCCATCTTGGGGGTGCCGTCCTGCCGCAGCAGCCCCATGGCGAAGTGCCGGTAGTAGGAGGAGCCCTCGGCCTCCTTGTGGCGGGTGGTGGCCTCCCACTCGCGCGGCAGGTCGTAGAGGCTGTACCAATGGATGCGGGGCACGAGGCCCGTCAGCAGCTCGGCGGTGCGCTTCAGCCCAAAGTCCTGCACCTCCTCGGCCCCGAAGGTCGAGACGCCCACCTCGCTGACCCACACGGGCTTGGCCGTCACGGCCCGGATCTCCGCGACCTTGGCGGGCCAGTCGTTGAGCGCCCACAGGTTCCAGTCGAGCGGGAAGCCGTGCACCGCCACCACGTCGACGTTGTCCATGACGCCCCGGCCTTCGAGGTTCTGCACGAAGGTGGGGTCGATGGGCGACATGCCGCCCAGCACGCGCGGCAGGGAGGCGTTCTCGGCCCGGATCGCCTGCCCCGCCAGGTTCGCCATGCGGGCGAACCGGCTCCAGTCCGGATCGAGGCCCGGGTCCCAGTGGGACTTGTTGTTGGGCTCGTTCCAGATCATCGCGGCTTCGATCATCGCGGCTCAAAACCTTTCATGCGGCAGGGTCAGCGAAGCACCTCGACCTGAACGCCGATGGCGAGCTTGGCCCAGGCCCGGTCGGCGGTCAGCGCCACGGCTTCGGTCGAGCGGGCGAGCGCGAGGCAGCAGCGGTCGCCGAGCGACAGGCCGGCCGCGCGGGTCTCGGCGCGCAGGGCTCCGGCCAGTTCGCTGGTTTGCCGGTCGAGGGGAACGACTTCAAGCCCGAGTTCCGCGACGAAGCCGAGCATCCGGGCCGTCGGCACACCGAGGTCGACCATCTTGGCGATGGCCTCGGCATAGTTGACCGCTCCGACACACGCGGAGGGGAGAACGGCGTCGACGCGCTCCGCCCCGGGCTCGCGGAAGAACAGGCACAGCAGCGCCGAGGCGTCGAGGACGTAGTGATCACTCACGCTCGGCTTCGGCGCGGCGTTCAGCGATCAACTCATCGGACGCGTAGCGACCTTCGGGCGCGTGGGGACGGAGAAATTCCTGCAATCGCCTGAGGGCCGCGGTTTGTGCGGACCTGATGCGCAGTTCGCCCCCGTGCGTCTCGATCACAACGGTGTCGCCCGGCTTGATACGAAGCGCGTCGCGCAGGGTCGCGGGAATGGTCAAACCCTCGCCTTCGTCCACGGTTGTGCGCAACGTCTCCACGGCAGCCTCCGGTGCTCGATCGTGACGGCGGTCAGCCTAGCCCAAACACTCACCGCCGTCCTTCCCCGGCCCGCGCCGGGTAGGCGGCCTCGGCCCAGGCGCTCCGCGCGCCCCTGCGGCACAGGAACACCTCCGGGTCGGGGTTCTCCAGGATCGCGAAGCCCGCCGAGCGCAGCATGGCGGCCGAGCAGGCGCGGTTGGGAGCCCACCAGTTGGTGGGGTCGCCCGCGTAGCTCCCCTCGATGAAGTGCATCTTGGGGTAGCCGGGGCGGTCGAACTGCTCGACCTGCCAGAAGTCGGCGTCGGGGGGCACGGCGTCCACCGCGTCCGAGCCGCGCTGGAGCGACTGGAACAGGAGCAGGTCGTCCGCCACCGTCTCGTAGATCAGGTCGAGGGCGAGCAGCGGGTGGCGCAGGTGGTAGAGCACGCCCATGAACACCACGAGGTCGAACCGCTCGCCCAGCGCGCCCACGTCGTAGACGGACAGGCGGCGGAACTCCACGTCGAGGCCCGACACCTCGGCCGCGAACCGCGCCTGGGCCAGGTAGTCGTCGTCGAAGTCGATGCCCAGCACGCGGGCCGCGCCGCGCTTCTTCATCTCCAGCGCGTAGAAGCCGCCGTTGCAGCCGATGTCGAGCACGCTCCGGCCCGACAGGTCGGCCGGGACCACGTGCGCGAAGCCCCGGAACTTGACGCCCGGGTAGTCGCCCAGGAAGTGGTCGGGGGCGGTCCACACGCCGTTGCCGAGATCCATGTTGTGGAACCAGGGGCCGAGCGCGCGGGCGCGCGCCGCGACCTCGTCGGGCGTCATCGTGGTCGTCATGGTGCTCCGGCCGCCCGCGCGGCGCCTTCGTGGTCGGGCAGGTCCGCCGCCTGCAGGAGGGCGAGCGCGGCCCGGTAGCCGTTCAACGTGCCGGTGTCCACGTAGGACGTGCCGGCCTTGACGCCCACCGCCCGCCCGCCCGCCTCCAGGAAGGCGTTGACCAGCGTCCCCAGGTACTCGTCCGCCTGCCCGCGGTCGAGCCACAGCGCGTGCAGCGCGTGGAAGACGCGGCCCGGCATCTTGAAGGCGCCCCACACCCACGGGGTGGAGGGCCTGGGCTGCTTCACCTCGATGCGGAGCACCGTGCCGTCCGGCGCGCAGGCGACCGCGTCGAACAGCTCCGGATGCGCCACCGGGAACAGCAGAAACGCGAGCGCGTCGTCGGGCAGGCTGGAGAACCCGTGCTCGGGGAACCACACCGTGTCGGGCAGGCCCACGATCACGGGCTCGTCGGGCCCGACCAGGGGCGCCGCGCGGAACAGGGCGTCGCACAGGCCCGAGGGCTGCGGCTGCACCACGTAGGCCAGCGCGGCCCCCGCGAAGCGCGAGCCGAAATAGGCCAGGATGTCGGACTTGCCCGGCGCGATCACCACGCAGACCTTGGTGGCGCCGCCCAGAACCATGCGGTCGAGCAGGTACTCCCCCACCGCGCAGGGGCGCTCCACGCCGCCGTCGAGCCGGCTCCCCACGGGCAGCAGCTCCTTGGAGAAGGCGAGCGGCTGGATGCGGCTGCCGCGCCCCGCGGCGGGAACGATGCCCCACACGGCCTCAAACCTCCCCTGGCACGGGCAGCGGGCGCCGGGCCGCCTCGACCGCGGCCTCGAAGTCGGCCGCCCGGTGCGCGGAGGTGTGGGCGGCCAGCACGCGCTCGCGGCCCGCGCGCGCCACGCGCGCCACCTCGGCGTCCGACAGGTCGAGCGCGCGAAGCGCGTCCGCGGCGTCGCGCGCCAGCAGGATCTCGCGGCCCGGCTCGAAGAAGCCGTCGAGGCCGTCCCAGGCGTCGCTGAGGATGGCGGTGCCGCAGGCCGCGGCCTCGAACAGGCGGCCGGACGGGCACCAGCCCATGGCCGCCATGGCGGCGCGGGTGACGTTCAGCGTCAGCCGGCTCGACGCGAAGAAGGCGGGGTGGTCGGCGGGGGGCAGGTGCCGCACGAAGAAGATGTTGGGCCGCCAGGGGAAGTCGTCCGGGTACTGGGCGCCACCGATCAGGAACCGCTTGCCGGGCCGCGCCGAGGCGGGCAGGACGAACAACGCCTCCAGCGCGGCCTGCCGGTCGGCCGCGTAGGTGCCGAGGTAGCTCAGGTCCGCCGCGAAGCGCGCCGCGGGCGGGACGGGGCGGTGCGTGCCGGGGTCGGCGTGGCCGTAGAGCGGCGCCACCCGGCGCGCGCCGAGGCGCGCGCGCAGGGCGTCGAGCGCGGCACCGCCCGTGTAGCTCAGCACGAGGTCGTAGTCCGCGAAGCCGCGCGGGCCCACGTAGGCGGGCGCGCTCTCCGTGCCGAGCCGAGACAGCGTCACGGGCGTGTCGAGGTCGTAGAACACGCGGGTCGCGCGGGGCGCGTCGAGCACGAGCCCGGCCGCCGCGAGCGCGTCGGGGCAGTAGGAGGTGACCACGGCCACGTCGGCGGCCGCGATCGCGCGCCGCGCCTCGTCCCGCACCGCGTCCCACTCGGGGTAGAGCACGAGGCGCCCCCCTTCCAGCGCGTGGAGGTCGCGGTTTTGCGCGTAATAGGGGACGTCGCGCTCGAAGAAGGTGACGGCGTGGCCGCGCCGCGCGAGGGCCCCGATGAGGCCCCGCCACAGCGTCGCGTGGC
Organism: uncultured Lichenihabitans sp.; assembly: GCA_964243035.1. Lineage (GTDB taxonomy): Bacteria > Pseudomonadota > Alphaproteobacteria > Rhizobiales > Beijerinckiaceae > Lichenihabitans. The sequence goes on from CAXTDZ010000157.1 coordinate 7,372, forward strand.
CGTTGCCCCAGGAGGAGGAAACCGTCAGGCCGAAGACGACGACCCTCACGGGGCCTCGTTCAGGCGCGTGAGCCGCCCGCCTCCGCCCGTTCCCCACAGCTCCAGCGTGGTGACGGAGGCCGGCTCGACCAGGATGCGGTGGTGGAACCGGGCGGGCATGCCGGTGAGCGCCATCACGGCGGCCTTGATCACGTCGGCGTGGCTGACCAGCACGATGGGGCCGCCGCCCTCCCCCGCGAGCCGGTCGAGCAGGGCGGCGGCGCGGGCCTCGACCGCCGCGAAGGTCTCGCCGCCGGGAACGGCGGCCTCGCTCCGCTCCGCGTTCCAGGCGGCCCAGCGCGGGTCCCGGTCGAGGTCGGCGAAGCTCAGCCCCGTCCAGTCGCCGCAGTCGATCTCGGTCAACGCGTCCTCGACCTCGACGGTGCGGCCGCAGGCGCGCGCGATCGCCCCCGCGGTCTCCGTCGCGCGCTGGATCGGGCTCGACAGCACGCGCGCGACCTCCATCCCGCCGAAGCGCCGCCCGAGCGCGGCGGCCTGCGCCACCCCCTCGGGGCTGAGCGGCACGCCCGGGGCGCGGCCCACCAGCGCGCGGCCGACCTGGCCGTGGGTGGCGTGGCGGACGAGGAACAGGGTCGTCATGCGCCAAAACCCCGCTCAGGCCGCGCCCGCGATGAAGTCTTCCACGGCGCGGCGCGCGTCCTCGTCGCTGACCTGCCGGGGCGGCGACTTCATGAAGTAGCTCGACGGCCCCAGGAGCGCCCCGCCCAGCCCGCGGTCCATCGCGAGCCGGGCGCAGCGCACGGCGTCGATCACGATCCCCGCGGAGTTGGGCGAGTCCCACACCTCAAGCTTGACCTCCAGGTTGAGCGGCACGCCCCCGAAGGCCGTGCCCTCCATGCGGATGTGCGCCCACTTGCGGTCCGTGAGCCAGGGCACGTAGTCGCTCGGCCCCACGTGGACGGCGTCGGGCTCCAGCGGCACGTCGAACTGGCTGGTGACGGCCTGCGTCTTGGAGAGCTTCTTGGACTGGAGCCGGTCGCGCTCCAGCATGTTCTGGAAATCGGCGTTGCCGCCGAAGTTGAGCTGGTAGGTGCGGTCGAGCCGCACGCCGCGGTCCTTGAACAGGTTGACCAGCGTCCGGTGCAGGATGGTGGCGCCCACCTGGCTCTTGATGTCGTCGCCGATGATGGGGAGCCCGGCCTCGGCGAACCGCTTCTCCCAGGCCGGGTCGGAGGCGATGAACACCGGCATGCAGTTGACAAAGGCGCAGCCGGCCGCGAGCGCCTGCTCGGCGTAGTACTCGGCGGCGCGCTGCGAGCCCACCGGCAGGTAGGAGACGAGCACGTCGGCGCCCGAGCGCCTGAGCTCGGCCGCCACGTCCACGGGCGCCTCGCCGGACTCGCGGACGACGTCGCGCAGGTAGCGGCCGATGCCGTCCAGCGTGGGCCCCCGCCTGACCGTGACGCCGGTCGGCGGCACGGCCGCGAAGCTCTGCGTGTTGTTGGGGGCGGCCCCGACCGCCTCGGCCACGTCGCGCCCCACCTTGGCGGCGCTCACGTCGAAGGCCGACGCGATCTCGATGTCGCTCACCGCGTAGGGGCCGACGGCGGCGTGCATCAGGCCCGGCACGGGCTCGTTGGCGGGCGTCCCCTTGTAGAACTGCAATCCCTGAACGAAGGAGGACGCGCAGTTGCCGACCCCCACGATGCCGCACCGAAGCTTGCGCTGTCCCAAATCCCAAAACCCGCGTCCGCCTGGAGCCGAGGTCCTTACGGTATCACCTCCGCTTTGCAAAGCGCGCGGGGCGAACGGGAGGCGGGGTGGTCCATGATCGTCTACGGGGACCAGTCCCGCCTTCTCTCGCTCGGAGAGGTCTTGGACGACCTCCGCGGCCCGCCTGGTCCGGCCGGCCTCCCGGCCCACGCCCGCCTGGTGGGCCTCCTGATCGCCGCGGGGCAGCTCGCGCAGGGTCTGGCGGACGAGGCCTTCGCGCGGGACGGGGTTGACCGGGCGGACGACCCAGGGACCGCGGCCGCGATGCGGGTCGCGGTTGACCTCGCCCGGAGCGTCCGCCGCTCGTGGCGGGACGGCTTCGCCCGGGCGGAGGGGCCCGACCGCGACGCTTCGACCGGCCTCGCGGCGGCGGCGGGCCCCGACCGCTCCCTCGCGGTGCGCGAGCCGGAAGGCTTCGCGCACTACGCGGTCTACCCCGAAGGCTACATGGACGCCGCGGCGGCCTGGGCCGCGGGGCGAGGCGCGCAGGTGATCGGCATCCGCAGCATCGGCACCGTGCTGGCCGCCGCGGTTCACGCCGTGACGGGCGGCCCGCCTCCCCTCACCCTGCGCCCGGTCGGGCCTCCCTTCGCGCGCGAGCTGGCGCTCGACCCCGCGCTGGAGGCCAGGCTCGCGAGCCACGCCGCGTCCCCCTTCGCGGTGGTCGACGAGGGGCCGGGCCTGTCGGGCAGCTCCTTCGGGGCGGTGGCGGACGCGCTCGCGAGCCGCGGCGTCGCCCGGGCGCGCGTGGCCTTCTTCCCCAGCCACGCCAACGGGCCGGGCGCGATGGCCAGCGCGCGCCACCGCGCGGCCTGGACGGCGTCGCCCCGCTTCGTGCGGACGTTCGACGAGGCCGTGCTCGGCGCGGCGCGGTCCGCCCACCGGCTGGAGTCCTGGGTCGCGGACCTGACCGGCCCCGCCCTCGCGCCGCTGGAGGACGTGGCGGGCGGCCGGTGGCGAAGCGTGGACGGACGGGCGCGGGCGGACGCCCCGCCCGCCGACGCGCCCGCCGAGCGCCGGAAGTTCCTTCTCCGGGGCGGGCGCGGCCCGTTCCTCCTGCGCTTCGCGGGCCTGGGGCCGGGCG
>CAXTDZ010000158.1:0-9968 GCA_964243035.1 uncultured Lichenihabitans sp.
TCCTGGAGATGATGCAGAAGCCCGACGTCGACCAGATCGACGGGCTCTCGCCGGCCATCTCCATCGAGCAGAAGACCACCTCCAAGAACCCGCGCTCGACGGTGGGCACCGTCACCGAGATCTACGACTACATGCGCCTGCTGTGGGCGCGCATCGGCATCCCCTACTCGCCCGCGACGGGCCTGCCCATCGAGAGCCAGACGGTCAGCCAGATGGTGGACCGCGTGCTGGCGCTCCCCGAGGGCACGCGCCTCTACCTGATCGCGCCCGCGATCCGCGGCCGCAAGGGCGAGTACCGCCGGGAGATCGCGGACTTCCAGAAGCGCGGCTTCCAGCGCCTGAAGATCGACGGGGCGTTCCACCCGATCGATGAGGCGCCCGCGCTCGACAAGAAGCTCAAGCACGACGTGGGCGTGGTGGTGGACCGCATCGTGGTGCGGCCGGACATCGCGACGCGGCTCGCCGAAAGCTTCGAGACCGCGCTGGACCTGGCCGACGGGATCGCGGTGGTGGAGCTGGCCGACCCCGCGCCCGGCGCGCAGACGGAGATCACCTTCTCCTCGAAGTTCGCCTGCCCCGTGTCGGGCTTCACGATCGCCGAGATCGAGCCGCGGTTGTTCTCCTTCAACAACCCGTTCGGGGCCTGCCCCGCCTGCGGGGGGCTGGGCTCGGAGATGCGGGTCGACCCCGAGCGGGTCGTGCCCGACCCCCGGCTGACGCTGCGGCGCGGGGCGGTGGCGCCCTGGGCCAAGTCCACCACGCCCTACTACGTCCAGACCCTGGACGCGCTCGGCCAGCACTACGGCTTCAAGCTCGACACCCACTGGGAGAAGCTGCCCAAGGCCGCCCGGGACGTGATCCTGTACGGGACCGGCAAGGAGGCGGTGCGCTTCTCCTACGACGACGGCGTGCGCGCCTACGGGGTCACCAAGCCGTTCGAGGGCGTCGTCCGCAACCTGGAGCGCCGCTACAAGGAAACCGAGAGCGAGTTCGCCCGCGAGGAGATCGGCCGCTACATGGGCGCGACCCCGTGCGAGGCCTGCAAGGGGGCGCGGCTGAAGCCCGAGGCGCTGGCCGTCAAGGTGGACGGGCAGACGGTGGCGGCCGTGTGCGAGCGGCCCATCCGCGGCTGCCTGGCCTGGGCCGAGGGGCTGCCCGCCAAGCTGGACGACAAGCGCAACGAGATCGCGGCGCGCATCCTCAAGGAGATCCGCGACCGGCTCACCTTCCTGCTCGACGTCGGGCTGGAATACCTCAACCTCGCGCGCGCGGCGGGCACGCTGTCGGGCGGCGAAAGCCAGCGCATCCGGCTGGCCTCGCAGATCGGCTCGGGGCTGACGGGCGTGCTCTACGTGCTGGACGAGCCCTCCATCGGCCTGCACCAGCGCGACAACGAGCGCCTGCTCGACACGCTCAGGCGCCTGCGCGACCTCGGCAACAGCGTGATCGTGGTGGAGCACGACGAGGACGCGATCCGCGCCGCCGACTACGTGGTGGACGTGGGGCCGGGCGCGGGCATCCACGGCGGCGAGATCGTGTCCGCGGGCACGCCGGCCGCCATCATGGCCGACCCCGCCTCCCTGACCGGGCGGTACCTCACCGGGGCGCTGGCCGTCGCGGTGCCGCGCCGGCGCCGGGCCGCGCGCGGCGGCAAGCACCTGCGGGTGCTGAACGCGCGGGGCAACAACCTCAAGGGCGTGACGCTCGACATCCCGCTCGGCACCTTCACCTGCGTGACGGGCGTGTCGGGCGGGGGCAAGTCCACGCTGGTCGTCGACACGCTCTACGCCGCGGTCGCGCGCGCCCTCAACGGCGCCGTCGAGCATCCCGCCCCCTTCGACGGGCTGGAAGGGCTGGAGCACCTCGACAAGGTCATCGACATCGACCAGTCGCCGATCGGCCGCACGCCGCGCTCCAACCCCGCCACCTACACGGGGGCCTTCACGCCCATCCGCGAGTGGTTCACGGGCCTGCCGGAGGCCAAGGCGCGCGGCTACCAGGCGGGACGCTTCTCGTTCAACGTCAAGGGCGGCCGCTGCGAGGCCTGCCAGGGCGACGGCGTCATCAAGATCGAGATGCACTTCCTGCCCGACGTCTACGTCACCTGCGACGTGTGCAAGGGCAAGCGCTACGGGCGCGAGACGCTGGAGGTGAAGTACCGCGAGAAGTCCATCGCCGACGTGCTGGACATGTCGGTGGAGGAGGCAGCAGGGCTGTTCAAGCCCGTGCCCGCCATCCGCGAGAAGATGGAAACGCTCGCGCGGGTGGGCCTCGGCTACATCCGCGTGGGCCAGCAGGCCAACACGCTGTCGGGGGGCGAGGCACAGCGCGTAAAGCTCTCCAAGGAGCTGTCGCGGCGCTCCACCGGGCGCACGCTCTACATCCTGGACGAGCCCACCACGGGGCTGCACTTCCACGACGTCGCCAAGCTCATGGAAGTGCTGCACGAGCTCGTGGACCAGGGCAACACGGTGGTGGTGATCGAGCACAACCTCGAAGTGATCAAGACCGCCGACCACATCGTCGACATCGGCCCGGAGGGCGGCGACGGGGGCGGCCGGATCGTCGCCACGGGCACCCCGGAGGAGATCGCGCGCGCCAAGGGCAGCCACACGGGCCGCTTCCTGCGCGAGGTGCTCGACCGCCGCCCGGCGCCATCGGTCAAGGCCGCGGAATAGCCGCGACGTTTTGTGCGGCGCACACCGCCAACCGCCCTCGAATCTCTGGCCGGGCGAGGCACTCCTTGTTTCAGCCGCGCTTGTCATGCGCTTGACACATTACAGCCAAGCGGAAGATCGGGCTGGCGCCTGAACAAGCTAGAATTTTCGGCATCAACCGGGCCTCACCCGGAAATTTCTTAACAGAACCCTTCCCGAGCCATGCGCCCCACGCAATGCCGCGTCCAGAGCTCGGCAGTGGTGCCCGGCGCGCGACCACGTATATTGCACTGCATCAAGCACGGTGTCGGACGGCAATTCGGCCGCCCGCCGTCACAAGAACAAGGATGATCAGCCATGATCAAAACTCTCACCACCAAGCTCAATGCCTGGAAGCGGTTCCGCGAGTCGGTCCGCGAGCTGGAGCGCCTGACGGATCGCGAATTGAACGACCTCGGCATCAGCCGCTGCGACATCCCGGACGTCGTCCGGCAGGGCGCGCGCCTGTCGGCCTGACCTCGTCGAACAGCTCGCGGGCGCGGCCTCCGGCCCCCGCGAGCCTGAAGCGCCCGCCGGCATCCTCCCCCGGCGGGCGCTTTCTTTTTGTGCGGGACGCGGGCCTGATCTAAAAAGCGGGCCATGACAAGCCAATCGATCCAACCCGTCCACGTCGTGGGCGGCGGCCTCGCCGGCTGCGAGGCGGCCTTCCAACTCGCCGAAGCCGGCGTGCCGGCGGTGGTGCACGAGATGCGCCCCGTTCGCGGCACCGAGGCGCACAGAACCGACGCGCTGGCCGAGCTGGTGTGCTCCAACTCCTTCCGCTCGGACGACGCGGACACCAACGCGGTCGGCGTCATCCACCGCGAGATGCGGCGCATGGGCTCGCTGGTCATGGCCTGCGCGGACCGCCACCAGGTCCCCGCGGGCGGCGCGCTGGCGGTCGACCGCGAGGGTTTCGCGCGGGCCGTGACCCGGGCCATCACCGACCACCCCCTGATCCGCCTCGACCGCGCCGAGGTGGCGGGCCTGCCCCCCGCCGCGTGGGACAGCGTCGTGGTCGCGACCGGCCCGCTGACCTCGCCCGGCCTCGCGGGCGCGATCCAAGAGCTGACCGGCGAGGGCGAGCTGGCCTTCTTCGATGCCATCGCGCCCATCGTCCACCGCGACTCGGTCGACATGGGCACGGCGTGGTTCCAGTCGCGCTACGACAAGACGGGGCCCGGCGGCACGGGGGCGGACTACATCAACTGCCCGCTCGACCGCGCCCAGTACGACGCCTTCGTGGACGCGCTGCTCGCGGCCGACACGGTCGCCTTCAAGGATTGGGAGGGCACCCCCTACTTCAACGGCTGCCTGCCGATCGAGGTCATGGCGGAGCGGGGCCGCGACACGCTGCGGCACGGCCCCATGAAGCCCGTGGGCCTCACCAACCCGCGCGCCCCGGGCACGAAGCCCTACGCGGTGGTGCAGCTCCGGCAGGACAACGCGCTCGGCACGCTCTACAACATGGTGGGCTTCCAGACGAAGCTGAAGCACGCCGCCCAGGCGGCCGTGTTCCGCGCCATCCCCGGGCTGGAGCGGGCGGAGTTCGCGCGGCTCGGCGGCCTGCACCGCAACACCTTCCTCAACTCACCCGCCGTGCTGGACGAAACGCTCCGGCTCAAGGCCATGCCGCGCCTGCGCTTCGCGGGCCAGATCACCGGCTGCGAGGGCTACGTCGAGAGCGCCGCGATCGGGCTGATGGCGGGCCGCTGGGCCGCGGCGGAGCGGCTCGGCCGGCCCGTGTCGCGGCCGCCCGCCACCACCGCGATGGGCGCGCTGCTCAACCACATCACGGGCGGCCACATCGAGACGGTCGACGCCGGGCCGTCCTCGTTCCAACCCATGAACGTCAACTTCGGCCTCTTCCCGCCGCTCGCGGCGGCCCCCAAGACCGAGGCCGGCAAGCGCCTGCGCGGCCCGGAGAAGGCCCTGGCCAAAAAGCGCCTGATGAGCGCGCGGGCGGCGGCCGACCTCGACCGCTGGCTTGGCGACCCGGGCGAGGCCGTGCCGGCCGCCGCGTAGCGACCCCGGCCCGGGCCCGCGCGGTGACGGCCGGATCGACGCGGGCCGCGGCGCCGCGGATGCAACTCTGGGGCGGCTCGTGGGCCCAGCGCGGGCGGCTGGTTTCAGGGCTCGTGCTGTTCGCTTTCGCGGCGACGCACTTCCTCGACCACGCGCTCGGCCTCGTGAGCCTGGACGCGGCGGTCAGGGTCGACGCGTGGCGGCTCGCGATCGTCCGCTCGACGGTCGGCACCGCGATCCTGGGCGCGGCGCTGCTCGCGCACGTCGCCCTGGCTGCCCGCCGCGTGGTCGGGCGCAGGACGTTCCGCCTGCCCGCGCGCGAGTGGGTGCAGACCGCGTTCGGCTTCGCGATCCCCGTTCTCCTGCTGCCGCACGTGGTCAACACGCGCGTCGCGGACAACCTGTTCGGCGTGCGCGCCACCTACGCCTACGAGCTGGCGCGCATCTGGCCGGACGCCTTCGTCCAGCAGAGCGTGCTGCTGCCCGTCGTTCGGGTTCACGGCTGCATCGGGCTGCACGCCTGGCTGCGGATGTCGACCTGGTACGCCCGCGCGCTGCCGACGCTGTTCGGCCTGGCGGTGCTCCTGCCTTTCGCGGCGACCGCCGGCGTCAGCGTCCAGGGACGCGCGGTGGCGGCGTCGATCGAGGCGCCCGGGACGCGGCGCGCCTTCGAGGCGTCCACGCGATGGCCGGACGCCGCGGCCTGGGCCTCGATCGACGGGATGACGAGGAGGTCGCGCGTCGCCTACGCGGGGCTGCTCGCCGGGCTGGCCGCGACGGTCGGCGTCCAGGCGATCCGGTCCCGGAAAGCCCGCCGCATCCCGATCCGCTACGCGGGCGGCCCGGAGGTGCGCGCGGAGCCCGGGACCTCGCTGCTGGAGGTCAGTCGACGGCACGGGATCGCGCACACCGCGGTGTGCGGCGGACGCGGCCGGTGCTCGACCTGCCGCGTCCTGGTCCTGGCCGGCACCGCCCCGCCGCCGTCGGAGGCGGAGCTCAGGACGCTCCGCGCGGTCGGCGCGGAACCAGCCGTCCGGCTCGCCTGCCAGGTCCGCCCGACCGGGCCGCTCACGATCCTGCCGCTGCTGAAACCCGTGCCCGACGCGGTTGCGTCGCGGGCCGCGGCGGAGGTCCCGGCCGCCCTGGAACGGGACCTGGCCGTGCTGTTCGTCGACATGCGCGGCTTCACGGCGCTGACCGAGAGCCGCCTGCCGTTCGACATCATCTCCATCCTGAACCAGTTCTTCGCCGCCGTGGGCCAGCCGATCCACGACGCGGGCGGCTGGATCGCCAACTACGCGGGCGACGGCGTGATCGCGCTGTTCGGCGGCGAGGCGGGGCCGGCGCAAACCTGCCGGGCCGCCCTGCTGGCCTGCGCCGGGGTCGACGGGGCGGTCGCGGACCTCAACCACCGGCTCGGGGACGAGCTTCGGCACCCGATCCGGGTCGCCATGGGGCTGCACGCCGGCCTGCACGTCATGGGCCGCATCGGTTTCGGCGCGAGTGGGACGACCTCCGTGGTGGGTCTGGCCGTGAACGTCGCGAGCCGGCTCGAAACGATGGCCAAGGGCGCCGGGGCGCAGCTCGCCCTGTCGCGGGCCGTGGCCGAGCACGCGAATCTGGACATCGGCGGCCTGCGCGCCGAATGCGCGGAGGTGCGCGGCGTGAGCGCGCCGGTCGAAGTCGTGTTCGTGAAGGCCGCGCGGGACCTGCTCGCGCGCCTGCGCGACGCGGGCCTGTCCGGGGGCGGCACGACGCGGGTAGGCGAGCAACCGCGAAGGGGCTAGTCTGCCCGCGTCAGTTGCCGAGGACGAACGATGCGCATCGCGGGCGAGGCTCACAGGACCATCTGGTGCGACGACCCCGCCGCGGGGGTCCAGGTCATCGACCAGACGGTGCTGCCGCACCGGTTCGCGGTCAAGACACTGCGGACCGTCGCGGAGGCCGCCACCGCGATCTCCGACATGACCGTGCGCGGCGCCCCGCTGATCGGCGCCACCGCGGCCTACGGCGTGGCGCTCGCCATGGCCGAGGACGCGTCGGCGGCCAACCTCGCGCGCGCCGTCGAGCGGCTCACCGCCACCCGTCCCACCGCCGTCAACCTGCGCTGGGGGCTGGAGCGCATGCGCCGCCACCTCGACCGCGTGCCCGAAGCGGCCCGCGCGGAGGCGGCCTTCCGCGAGGCCGCGGCGGTGGCGGACGAGGACGCGGCCGTGTGCGAGGCGATGGGCGAGCACGGCGCGGCGCTGATCCGCGAGGCCTGGGAGCGCGCGGGCCGGGACCGACCCGTCGAGATCCTCACCCACTGCAACGCGGGCTGGCTCGCGGCCGTCGACTGGGGCACGGCGCTGGCCCCCGTCTACAAGGCGCACCGGGCCGGCGTCCCGCTCCACGTCTGGGTGGACGAGACCCGGCCGCGCAACCAGGGCGCCAGCCTCACGGCCTTCGAGCTAGGGCAGGAGGAGGTGCCGCACACGGTGGTGGTCGACAACGTGGGCGGCCACCTGATGCAGCACGGGCGCGTGGACCTGTGCATCGTGGGCACCGACCGCACCACGCGGACGGGCGACGTCTGCAACAAGATCGGCACCTACCTCAAGGCGCTCGCGGCCCACGACAACGGCGTGCCCTTCTACGTGGCCCTGCCCTCCTCCACGGTGGACTGGCGGATGCGCGACGGCGTGAGGGAGATCCCCATCGAGGAGCGCTCCCCGCGCGAGGTGACCCACATGACGGGTGTGACGGAGGCGGGCGCGGTGGAAACGGTGCGGATCACGCCCGAGGGCAGCCCGGCGCTGAACTACGGCTTCGACGTGACCCCGGCGCGGCTGGTGACGGGCCTGATCACCGAGGCCGGCGTGTGCGAGGCCTCGGAGGCGGGGTTGCTGGGCCTGTTCCCGCGGCGGGAAGCGGCCTGAGCGGAGCGGACGCGCATGGCCGACGGTGCCGGCATCCGGGGCAAGGTCGTCGCGATCACGGGCGCGAGCAGCGGGATCGGCGAGGCCACCGCGGTCCTCCTCGCGGAACGGGGCGCCAGGCTCGTGCTCGGCGCGCGCCGGACCGACCGGCTCGACGCGCTCGCGGCGCGGATCGCGGCCGCGGGCGGAACGGCCTGCGCGGCGCGGACGGACGTGACGCGGGGCTCCGACCTCGCGAACCTGGTCGGGCTCGCGCGCGAGCGCTACGGTCGGCTCGACGTGCTGGTCAACAACGCCGGCATCAGCCGCATCTCCCGCTTCGACGACGGTCGCGTCGAGGACTGGGACGCGATGATCGACGTGAACGTCAAGGGCGTGCTCTACGGCATCGCGGCGGCGCTGCCCGTGTTCCGCGCGCAGGGGGCGGGACACGTCATCAACATCATCTCGACGGCCGGGCTCAGGATCGGGCCGCAGCAGGGCGTCTACGCCGCGACCAAGAACGCCGTGCGGACGATCTCGGAAGCGCTGCGCCAGGAGGCGGGCGCGACCTTGCGCGTGACGGGCATCTCGCCGGGCTTCGTCAGGACGGAGCTGGCCGGATCGATCACCGACCCGGACCTGAGGGCCGCCATCCTGGCGCGCATGGAGGCGATCGGCATCGCACCCGACGCGATCGCCCGCGCGGTGGCCTTCGCGATCGAGCAGCCTCCCGACGTGGACGTGGGCGACATCGTGGTGCGGCCGACCGCGCAGGACTGAGAGACGGCCGCGCGGGGCTCGGGCCGCTACGTCCGCTTGGTCTTGTCGAACGGGTTCTCGCCCTGCCGCATCGACAGCCTGATCGGCACCCCGGGCAGGTCGAAGGTGTCGCGCAACCCGTTCACCAGGAAGCGCTGGTAGGAGGTGGGCAGGTCGCGGAGCTGGTTGCCGAACAGCACGAAGCTCGGCGGCCGGGCCTTGGGCTGGGTGATGTAGCGCAGCTTGATGCGGCGGCCGCTGACGGCGGGGGGCGGCGTCTGCTCCACCACGGCGCCGAGCCAGCGGTTCAGGCGGCCCGTGGCGACCCGCCGGTTCCAGGTCTCGTGGACGCGCACCACCGCTTCCATGAGCTTGTCGACCCCCTGCCCCGACAGGCCCGACACGGGCACGACCGGGGCGCCGCGGACCTGCGGCAGCAGGCGGTCGGCCTCCTCGCGCAGCTCGGACAGGCGCGAGCCCCGCGCCTCGATCAGGTCCCACTTGTTGAGCCCGATCACCAGCGCCCGGCCTTCGCGCTCGACGAGGTCCGCGATGGTGAGGTCCTGCTTCTCGAAGGGGATGGTGGCGTCCAGCAGCACCACCACGACCTCCGCGAAGCGCGCGGCGCGGAGCGCGTCGGCCGCGGCCAGCTTCTCCAGCTTGTCCTCGACGCGGGCGCGCCGCCGCAGCCCCGCCGTGTCGAACACCTTCACGGCCCGGCCGCGCCAGGTGAAGTCGAGGCCGATCGCGTCGCGGGTGATGCCGGGCTCGGGGCCGGTCAGCAGCCGGTCGGCGCCGAGCAGCCGGTTGAGCAGCGTCGACTTGCCCGCGTTGGGGCGGCCCAGCACGGCCACGTTGAGCGGCTTGGTGGGGTCGAGCTCGGTGCCGTCCTCCTCGTCGCCGAGCTGCGGGCGGAGCGCGGGCGCGTCCCCCGCGTCGGCCTCCGCCCCGGTCATCTCCGGGAGGGCCTCGCGAAGGCTGTCGTAGAGGTCCGCGAGCCCCTCGCCGTGCTCGGCCGACAGGGGCACGGGGTCGCCGAGCCCCAGGTCGAACGCCTCGACGGCGCCCGCGTGGCCGGCCCGCCCCTCGGCCTTGTTGGCGAGCAGGATCAGCGGCTTGCCGGCGCGGCGGACCAGCGCCGCGAAGTGACGGTCGAGCGGGGTCAGGCCGGCGCGGGCGTCGATCATGAAGAGGATCGCGTCGGCGTCGCCCAGCGCGGCCTCGGTCTGCGCCCGCATGCGCCCGCCGAGGGTCGCGCCATCGCCCTCCTCCAGCCCGGCCGTGTCGATCACGGTGAACCGCAGGTCGCCCAGCTTGGCCTCGCCCTCGCGGCGGTCGCGCGTGACGCCCGGCTGGTCGTCCACCAGCGCGAGCTTCCGGCCCACCAGCCGGTTGAACAGCGACGACTTGCCGACGTTGGGACGGCCGATGATCGCGACCGTGAAGCGGCTCACCGCGGCGGTGCCGCGTTGGGCACGGTGTCGCTGGTGGGCGGGGTCGCGCCGGAAGGCGGGGGAAGCGCCGCGGGCGGGATGGGCGGGGCCTCGCCCGGTGCGGCGGCGGCGCCGGAGGGCCCGGGGGGCGGGGA
>CAXTDZ010000159.1:0-9614 GCA_964243035.1 uncultured Lichenihabitans sp.
GCGCCGACGGCCCGGCCGACCCGCCGCCCGACCGGAGCGCGGCGCCCGCGGCGATGCGGCTCGCCATCCCCGCGGCCCTGACGGCCGCCAAGGCGAGTGCGACGCTGACGCGCGTGACGGTGGTGGTCCGGGCCCCTTCCGGGCGCCGGTTCACGCTCGACACCGTGCGGCTCACCGAAGGCGGCCGGTGACGCGCCCGGGCACCGCCGACCCCCGGGCGGGGTTCACCTTCATCGAGGTGCTGGCGGCGCTCGTCGTCACCGTGCTGATCGTGACCACGGTTCTGCCCTTCGCGACGCGGCTCGCGACGCGCTGGTGGCTGGGAGCTTCGGCCGTCGCGGGCGCCGACGCCGTCATGCAGGCTGCGGCGCGCCTGAGCGGCGACCTTGCGCAGGCGGTGCCCTACGCGCTTCCCGGCGGAGGGGACGCGAGCGTGCTGGCCTTTCGCGCCGACGCCGCGTCGCTGACCTTCGTGTGCCCTGCCCTGGGGAAGCCGGCAGGTTCGGGCCTGGAGACCGTCCGCTACGAGATCCGCGCGCGGGCGGACGGTGCCGCGCTCGTCCGCCGCAGCCGCGCCTTCGTGGCCGACGACTTCGCGTCCGGAACGGTGGGCGACGCCGCGACCACGACCCTGATCGAGGGGCCTTACCGCTTCCGCTTCGCGATCGTCGCCGAGGACGGGTCGCGGCAGGCGAGCTGGTCGCCCACCAACCACATGCCCGCCCGCGTCGACCTGTCGGTCGCGCGGGCGGGACGCGGCGCCGCGGCGCGGGTGCCCGTCCCGCTCGCCCCCATCCCGGTCGCGATCGCGTCGCGCGCGTCGGCCGTGCCGAACACCGTGCAGAACGCGACGCAGTGACGCGCGCCGGTTTCGGCAGGCGGGCCGTGATCGCGAGGCGAAGCGGAGCAGTCCACCCGACCGGTCCGGGCGAGGCCACGGTGGCGCGACCGGCCCCCGGCGCCGGATTGCTCCGCCCCGCGCGCGATGACGGCCGGTGTTGTTCAAACGGCGCCGGTGGGGCGACCCCGCCGTCAGGCGAACCTGAACTCCGCCTCGCGGTCCAGCAGCCTGGCGAGCTGGCGGAAGCGGTTCTGTAGTCGGGCGCTGGCGAGGTCCGCGGTGCCGCCGGGCAGGGTCAGCACCAGCTTGCCCTTGGCGGCGCGCAAGGGGATGCCGGGAAGCACGCCGCCCGTGGCGCCGGAGAGCTGGAAGGCCACGCGCATGACGGCGGCGATCAGCTTGGCGCGCTCGGCCGCGGGGGGCGCCACCAGCTCGCGCAGGCCGGACCGCTGCTCGCGGTCGAAGCCCTCGTAGCGGTAGTTGATGGTCAGCGCCAGGAAGGCCCGGTCGGCGTGGTCGACGCCCACGAAGGCCGCGTTGGCGATCGTGTTGAGCGCTTCCGCGCTGCGGTAGTCGGGGTGGGCCCGCCACGACGTGTCGGACAGGAGGCAGGCCGCGTGCCGCATCCGGCGCTGGTCGGGCGTTTCCTCCACCTCGGCCGAGGCGAACAGCCCGTCGGTCCAGGCGCGCAGGTCCTCGCCGTGGCCGGGGCTGCGCGAGCGCAGGACGTTGAGGTGCGAGGCCGCGATCAGCAGCGGGTCGGACGCGCGCGCCTCCGCCGACAGCCGCTCGTAGAGCACGCCCTCGCGCACGCCCAGGGTGGAGATCACGATGTCCTTGGGCCGGCCCTGCCGGATGACCTCCTCCAGGATCACGGCCCCGTAGGCGAGCAGCGGCCGCCGGGCGCCCGCGACCGCCGCGAGCGAGGCCGCGACCTCGCCCGTGGCGGTCTCGACGAGGTCGCCGAACACGGCCGGGTCGGTGCTCGGGATGACGTAGCCCTGCATCACGGCGAGCGGGTACTGGCGCCGCGTCATGTGCAGCTTGGCGAGCGCCCGGAACGTGCCGCCGACCGCGTAGAAGCTGCGCCCCCTCAGGGCGCGCAGGGGCGCGGCGTCCGCGAAGGCCTCGCGGACGATCTTGACCGCGCGCTTGGGCGACTCCTTGCTGAGGTCGCTCAGCGCGAGCCCGCCGATCTTCAGCGACACGCCCGAGCCGATGGCGGTGCCCTTGACGTCGATCAGCTCCAGCGAGCCGCCGCCCAGGTCGCCCACGACGCCGTCGGGCGTGTGGAAGCCTGAGATCACGCCCTTGGCCGAGAGCTCGGCCTCGCGCGACCCGCCGATCAGCCCGATGTCGGTGCCGATGGCCTCGCGCGCCAGCTTCAGGAACGCGGGGCCGTTGGTGGCGTCGCGGGTGGCGGCGGTCGCCAGCACCTGGACGTCGGTGATGCGCATGTGGCGGCACAGCACGCGGAAGCAGCGCAGGGCCGCGAGCGCCTTCTCCATGGCGTCGGACGCGAGCAGGCCGGTGGTCGCGACCCCCTTGCCGAGCCCGCACAGCACCTTCTCGTTGAAGATCGGGGTCAGCGCCCGCGACAGGCACTCGTAGGCGACCAGGCGCACCGAGTTCGAGCCGATGTCCACGATGGCGACCGGATCGGCCGCGAGGCGGCCCGGCGCGGTCTGGTCAACAAGCATGGGGCGAGCCCTCGAACCCGGCGCGGCGCGGGGCCGCGCCGCACCTTAGACCATCCAACACCGGCGAAGGCCAGACGGTTCGGCCCCCACCGGGACCCCGTCCCCAGGCATCGGGGACGGTCGGGGCCGCGCCTACTGCTTCTCCAGGCGCCGCCGCAGGGTGCGCGGGCTCGACTCCTTGAGCGACTTGCCGCGGCCTGACAGGCTCGGGTTGGTCATGAAGTAGTTGTGGGCGTTGAAGGGCTCCTCGCCCTTGGCGGGCTCGACCCGGCGGCTGCCGCCGTCGGGCAGCACGCGGTAGCTCTGCTGGTTGTCCAGCAGGTTGGCGATCATGATCTGGTTCAGGACCTGGTCGTGGACGGTCGGGTTCAGGATGGGGAGCAGGGCTTCCACGCGGCGGTCGAGGTTGCGCGTCATCAGGTCGGCGGAGGAGATGTAGACCGCGGCCTGCGGGCTCGGCAGCCCGTGCCCGCCCCCGAAGGCGTAAACGCGGGCGTGCTCCAGGAAGCGGCCGATGATCGACTTGACCCGGATGTTCTCCGACAGGCCGGGAACGCCCGGCCGCAGGCAGCAGATGCCGCGCACCACGAGGTCCACCTGCACGCCCGCCCCGCTCGCGGCGTAGAGCGCGTCGATGATCTCGGGGTCGACCAGCGCGTTGCACTTGCCCCAGATGGCGCCGGGCTTGCCCGCGCGGGCGAAGCCGGTCTCGGCCGCGATGTGGTCGAGCAGCCGCTTCTTGAGCGTGAAGGGCGACACCGCCATCCGCTCCAGCCCGGCCGGCTCCGCGTAGCCCGTGATGAAGTTGAAGATGCCCGACACGTCGCGGCCGATCACCGGGTCGGCCGTGAAGAAGGACACGTCCGTGTAGATGCGGGCCGTGACGGGATGGTAGTTGCCCGTGCCCACGTGGCAGTAGGTGACGAGGCTCGCCCCCTCGCGCCGCACCACCATCGAGAGCTTGGCGTGCGTCTTGAGCTCGATGAAGCCGAACACGACCTGCACGCCCGCGCGCTCCAGGTCGCGCGCCCAGCGGATGTTGGCCTCCTCGTCGAAGCGCGCCTTGAGCTCGACCAGCGCCGTCACCGACTTGCCGGCCTCGGCGGCCTCGATCAGGAAGCGGACGATCGGGCTGTCCTTGGAGGTGCGGTAGAGCGTCTGCTTGATCGCCACCACGCTCGGGTCGCGCGCGGCCTGGGCGAGGAACTGCACCACGACGTCGAAGGACTCGTAGGGATGGTGGACGACCAGGTCCTTGGCCCGGATCGCCGCGAAGCAGTCGCCCGCGTTGTCGCGCACGCGCTCGGGGAAGCGCATCGTGTAGGGCTTGAACTTCAGGTCCGGCCGCTCGACCGCCACCAGCTCGGCGAGGTCGTTCAGGGCGATCATGCCGTTGACCGCGTAGCCGAGGTCCGACTTCAGGTCGAGCTCCTCGGCCACCAGCAGCCGCAGGCCCTCGGGCATGGCGGCGTCGAGCTCCAGGCGGATCACCGAGCCGCGGCGCCGCCGCTTCAGGGCCGACTCGAAGAACAGGACGAGGTCCTCGGCCTCTTCCTCGATCTCGAGGTCGCTGTCGCGGATGACCCGGAACAGCCCCTGCCCCGCCACCGTGTAGCCGGGGAACAGGCGCCCGATGTGCAGCGCGACCAGGTTCTCGACGGTGAGGACGCGGATCGCGCCGGGCGCGAACTGGTCGGGCAGGCGAACGAAGCGGTCGACCTTGGCGGGCAGGCGGACCATCGCGTGCAGGGTCCGCGCCTCGCTCCCGTGGTCGAGCTGGAGGGCTAGCGTGAAGCCCAGGTTGGGGATGAAGGGAAACGGATGGGCGGGGTCGATCGCCAGCGGGGTGAGGATGGGGAAAACGTAGGCGTCGAAGGTGGCGCGCGCCCAGTCGCGCTCCGCGTCCGTGAGGTCGCCCGGCTCCACGATGGTGATGCCCGCGGCCTGGAGTTCCACGCGCAGGTCGACCCATAGCCGCTGCTGCTCGCCCGCCAGGTCCGCCACGCCCGCCGACACCTGGGCGAGCTGTTCGGCGGGCGTGAGGCCGTCCTGCGAGGGCGTCGTGACGCCGGACTTGACCTGGCCGTACAGGCCCGCGACCCGCACCATGAAGAACTCGTCCAGGTTGTTGGCCGAGATCGACAGGAAGCGCAGCCGCTCCAGGAGCGGGTGGTTGCGGTTGACCGACTCGCGCAGGACGCGGCGGTTGAACTCCAGCCACGAGAGCTCGCGGTTGATGAAGCGCTTCGGCGACGCCGCGAGGCCCTCGGGTTCGGCGCGGGCGCTCGCCGCGGGCGGGTCCAGAACTGTGATCGCGTCGTCCACGGCGGGCGGGGCCTTTCTGCTCGGGGCGAACCGCGGCCGCCCTGCCGCGCGGCGGCCGGAGCGCGGCGTGCCGTGCGCGCGGGGGTGGGCGTGATCGCTGGTGTCTGCCATGGATGAAGGGTGCAGAGTTCGGTGACGACACCGTGACTTCGCGTCGCGAATCCGCCGCCGTCAATCGCTTTCCCGCGCGGACGCCTCGTCGCGCGCGAGCCGGTCCACGATTTTCGCCGCCATCGGGCGGGTGACGCGCCGGTTGAGCGCGAGGGCGGTGCGGTCCAGCGCGTCGACCGCCGCGCGCGCCGCGCCCAGCGAGCGGTCGAGGCGGCCCGCGAGGTAGCCCACCACGCTCTCGTCGACGAGGAGCTGCCGGTCGGCGAACAGCTTCACCAGCACGGCCCGCACGAGCGCCTCGTCGGGCGCCTCGATCGGCACGCCGGGCGCGAGCCTCAGGCGCGACACGAGGTCGGGGGTGCGCAGGCCCCAGGCGCCCGGCTCGGTGCGCGCGGTGAGCAGCACGCCGGTGGCGCCGCCCCGCGCGAGGTTGAGCAGGTGGAACAGCGGCGCCTCGCCCACCCCCGAGCGGTCGGCGTCCTCGATCAGCAGCGGCCTGTCCGCAAGGCTCGGCAGGTCGGCCGTCGCGAGGTCGGCCGCGCCCAGCGCCCGCGCCCCGGTCCGCGCCGCCCAGATCGCGGCGAGGTGGCTCTTGCCCGCCCCCTCCGGACCGGTCAGCAGCAGCACGCGGTCGGGCCAGTCCGGCCAGCGGTCGATCAGGGCCGCGGCGGCGGCGTTGGAGGCCGCGACCAGGAAGTCCTCGCGGCCGAAGCGCGGCGCGAGGGCGAGGTCGAGCGGCAGCTGCTCCATTCAGGCGTCGCGGCGGAGCGGCTGGCGGGGCAGCGCCACGACCCCGTCGCCGGGGTCGCCGATATAGAGCGCGCTGCCGAGGTACTTGCGCAGCCCGAACCGCGCCAGGACGCCGCCCGCGGCCGCCAGCGGCACCGCCACGATCAGCCCGGTGAAGCCGAACAGCGTGCCGAAGGCGAGCAGCGCGAACATGATCCACACCGGGTGGAGGCCGACCGAGGCGCCCACGAGCTTCGGGGCCAGGATGTTGCCTTCCAGGAACTGCCCGCTCACGACCACGCCGAGCGTGAGCGTGATGAACACCCAGTCGGGCCAGGCCTGGACCAGCGCCGCGGCGGTCGCAAACAGCAGCACCGCGAACGAGCCCACGTAGGGGATGAAGCTTAGCAGCCCGCCCGTGAGGCCGATCACGAAGCCGAAGTTGAGGCCCACCAGCGTCAGCCCCACCCCGTACCACAGCCCCAGGAACAGGCAGACCAGCGACTGCCCGCGGACGAAGCCCGCGAAGGCCCGGTCGATGTCGCGCGCGATGCCGCGGACCTCCTCCCGGTGGTGGATCGGCACCCAGCCGTCCACGGTGGCGATCATGCTGCGCCAATCGAGCAGGATGTAGAAGGCCACCACCGGCGTCACCACCACCAGCGACGCCAGGCTGAACAGCGCCGTGCCGCCCGACCACAGCGACTGGAGGACGCCCAGCAGGTAGGTGGACCCCCGCGCCACGACCGCGCCGATCGTGTTCTGGACGTCGGTGGGCGAGAGCGCCCCCGACAGGCCGATGCGCCTGGCCGTCTCGCCCCCGTAGGCCTGGATGATCCGGTTGCCCTGGTCGGCGAGGAGCTGCTGGAGCTTGATCGCGAGACCCGGCAGCGTCGCGATCAGCGCCGCCAGCTGGTGCGCCAGGATCGGCACCAGCAGGATCAGCACCACCACCACGAGCAGGAGCACGACGGCGAGCAGCACCAGCGTCGCGCCGAACCGGCTGATGCCGAGCCGCTGCAGCCGCGTCGCGATCGGGTCGAGCAGGTAGGCCAGCGTCAGGCCCGCCGCGAAGGGCAGCAGCACGCCCGACAGCCGAACGAGCACGCAGAGCGACACGGCGAGCAGGGCGGACCAGATCAGGATCTGACGCTGCAGCGTCATGGCGTCCGCCTCGCTCGGGTTCCGGACCCGCTCCGATCGGGGAGATAGGCACCCGCGGGCCGGATCGTCAACGGCGGCGCTTTGCGCGGGGCCCCTTGAGCCGCTACAACCCCGGCACGTCAGCCGGGTGTTCCATGTCCGCAGCGCAATCCAACGGCCTGTCCTACGCCGAGGCGGGCGTCAACATCGACGCGGGCAACGCGCTGGTGGAGCTGATCAAGCCCGCGGTGCGCGACACGCGTCGGCCGGGGGCGGACGGCGAGATCGGCGGCTTCGGCGGGCTGTTCGACCTCAAGGCCGCGGGTTTTACGGACCCGATCCTGGTCGCGGCCAACGACGGCGTGGGCACCAAGGTCAAGATCGCGGTCGAGAGCGGGCTGCACGGGTCGGTGGGCATCGACCTCGTGGCGATGTGCGTCAACGACCTCGTGGTGCAGGGCGCCGAGCCGCTGTTCTTTCTCGACTACTACGCGACCGGGCAGCTCGACCCGCAGGCCGCGGCCGCCGTGGTGCGCGGGGTCGCGGACGGCTGCAAGCTCGCGGGCTGCGCGCTGCTCGGCGGCGAGACGGCGGAGATGCCGGGGCTCTACGCGGGCCGGGACTACGACCTCGCGGGCTTCGCGGTGGGCGCCGCCGAGCGGGGCCGGCTGCTGCCGCGGCCCGGCGTGGAGCCGGGCTGCGCGGTGCTGGGCCTCCCGTCCTCGGGGCTGCATTCCAACGGCTTCTCGCTGGTGCGGCGCATCGTGGCCGGAACCGGACTGGGCTGGTCGGACCCCGCGCCCTTCGAGCCGGGGCGGACGCTCGCCGAGGCCCTGCTCACGCCGACCCGCATCTACGTGAAGCCCGTGCTCGACGTGCTGCGCCGCACGTCGGACGTGCTGGCCCTGGCCCACGTCACGGGCGGCGGCTTTCCCGACAACCTGCCCCGCGCGCTGCCCGACGGCCTCGGCATCGCGCTCGACGGCTCGGCCTGGACGCCGCCGCCCGTGTTCGCCTGGCTGGCCCGCACCGGCGGGGTCACGGCGCCCGAGATGCTGCGCACCTTCAACTGCGGCATCGGCATGGTCGCGGTGGTGCGGCGCGAGGCCTCGGCCGCCGTGATGGCGGCCTTCGCGGAGGCCGGGCAGCCCGCGCTGGAGATCGGCGAGGTGGTGGAGGCCCGTGGGCCGCGGCGCGTCACGATGCGCGCGCCGGCGCGCCTGCCGTGATGGGGCGGCGGCGCACCGCCGTCCTGATCTCGGGGCGCGGCTCCAACATGCGCGCCCTGGTGGCCGACGCGCGCGCGCCCGACCACCCGGCGGAAATCGTGCTGGTGGCGGCCAACGACCCCGCCTGCGAGGGGCTGCGCTGGGCGCAGGGCGAGGGGCTCGCGGTGGCGGCCATCGACCACCGCATCCATGCCTCGCGCGACGGCTTCGAGCAGTCGCTCCAGCGCGTGCTGGAGATCCACGGCGTCGACCTGATCTGCCTGGCGGGGTTCATGCGGCTGCTGACGCCCGGCTTCACCACCCGCTGGGCAGGCCGGCTGATCAACATCCATCCCGCGCTGCTGCCGAGCTACCGCGGGCTGCGCACCCACGCCCGCGCGCTCGCCGACGGGGTCAAGATCCACGGCTGCACGGTCCACCACGTCGTGGCCGAGATGGACGCAGGCCCCATCATCGCCCAGGCCGCCGTACCCGTGCTGGAGGGCGACACGCCCGACGCGCTGGCGGCCCGCGTGCTGGCCCAGGAGCACCTTCTCTACCCGCACGCCCTGCGGCTGGTGGCGGGCGGCACGGACGTGCCGCGGGCGCGGGACGGGGCGGCCCTCGTCAACCCGCCCTTCCCGGGCACGGGATCCTGAGCCCGGCTCAGCACCGCGGTGCCGACTGCGTCGAGGAGTGACCCGGGGCTCGTCCGACCCTTGGGCTGACGCGGGGAGGCGGCGTGCCGCTCAGCCCACCAGCTCGTTGCCCGCGAAGAACTGCGCGATCTCCTGGGCGGCGGTGTCCGGCGCGTCGGAGCCGTGCACCGCATTCTCGCCCATCGACAGCGCGAACTCCTTGCGGATCGTGCCCGCGTCGGCCTTCTCGGGGTTGGTGGCGCCCATGACGGTGCGGTAGGCCGCGATGGCGTCCTCGCCCTCCAGCACCTGCACCACCACGGGGGCGGCCGTCATCATCTCGACCAGCTCGCCGAAGAACGGCCGCTCGCGGTGGACGCCGTAGAAGGTTTCGGCCTGGGCGCGCGTCATGTGCAGCCGCTTCTGCGCCACGATCCGCAGGCCGGCCTCCTCGATCTTGGCGTTGACCCGGCCGGTCAGGTTGCGCCGCGTCACGTCGGGCTTGAGGATGGAGAACGTGCGCTGGATCGCCATGAAACGCGGGCCTCGGCTCAAGATCGTGCTGAAACGCGGGGTGGCTTATAGCGGCGCCGTCCCGGGGCAGCAAGGCGTCGGGCGCGCCCGCGGGGGCAAGCCGCGCCCCGCGCGGGCGAGCCCGGATCAGGCCGCGATTGCCATCCCGCGCGCGCCTTGCCAAGCTCGCCCCGTGACCCGGCGCCCTCCCCCATCCTCCTTCGCGCGCGACCGAACCGGCCGTGCGGCCGGGCTCCCCGTCGCGGCAGCGGCACGCGGCCCCCGATGACGCGTGTTCCGCTCCCGGCGCTGCGGGGCCGCACGGGGGTGCGCGGCCCCGCCCCGAATCCGGGGCGGCGCGCCCTGCTCCTGCACCCAGGCGTCGAAGCGCTCCCAGGTCTCCTGG
>CAXTDZ010000160.1:0-9510 GCA_964243035.1 uncultured Lichenihabitans sp.
GGGGCGGGCAGGGGGCGTCGCTGGTGCCGGCCTTTCACCGCGCGCTGGCGGAGGCCGCCGGCCTGCCCCGCCCGGCGCTGCTGCTCAACGTCGGCGGCGTCGCCAACGTCACCTGGCTCGCGCCGGACGGCCGCGACCCCGTCGCCTGCGACACGGGGCCGGGCAACGCGCTGCTCGACGACCTCATGCTGGAGCGGACCGGCACGCCGCTCGACCGCGACGGCACCGCCGCCGCACGGGGCAGGGTGGACGAGCCCGCCCTTCGCGGCCTGCTCGCCCATCCGTTCTTCGACCGGCCCGTCCCAAAATCGCTCGACCGCAACGCTTTCGCGCGCGACGCCGTGGCGGGGCTCGCCACCGCGGACGCCGCCGCGACGCTCACGGCCTTCACGGCCGCGGCGGTGGCCCGCGTGCTGCCGCTGCTGCCGGAGGCGCCGCGCGAGGTCGTGGTGTGCGGCGGCGGCGCCCGCAACCCCGCGCTGCTGGCGGAACTGGCCCGGCGGCTACCCTGCCCGGTCACGGCCGCGGACCGGTACGGCTGGGACGCGGACGCGATCGAGGCGCAGGCCTTCGCCTACCTCGCGGTTCGGAGCCTGCGCGGCCTCCCCCTCACCTTCCCCACCACCACGGGGGTGCGGGAGCCCGTGACGGGCGGCGTGCTGCACCGGGGCCGGGCCGCGGCCTGACCGGTCAGGCCCGCTCGGCCCGGGCGGGCGTCGCGGTGCGCGCGGGATTGCCCAGCCGCTTGTCGAGGTAGACGCCCACGTCGGCGATCAGCGGGTCGATGCAGTTCTCGAAGAAGTGGTTGGCGCCCGGGATCACCGTGTGCTCGATCACGATGCCCTTCTGCGTCTTCAGCTTCTCGATCATGGCCTGCACCTCCTTCAGGGGCGCCACGCGGTCCTTGTCGCCGTGGACGAACAGGCCGGAGGACGGGCAGGGCGCCAGGAAGGAGAAGTCGAACAGGGTGGCGGGCGGCGCGATGGAGATGAAGCCCTCGATCTCGGGCCGCCGCATCAGGAGCTGCATGCCGATCCAGGCCCCGAACGACACGCCCGCGATCCAGCACGCCCGCGCCTCGGGGCTGACCGCCTGCGCCCAGTCGAGCGCGGCGGCCGCGTCCGACAGTTCCCCCGCGCCGTGGTCGAAACCGCCCTGCGACCGACCGACGCCGCGGAAGTTGAAGCGCAGCACCGAGAAGCCGCGCTCCGCGAAGGCGTAGTACATGTTGTAGACGATCTGGTTGTTCATCGTGCCCCCGAACTGCGGGTGCGGGTGCAGGATGATCGCGATGGGCGCGCCGCGGGCCTTGGCGGGATGGAACCGGCCTTCGAGCCGGCCCGCCGGCCCCGTGAAAATGACTTCAGGCATGGAAGCTCCGAGCGTGGCGACGCGCCGGATCGGTCGCGACACAAAGGCGTGGAAACGGTCCGGCGGCTTGACTCCGCCCGCCCGATGACTGTTAGAACCATTCTAACAGGTTTCGGCGGCTCGTCGGGACCGGCGCTTCCCGGCGGGAGCGCACCTAGGCCTGCCTTCCCCTTACCATGGCGGCTAGGGCGAAACGCAAGTGTTTTGAGTGGCCTCATGACGCGACCGCGGGTCTACCTCGATTTCAACGCGACCGCGCCGCTCCGCCCGGCCGCGCGGGCGCGGGTGGTCGAGCTTCTGGGGGACTGCGGCAACGCGTCCTCGATCCACGCGGAGGGGCGTCGCGCCCGCGCCGCGGTGGAGCACGCGCGGGCGGCCGTGGCCCGGCTCGCGGGGGCCGAGGCCGCCGCCGTGGTGTTCACCTCGGGCGCCACGGAGGCCGCGGCGCTCGCGCTGGCGCCCGACCTCGCGGTTGAGGCCGGCCAAGCCCCCGCGGCCGGCCTCCTGGTCGGCGCCACGGAGCATCCGGCCGTGCTGGACGGCCACCGCTTCCCCGGCCCGTCGGTCACGAGGCTTCCGGTCGACCGCGACGGCGTGATCGACCTTGCGGCGCTGGAAGCCGCGCTCGCGGCCGTGCCCGGACGCGGCGTGGTGGCGCTCCAGGCCGCCAACGGCGAGACGGGCGTGCTCCAGCCCGTGGCCGAGGCGGCCCGCCTGGTTCGCGCGTGGGGCGGGCTGCTCGTGTGCGACGGCGCGCAGGCGGCGGGGCGCGTGGACTGCCGGCTCGACGCGCTCGGGGCCGACGTGCTGCTTCTGTCCGCCCACAAGCTCGGCGGCCCGCAGGGCGCGGGCGCCGTGGTTCTGCGCCCCGGCGTGAGGCTCGGCGCGCCGCTCGTGCGCGGCGGCGGGCAGGAGCGCGGGATGCGCGGCGGCACGGAGAACGTCGCGGCCGTCGCGGGGTTCGGGGTCGCGGCCGCGGAGGCCGCCGGCCTCGACGCGGCCCGGCTCGCGTCCCTGCGCGACGGCTTCGAGGCGGGCCTCCGGTCCCGGGTGCCGGACGCGGTGGTCTTCGGCGCGCGCGCCCGCCGCCTGCCCAACACCTCGGCCTTCGCGGTGCCGGGCCTGTCCAGCGAGACGGCGCTGATCGCTCTCGACCTGGCGGGGGTGGCGGTGTCCACCGGCTCGGCCTGCTCCTCGGGCAAGGTTTCTCGGTCGCACGTCCTTGAGGCGATGGGTGTGGACCATCATCTGAAGGCGGGGCTGATCAGGGTGAGCCTGGGCTGGTCGTCGACGGGGGACGACGTGGTCCGGTGCCTCGACGCGGTCGAGGCCGTCTCGCGCCGCGCGCGGGACAGGGTGATGAAACCCGCAGCTTGAGACAATCGGACGGGCGTGCGAAGCACCGCCCCGTCCCCGCCCGGCGCGGTTGAGCCGCTTGAGGTTCGAGGAGAAGGTTGATGCCCGCAGTTCAGGAAACCGTGGACCGCGTCCGGTCGATCGACGTGAACGAGTACAAGTACGGCTTCGTCACCGAGATCGAGTCCGACAAGGCGCCGCGCGGGCTGTCGGAGGACATCGTCCGCTTCATTTCCGCCAAGAAGAACGAGCCGGCCTGGCTGACCGAGTGGCGGCTCGACGCCTACCGCCGCTGGCTCACCATGACGCCGCCCGACTGGTCGCGCGTGAAGCACCCGCCGATCAAGTACGACGACCTCTACTACTATTCCGCGCCCAAGACGGCGTCCGGGCCGAAGTCGCTGGACGAGGTCGACCCCGAACTGCTGCGCACCTACGAGAAGCTCGGCATCCCGCTTCGCGAGCAGGAGGTGCTGGCCGGCGTCCAGGGCTCGCGCGTGGCGGTGGACGCGGTGTTCGACTCGGTCTCGGTCGCGACCACCTTCAAGGCCGAGCTCGCCAAGGCGGGCGTCGTGTTCTGCCCGATCTCGGAAGCGGTCCACAGCCACCCCGACCTGGTGCGCAGCTACCTGGGCTCCGTCGTGCCCGTGACCGACAACTACTTCGCGACGCTGAACTCGGCCGTCTTCTCGGACGGCTCCTTCGTCTACATCCCGCCGGGCGTGCGCTGCCCGATGGAGCTGTCGACCTACTTCCGCATCAACGAGCAGAACACCGGGCAGTTCGAGCGCACGCTGATCATCGCCGACAAGGGCAGCTACGTGAGCTACCTGGAGGGCTGCACGGCGCCGCGGCGCGACGAGAACCAGCTGCACGCCGCCGTGGTCGAGCTGGTGACGCTCGAGGGCGCGGAGATCAAGTACTCCACCGTCCAGAACTGGTACCCTGGCGACGCCGAGGGCCAGGGGGGCATCTACAACTTCGTGACCAAGCGGGGCGACTGCCGCGGCGACGACTCCAAGATCTCCTGGACGCAGGTCGAGACGGGCTCGGCCATCACCTGGAAGTACCCCTCCTGCATCCTGCGCGGGGACCGCTCGCAGGGCGAGTTCTACTCGATCGCGATCTCCAACGGCATGCAGCAGGTCGACAGCGGCACCAAGATGATCCACCTCGGCCGCGACACGACGAGCCGCATCATCTCCAAGGGCATCGCGGCGGGGAAGTCCGACAACACCTACCGCGGCCAGGTGTCGGCGCACCGCCGGGCCACCAACGCGCGCAACTTCACCAACTGCGACAGCCTGCTGATCGGCGAGACCTGCGGGGCCCACACGGTGCCCTACATCGAGGCCAAGACCGCCACGGCCGTCTTCGAGCACGAGGCGACAACGTCCAAGATCTCCGAGGACCAGCTCTTCTACTGCCGCCAGCGCGGGCTGTCGGCGGAGGAGGCGACCGCGCTGATCGTCAACGGCTTCGTGCGCGACGTGCTCCAGCAGCTGCCGATGGAGTTCGCGGTGGAGGCGCAGAAGCTGATCGCGATCTCGCTGGAAGGCTCGGTGGGCTGATGGCGGAGCCGGACAACCTCGTCCTTGAGCACCTCCGCGCGATCCGGTCGGAGATGGGCAAGATGGCGGATTACATGCACACGCTCGGCGTCGAGATGACCGCCATCCGCCAGCATCCTGCCGGTGTGGTGACCCTCCAGGACCATGACCACGGCAACATCGCCGACATCAAGCATCGCCTCGACCGCATCGAGAGGCGTCTTGAACTGGTGGAATAACGGCGGCACCAGGTGATCTACGCGGGGCTGCGTCTGATCGCCTCCTGATACATTTGAAGAACGAGACCGACATGCTCGAAGTCAAGAACCTCCACGTCGCCATCGACGGCAAGCCGATCCTCAACGGGCTGAACCTGACGGTGAAACCGGGCGAGGTCGCGGCCATCATGGGGCCGAACGGGTCGGGCAAGTCCACCCTGTCCTACGTGATCGCGGGCCGCGACGACTACGAGGTGACGGACGGCGCCGTCCTGCTCGACGGCGAGAACATCCTGGAGATCGACCCCGAGGAGCGGGCCGCCAAGGGCGTCTTTCTGGCCTTCCAGTACCCGGTGGAGATCCCGGGCGTCGCGACCATGACGTTCCTGAAGTCGTCGCTCAACGCCCAGCGCAAGGCGCGGGGCGAGGCGGAACTCTCCACGCCCGAGTTCATGAAGGTCGTGCGCGACGGGTCCGCGAAGCTCCAGGTCAACCCGGAGATGCTGAAGCGGCCCCTCAACGTGGGCTTCTCGGGCGGCGAGAAGAAGCGCATGGAGATCCTGCAGATGGCGCTGCTGCAGCCGCGCTACGGCCTGCTGGACGAGACCGATTCGGGCCTCGACATCGACGCGCTCCGCATCGTGGCCGCGGGCGTCAACGCCCTGCGCGGCGCCGACCGCGGCTTCCTGGTCATCACGCACTACCAGCGCCTGCTCGACTACATCAAACCCGACACGGTCCACATCATGGCCCGCGGCCAGGTGGTGCGCTCGGGCGGGCCCGACCTCGCCCTCGAACTCGAAAAGAACGGCTACCGCGACTACGCGGGCGAGCCGGCCGAGGCCTGACCGCCGTGGCGACCCTCACCCTGATGAAGACGCCGGCCGAAACCCGGCTCGGCGAGCAGTTCCAGGCGATCGCCGACGCGCAGCCGGCTCTCGCCGGGGTCCGCGCGGAGGCTTTCAGGCGCTTCGCCGAGAAGGGCCTGCCGCACCGGCGCATCGAGGCGTGGCACTACACCGACCTGCGCGCGACCCTGCGCGAGGCCTTCCCGCCGGCGTCCGGGCCGGACGCCGCGGCCCTGGCCGCGGCCGAAGCGTGGCTGCGGGCCAACCCCGCGCCGGGCGCGCGGGTGGTGCTCTTGGACGGCGCCTACCGCGCGGACCTCTCCACCCTGGGCGCCTTGCCCCCGGGCGTCGCGGTCAGCTCGACCTTGGACGTCCTGGTGCAGGGCGCCTCCGCCGCCACGGGCCTGCTCGCCGCCGAGGGGCTCGGCACGGGCGACGCCATGCTCGCGCTGAACGCCGCCTTCGTGCAGGGCGGCGCGGTGCTGGACGTGGGCGGGGGGATCGCGCCGGCCGAGCCGGTCGACCTCGTGAGCCTCGTGTCGGGCGCGGCCCCCGCGGCGGTCGCGACCCGCTCGCTCGTCCGCCTCGGGGCGGGCGCCTCGGCCACCGTGGTCGAGCGCCACGTCGCGCTCGGGACGGCGCCGAGCCAGGGCAACCACGCGCTCGTCGTGGCGCTCGGGCGCGGCGCGGCGCTGGACCACGTGGCCGACGTCCAGGATTTTGGGGCCGAGGCGCTGCACGTCGGCTCCTGCCTGGCCCGCCTCGACGCCGAGGCGCGGTTCGCGTCCTTCACGCTGTCGGCCACGCCCGGCACCGTGCGGCGGCAGAGTTTCGTGGAGTTCGCCGGTCCCCACTCGACGCTCGCGCTTCGGGGCGTGACGCTGCTCACGGGCGACGCGCATTCCGACACGACGCTGGTCGTCACCCACGCGGCCCCGCACTGCGAGAGCCGCGAATACTACAAGACCATCCTCGACGGGCAGTCCACGGGCGTCTACCAGGGCAAGGTCGTCGTGGCGCCCGGCGCCCAGAAGACCGACGGCAAGATGATGAGCCGGGCCGTGTTCCTGAGCGACGGCCCCACCATGTACAACAAGCCGGAGCTGGAGATCTTCGCCGACGACGTGGTGTGCGGCCACGGCGCCACGGTGGGGTCGCTCGACGAGAACCAGCTCTTCTACCTGCGCGCCCGCGGCATCCCGCTCGCCGAGGCGCAGTCGCTCCTGCTGAACGCCTTCGCGGCCGACGCCATCGAGGGCGTCGCGACGGAAGCCGTGCGCGAGGAGCTTACCGGGAGCATCGAAGCATGGCTGCGCAAGCGCCGGTCCTGAGCAGGCCCGAGCCTGCCCCCTACGACGTGGAGGCGGTTCGCGCCGACTTTCCCATCCTGGGGGAGCGGCCCTACGGCAAGCCGCTCGTCTACCTCGACAACGCCGCCTCGGCGCAGAAGCCGAAAGCCGTGATCGAGCGCATGACGCGCGCCTACGAGCGCGAGTACGCCAACGTCCACCGCGGGCTGCACTACCTCGCCAACCTCGCGACCGACAACTACGAGGCCGCCCGCGAGGCCGTGCGCCGCTACCTGAACGCGGCCTCCGTCGACGAGATCGTCTTCACGCGCTCGGGCACCGAGTCGATCAACCTGGTGGCCTCCACCTTCGGGCAGGACATCCGCGAGGGCGACGAGATCGTGCTCTCGGTGATGGAGCACCACGCCAACATCGTGCCCTGGCACTTCCTGCGCGAGCGCAAGGGCGCGGTGCTGCGCTGGGTCGACGTGGAGGACGACGGCTCGCTGACGCTGGAGGCCTTCGAGGCGGCGCTGAGCCCGCGCACCAGGATCGTGGCCATGACCCACATGTCCAACATGCTGGGCACCGTCACGCCGATCGCCGACATCATCCGCATCGCGCACGCGCGCGGCGTCCCCGTGCTGGTGGACGGCTCGCAGGGCGCGGTCCACCTCGACGTCGACGTGCGGGCGCTCGACGCCGACTTCTACGTCTTCACCGGCCACAAGCTCTACGGGCCCACGGGCATCGGCGTGCTCTACGGCAAGCGCGAGCGCCTCGCGGCCCTGCCGCCCTTCAACGGCGGCGGCGACATGATCGACGTGGTGACCCGCGAGGGCATCACCTACAACGAGCCGCCGCACCGCTTCGAGGCGGGCACGCCGCCGCTCGTCCAGGCGGTCGGGCTCGGGGCCGCGATCGACTACGTCGAGGCGGTCGGACGCCCCGCGATCCACGCCCACGAGGCGGCGCTGACCGCCTACGCGCACGAGCGGCTCGGGCGGCTGAACTCGCTGCGCGTGTTCGGCACGGCGCCGGGCAAGGGCGCGATCCTGTCGTTCAACGTGGCGGGCGCCCACGCCCACGACGTCGCCACCGTGATCGACCGATCGGGCGTGGCGGTGCGGGCGGGCACGCATTGCACCATGCCGCTCCTGCAGCGCTTCGGCGTGACCTCGACGTGCCGCGCGTCCTTCGCGATGTACAACACGTTTGAGGACGTCGACCGCCTGGCCGAGGCCCTCGCTAAGGCCGAATCCCTGTTCGGGTGACCCCATGACCGACACCGCCGCCCCGACCGACGACTTCCAGCCGAACCGCCCCGCCATCGCGCCCCCGGCCGACATCCCGCCCGAGGAGATGGACCGCCTGACCGACGGGCTCGTGGCGGCGTTGAAGACCGTCTTCGACCCCGAGATCCCCGTCGACATCTACGAACTCGGGCTGATCTACCGGATCGACATCGACGACTCGCGCCTGGTCACCGTCGACATGACGCTGACCGCGCCCGCCTGCCCGGTGGCGGGCGAGATGCCGGGCTGGGTCGAGACGGCGGTGACGGGCGTGCCGGGCGTGTCGGGCGCCAAGGTCAACATGGTGTTCGACCCGCCGTGGGATCAGAGCCGCATGTCCGACGAGGCCCGCGTCGCGCTGGACATGTGGTGAGGCGCGGGGCCTTCTTTTCCCAGGCTCCGCAGAACCGACCCGTTCCGGACCACCGTCATTGCGAGCGCCAGCGAAGCAATCCAGGGGACCGGGTTCCGTCTTACGGCGATGAAGCCGGGACCAACCGCTGGACCGCCGCGCTTCGCTCGCGATGACGGGCGTGGATCAGTGCACGGTGGCGCCGTGCAGCCGCCCTCAGTACTTGCGGACGATGGGCGCCTCGGGCGCCACGTAGGTGGCCGGCGTGAGGGTGGCCACGTCGTTGAACATCCAGCGCATGCCGAGCTTGATGTCGTTCGATTCGAGCTTGTAGTGCTGCGTCTCGCGGGCGCAGCCGCCGCCCACGCAGTTGATGGCCGACGAGGTCGCCTCGCCCATGTTCAGGTAGCGGTAGGCGAGTTCCAGCTTCAGGTTGCTGTTGATCGCGTAGTCGAGACCCGCGTAGCCCGCGTAGGCCAGGTCGAACTTGCCCGACGCGCGCGCGGTGCCGAACCCGTTGTCGCCCTGGTTGGCGTAGGGGTAGGCCGCGGTGCTGCCCGTGCCGAGGTCGTTCAGCCCGTAGACCCGGTTGTAGCTCCCGCCGACGCCCGCGCCGATGAAGGGCGTCAGGCACCACCACGTGCCGAGGTCCACGTAGGCGTTGGCGAGCGCGACCGTGCTCTGGACCTTGCCGCTGTAGAGGTCGCGGGCGGTGGCCTGGTTGCCGTTGTAGTCCGTGAAGCCCGCGATGTTGTAGGCGAGCACGCCGCTGAAGTCCTGGGCGGTGCGGTACTCGCCCGTCACGTCGAAGCGGAGCCAGGGGTTGTACTGGTAGCCGACGCCGACGTCCACGAAGGCCGAGTCGCCCAGGCTTTCCTGCTCGCGGCCGATGACGCTCGCCGCGGTGCTGGCGCCGCTGCCGGGCAGGCCCGCCCCGTCCGCGAAGGTCGAGCGGAAGTTGGGGGTGGACGCGATGCCCACGCCCACGTCGCCGCGCAGGTACCAGCCGGACGTGTCGACCACCTCGGCCGGGGGCGCCGGCATGACGGGGGGCGGGGGAAGGTCGGCGGCACGGGCCGCACCCGCGGCGCCGAGCGCCGTCAGTCCCGCCAGGATGAGGCCTCTGGTGCTGACCATGGATCTGTTGTCCCCTGCATACGCTCCGGAGGCTGGGGCACCCAGTCCGGTCATCGCTCGATGGGGTAACCATCCCAGAGGAAGCTTAAAGGGA
>CAXTDZ010000161.1:0-9368 GCA_964243035.1 uncultured Lichenihabitans sp.
GCTCGGCGTCGCGGCCCGCGCCGACTGGGCGACCGCGCGGCCCGTGTTCGCGGCGGCCCGCGACGCCTACGTGGTCGGCCGCGGCCCGGCCTTCCCGGTCGCGGCCGAGGCGGCGCTGAAGCTCAAGGAGACCGCCGTGCTGCACGCCGAGGCCTTCAGCGGCGCCGAGGTCATGCACGGGCCCCTGCAACTCCTGGACGACGGCTTCCCGGTGCTGGCGCTCCGGCAGCGCGACGCCTCGGCCCCCGCCATGGACGAGGCCGTCGCCCGCCTGCGCGGGGCGGGCGGGCGCGTCTTCGTCGCAGGGCCGGGGCAGGAGGGCGAGGGCGCGCTGCCCACCGCCGCCACCCGCCACGGCCTGCTCGACCCGCTGGCGGCGCTGACCTCCTTCTACCGCCTGGCCGAGGGCGTGGCGCGGGCGCGGGGCCACGACCCCGACCGGCCGAGCCGGCTCCGCAAGGTCACGGAAACCGTGTGATGGCGGCCCGCTTCGCGATCTGTCCCGACCGGGTGTTCACGGGCGAGCGCGTCGTGGAGGGCGTGGCCGCGGTGGTGGAGGACGGCCGGGTCGCGGGGCTCGCGACGGAGGCGGACCTGCCCGCCGACATGCCCCGCAGCCGGCACCCCGGCGCGACGCTCGCCCCCGGCTTCGTGGACGTGCAGGTGAACGGCGGCGGCGGCACGCTGTTCAACGAGGACCGCACGGTCGAGGGCATCGCCAGGATCGCGCGCGCCTTCGCGCCCACCGGCACCACCGCGCTGCTGCCCACCTTCGTGACCGACCGGCCCGAGCCCATGGCCGAGGCGGTCCGCGCCGCCGCCCGGGCGCTGGCCGACGGCGTCCCGGGCGTCGCGGGCCTGCACCTCGAAGGCCCGTTCCTGGCCGCGAGCCGCAAGGGCGCCCACGACCCCGCCCTGATCCGCCCCATGACGGAGGCCGACGCCGACGGGCTGCTCGCCATCCCGGTCAGGCCGCTGCTGGTCACGGTGGCGGCCGAGAACGCCTCGCCGCGGCTGATCCGCAGGCTCGCGGACGGCGGCGTGATCGTCAGCCTCGGCCACAGCGACGCCTCCTACGAGGTCGCGGCCGCGGCCGCGGAGGCGGGCGCGCGCGGCGTCACCCACCTGTTCAACGCCATGTCGCAACTCGGGCACCGCGCCCCGGGCCTGGTGGGGGCCGCGCTGGACCACGGCGCCCTGTGGAGCTGGATCATCGCCGACGGCCACCACGTCGCGGATGCGGCGCTCCGAACCGCGCTGGCCGCGAAGCGGGGGCCGGGCAAGCTGTTCCTGGTCACCGACGCCATGCCGCCCGCGGGCGCGCCCGGCGACACCTTTGAGCTCACGGGCCGCACCGTCCACCGCCGGGACGGCAAGCTGACGCTTCCCGACGGCACGCTGGCGGGCTCCGACCTCACCATGGACCGGGCGCTGCGCCACGTGGTGCAGCGCCTCGACGTGCCGCTCGCCGAAGCCCTGCGCATGGCGAGCCTCTACCCCGCGCAGTTCCTGGGGCTGGACGGCGCGCGCGGCCGGGTCGCGCCCGGGTTCCGCGCCGACCTCGTGGCGCTCGGCCCCGACCTGACGGTCGCGGCGGCCTGGATCGGCGGCGAGGCCGTGTGACGGCGCCCCCGGCCCCGGCCGTGCCCCGCCAGCTCCACCTCGGCCTCTTCCTGCTCGGCACCGGGAGCCACATCGCGGGCTGGCGCATGCCGGGCGCGATCGACAGCTTCGAGGACCTGCCCGCCGTGATCGAGATCGCCCGCGAAGCCGAGCGGGCGTGCTTCGACCTCATCTTCGTGGGCGACAACCTCAACGCCGACCCCGCCGCGCACCCCTCCTACTGCTCGCGCCTCGAACCCCTCACCCTGCTCGCCGCGGTGGCGACCGCGACCCGGCACGTCGGGCTCGGCGCCACCGCGTCCACGACCTACGGCGACCCCTGGTCGCTCGCCCGGGCCTTCGCGTCGCTGGACCACATCTCCGGGGGCCGCGCGGCCTGGAACGCGGTCACCACCGCCAACGGGCAGGCGGCGGCCAACTTCGGCCGGGCCCACCCCGACCACGCCCGGCGCTACGAGCGCGCGGCGGAGTTCATCGCCGTGGTCAAGCGCCTTTGGGACGCGTGGGAGCCGGACGCGGTGCCCAAGGACCGTACGACAGGCCGCTACTTCGACCCCGCGAGGATCGCCGCGATCGACCACGACGGCCCTTTCTTCCGCGTGCGGGGCCCGCTCAACATCTCGCGGTCGCCGCAGGGGCGGCCCGTGATCCTCCAGGCGGGCGGCTCGGAGGCGGGTCAGGACCTCGCCGCCGCGCACGCCGACGTCGTCTTCACCGTGACCCAGGACAAGGGGGAGGCGCGCGCCTTCTCGCGAAACCTCAGGGCGCGGCTCGCGTCCCACGGGCGCGGGCCGGAGGACGTGCTGGTGCTGCCGGGCGTCATGCCGGTGGTGGGCCGCACGCATGCCGAGGCGCACGGCAAGCTCGCGGCCCTGCAGGGTCTCGTGGACGACCGGGTCGGGCTCGGGATGCTGAGCGAGCGTTTCGGCCGCGACATGAGCGGCTACGACCTCGACGGCCCCGTCCCGGACTTCGGCGACAGCCAGGCCTACCACGCCTTCGCGGACGCCATGCTCGGCAAGGCGCGGCGCGAGGGGATGAGCCTGCGCGACCTCTACAACCTCGTGGCGGCCGCGCGCGGCCACTGGGTGCTGTGCGGCTCGGCCGAGTTCGTCGCCGACACGCTCCAGGACTGGTTCGAGAGCGGAGCCGCGGACGGCTTCAACGTGATGCCGCCCTGGTTCATGGACGGGTTCACCGACTTCACCCGGCTGGTCGTCCCGCTTCTCCAGGCCCGCGGCCTGGTCCGGACGACCTATCCGGGCGGCACGCTGCGCACCCTGCTGGGGCTTCCCGGATGACGCCGTCCCGCGCGCGGCCTCGCCCCCGCGCGTCGTCGAGCAGGCGCTGGCCGGCGGGTGGGGAATGGCGCGCCCGCGCCCCGTCACGTCGACCACCGCGCGAGCCACCTCATCCGAGCCCGGCCCGTCCCCCGCGGGAGCGGGGTCGCGGCCGGCGTTCACCACCTTCTCGACGAAACCGGCCGAGCGACGCGGCGGGGCCTGGAACTTGGGCGGCGCCGTGTCGTTTGTCCGAGGCGTCCCTCGGAGGGCCAAACCATGCGTTCCATTCTCCTCTACCTGATCGGCGTTCCGATCCCGATCATCATCCTGATCGCGCTGTTCGTCCGCTAGCCGGCGTCCCGCTCACCTCGCAAGCCGAAGGGTCTATCATGGCGCTCGCACCCAACACGTCGCAACCGTTGCCCGGGGCCGAGGCGGGACGCTCCGCCGTATCCTGGGCCGCCATCGTGGCCGGGGCCGTGGTCACGTCGGCGCTGGCGCTGATCCTGCTCGCGCTGGGCACGGGCCTGGGCCTGTCCACCGTGTCGCCCTACGGCAACGCGGGCGCCTCGGCCGCGGGCTTCACGATCGCGGCCGCGGTCTGGCTCATCATCGTGCAGATCGTCTCGTCGGGCCTGGGCGGCTACCTGGCCGGGCGGATGCGGACGCTCTGGGCGGGCGTCCACACGGACGAGGTCTACTTCCGCGACACCGCGCACGGCCTGATGGTGTGGGCGCTGGGCACGCTGGTCAGCGCGAGCCTGGTCGCGTCCGCGGCCGGCATGCTGGTGGGCGGCGGCACCCAGGCCGCGGGAAGCGCGCTGGGGGGCGTGGGGAGCGCGCTCGGCTCCGTGGCCGGCTCCGTCGGCGGGGCGGCCAGCCAGCAGGCCAGCGCCAACCCCTCCGTCCAAGCCTATTTCACCGACATGCTGTTCCGCGGCGACAAGGCCGCGAGCGACCCCAACAACCAGCAGGCCGCGGCGGAGGCCGGGCGCATCCTGGCCCGCAGCCTGAGCTCGGGCGACGTGTCGCCCGCCGACAAGACCTACCTGGGCCAGCTCATCGCGGCCAAGACCGGCCTGAGCCAGGCCGACGCCGAGAAGCGGGTCGACGACGTCACGGGGCAGGCCAAGGCCGCCGCCGCGAAGGCCGAGCAGGCCGCCAAGGACGCGGCCGAGGCCGCGCGCAAGGCGACAGCCTACTTCTCGCTCTGGCTGTTCGTCTCCATGCTGGTCGGCGCCTTCTCCTCGACCCTGGCCGCCACGGTCGGGGGCCGGGCGAGGGACAAGGTGGCCTGACCGGGGGAGATCGCGGATGGCGCGCGTCACCCCCTCGCTGCAGGCGGACGAACGCGACGGCTTGCGCACGCTGACCGCGCTGGCCGCCGTGATCGCGGCGCTGTACTTCGGCAGCGAGATCCTGGTGCCGATCGCGCTCGCGATCCTGCTCAGCTTCGTGTTGGCCCCCATGGTGCGCCAGCTCCACAAGCTGGGGCTGGGTCGCGTCGCGCCGGTGATCATCACCGTCGTGTTCGCGTTCGTGATCATCGCGAGCCTCGCGGGGCTGATCGCGACCCAGATGCGCGACCTCGCGGCCGACCTGCCCCGCTACGAGGCCACCGTGTCGGGCAAGATCCAGACCCTGCAGGGCCTGTCCAGCAGCGGCGGGCTGCAGCGGATCGAGGACGCGGTCGCGCGGCTCGGCAAGGCCGTGAGCCGTGCGCCGCAGCCGGAAGCGCCCGGCAGGGAGGTCGTCCCCGGGCCGAAATCCTCGCCCGACACCGCGGGCGTGCAGCGCCCGATGCCTGTGGAGGTGGTGCCGGCCTCGCCCACGGCCTTCGACACGCTGATGCGGCTCGCGGGGCCGCTGCTGCACCCGCTCGCCACGGCCGGCATCGTGCTGATCTTCGTGGTGTTCATCCTGCTGCAGCGGTCGGACCTGCGCAACCGCGCGATCCGGCTGTTCGGCGCCACCGACCTCCAGCGCACCACGGCGGCCATCGACGACGGCGCCAAGCGGCTGAGCCGCTACCTGCTGGCGCAGTGCGTCATCAACGCGGGGGCGGGACTGCTGATCGGCGTGGCGCTGTGGCTCATCGGCGTGCCCAGCCCCGTGCTGATGGGCGTGCTGTTCGCCTGCATGCGCTTCATCCCCTACGTGGGCGCGATCCTGGGCGCCGTCACGCCGGTGGCGCTGGCCGTCGCGGTCGACCCCGGCTGGACCATGGTGGCCTGGACGCTCGGCACGATCCTGTTGAGCGAATTGCTGATCGGCCAGGGGGTCGAGCCCTTCGCCTACGGCCACAATACAGGGCTCAGCCCCATCGCGGTGGTGATCGCCGCGACCTTCTGGACGGTGCTGTGGGGGCCGTTGGGCCTGTTCCTGTCGACGCCGCTGACGGTCTGCCTCGTGGTGCTGGGGCGCCACGTCGAGCACCTGTCCTTCCTGGACGTACTGCTGGGCGACCAGCCGCCCTTGTCGCCATCCGAGCTGTTCTACCAGCGCATGCTGGCGCGCGACCCGATCGAGGCCTCAGACCAGGCGCGCCGTTGCCTGGGCGAGATGTCGGTCGCGGACTACTACGACACCGTGGCGCTGCCCGGCCTGCTGCTCGCCCAGGACGACGTCGACCAGAACCGCCTGGACCTCGACCGCCAAGCCGCCATCGCCGAGGCCGCGGCCGAGGTGATCGAGGACCTGGAGGACGAGGCCCAGTCCGCGGACGAGCCCGCCAAGGCGCGGCGCCGGTTCTGGCGTTTCGGCCGCAGGGCCGCGCCCGAGGGCGAGGACGCCAAGGCGCCGCTGTCGCCCGACGACCTGCTGCCCGACACCGTCCCCGAGCGGTTCCGTGCCCCCGGCAGCGTGCTCTGCATCGGGGCGCGCGGCCCGCTCGACGACGTCGCGGCCGCGATGCTCGCGCAGGTGTTCAAGGGCCACGATGTCGGCGCCGCCACCGCGAGCCACGGCCTGCTCGCCAAAACCGCGATCGACGGGCTCGACGCGTCAAAGGCGTCGCTCATCTGCGTGTCGGCGCTGGACGGCGGCAGCGCGGCCTTCCTGCGCTTCGTGCTGCGCCGCCTGCGCCGCCGCGCGCCGGACGCCCAGATCCTGATCGGGGCGTGGTGGCGCCGCAACGGGCAGCGCGACTCGGACGAGGAGATCGACGAGGCGATCCGCGACCCCAAGGTCGCGACCTTCGTGGACGCCCTGCGCTTCTGCCTGACCCAGCCGGACGAGGCCGACGGCGGGCAGCCCGCCAAGCCCGCCCTGAGCGCGGTGGGGTGAGGTTCCAGGGTTCGAGCACTTCCCTGGGACGCCGAAAACCGCCCCCACCGTGCCGGACCATGCCCTTCGCCCCGCTTGCGGGGGGAAGGTGCCCGACAGGGCGGATGAGGGGTCATCCGCCGTACCCGACCACCCCTCATCCGACCTGTCGGCCACCTTCTCCCCGGAGGGGCGAAGGACAGAACCGGGAAGCGACGAGGTCGACCAGCGCCGCGAAAGCCCTCTCGCGTCAGTGCCCCTCGAAGGCCACCAGCGCGTTGACGGGCACCCCCAGCGCCTCGATCTTCCGGGCGCCGCCCAGGTCCGGCAGGTCGATCACGAAGCAGGCCGCTACGACCGTCGCGCCGATCTGCTGAAGCAGCTTCACGGCCCCTTCGGCCGTGCCGCCCGTGGCGATCAGGTCGTCCACCAGCAGCACGCGCTCGCCGGGGCGCACGGCGTCGGCGTGGACCTCCATCTCGTCCAGCCCGTATTCGAGCGAATAGGCGATGCTGACCACCGCGTGGGGCAGCTTGCCCTTCTTGCGGATTGGCACGAAGCCCGCCCCGAGCCCGTGCGCCACCGCGCCGCCCAGGATGAAGCCGCGCGCCTCCATGCCCGCGACCTTGTCGATGCGCTGCCCCGCCCAGGGCGCGACCATCCGATCCACCGTGTCGCGGAACGCACGGGCGTCGCCCAGCAGGGTGGTGATGTCGCGGAACAGGATGCCCGGCTTGGGATAGTCGGGGATCGTGCGGATCGCGGCCTTGATGGCGTCGAGGGTCACGGCGCCCACCCTCAGCCGAGCACCCGCGCCGCCACGGCGTCGAGCTTCTTCAACAGCGCCGGGTCGCGCGCCTCGGGCGCCGTGATGAAGGCGTTGTCGAGCGCCCGGTCGCTGCCCGCGGGGCAGGCCTCGTGCGCCTCGGGGAAGTCGCGGATGAAGCGGGCCAGCAGGGTCGCGGCGGCGGCGGCGTTCTCGCGCACGACCTTGATCACCGCCGACACGTCCACCGAGCCGTGCTCGGGGTGCCAGCAGTCGAAGTCCGTCACCATCGCGACGGTCGCGTAGGACAGCTCCGCCTCGCGCGCGAGCTTGGCCTCGGGCATGGCGGTCATGCCCACCACGTCGTAGCCCAGCGCCTTGTAGGTGAGCGACTCGGCGAGCGAGGAGAACTGCGGGCCTTCCATGCACAGGTAGGTGCCGCCCTTCTTGAACGCGATGCCCTCCGCGGTGGCGGCGTCGGCCAGCCGCGCCTGGAGGAGCGGCGCGACCGGGTGGGCCATCGACACATGGACCACGCAGCCGTCCCCGAAGAACGAGCTTTGGCGCCCGTGCGTGCGGTCCACGAACTGGTCCACCAGCACGAACAGCCCGGGGTAGAGCTCGGCCCGGTAGGACCCGCAGGCCGAGATCGACACGAGATCGGTCACCCCCGCGCGCTTCAGGGCGTCGATGTTGGCGCGGTAGTTGATCGTGGAGGGCGACAAGCGGTGCCCGCGGCCGTGCCGGGGCAGGAACACTACCTCGCGGCCGCCCAGGCGACCGCGAAGCAAGGCGTCGGACGGCTCGCCCCAGGGCGTCTCGACCCGCTCCTCGCGGAGGTCCTCCAGCCCGGGCAGGTCGTAGACACCCGAGCCGCCGATGATGCCGATGACAGCCTTGACCATGGTTGGTGCCGCCCGTTGTTGCAGTGCGGGGCGCACTCATGCTGCCTGGGCCCGCCGGATGCAAGGCGAGGCTCCGGGCGGCGCTGCCGGCCCGCGCGGGAAATGCGAATTTTCGCGGGAACCGGAGCGCGGTCGCGCTTGCGCCCGCGCGCGGCATTCCCATCTTCCGACCATCGTCGGGGACCGGGCAGCACGGGCTCGCCGGGATGGTGAACGCGTCGTCCGCCCGTCAAAACGAATCGCTTCGGGGTTCGGCGGTCCTGCGAACAGAAGAGGATTGAGAACAATGGCAAAAGTGATCGGCATCGACCTCGGCACCACCAATTCCTGCGTGGCCGTCATGGAAGGCTCGACGCCCAAGGTGATCGAGAACGCCGAGGGCGCGCGCACCACCCCCTCCATCGTGGCCTTCACGGACGACGGCGAGCGGCTGGTCGGCCAGCCCGCCAAGCGCCAGGGCGTCACCAATCCCGAGCGGACCTTCTTCGCCATCAAGCGGCTGATCGGCCGCACCTTCGACGATCCGATGACCAAGAAGGACATCGGCCTCGTCCCCTACAAGATCGTCAAGGCCGGCAACGGCGACGCCTGGGTGACGGCCGACGGCAAGCAGTACTCGCCGAGCCAGATCTCCGCCTTCACGCTTCAGAAGATGAAGGAAACGGCCGAGGCCTACCTGGGCTCCACGGTGACCCAGGCCGTGATCACGGTGCCCGCCTACTTCAACGACGCCCAGCGCCAGGCCACCAAGGACGCGGGCAGGATCGCGGGCCTGGAGGTGCTGCGCATCATCAACGAGCCGACGGCGGCGGCGCTCGCCTACGGGCTCGACAAGAAGAGCTCCGGCACCATCGCGGTCTACGACCTGGGCGGGGGCACCTTCGACGTGTCCGTGCTGGAGATCGGCGACGGCGTGTTCGAGGTGAAGTCCACCAACGGCGACACCTTCCTGGGCGGCGAGGACTTCGACAACCGGCTGGTGGACTACCTGGCCGACGAGTTCCGCAAGGAGAACACGGTCGACCTGCGCAAGGACAAGCTCGCCCTCCAGCGCCTGAAGGAGGCGGCCGAGAAAGCCAAGATCGAGCTGTCGTCGGCCGCGCAGACCGAGATCAACCTCCCCTACATCACGGCGGACGCGTCGGGCCCCAAGCACCTCGCGCTCAAGCTCACCCGCGCCAAGTTCGAGGCGCTGGTGGACGACCTGATCCAGAAGACGGTGGAGCCCTGCCGCAAGGCCCTCAAGGACGCGGGCCTGTCGGCGGGCGAGATCAACGAGGTGGTGCTGGTGGGCGGCATGACGCGCATGCCCAAGGTCCAGGAGGTCGTGAAGCAGTTCTTCGGCAAGGAGCCGCACAAGGGCGTCAACCCCGACGAGGTGGTGGCGATCGGCGCGGCCGTGCAGGCGGGCGTGCTCCAGGGCGACGTCAAGGACGTGCTGCTGCTCGACGTGACCCCGCTCTCCCTCGGCATCGAGACGCTGGGCGGCGTGTTCACCCGGCTGATCGACCGCAACACCACGATCCC
>CAXTDZ010000162.1:0-9058 GCA_964243035.1 uncultured Lichenihabitans sp.
CAGCTTGGTGGTCGCCGCAGTTGCCCTGCTCGCGTGGAGATACGCGCTCATCGCCGTGCTCGGGATGATCTTCGCCGATGACCTGAACTGGCCCGACCTCTCGCACCTCCCCGGCGGCGAGGCGAAAAGCATCACATTTGCGCTTCTGAGCTACGCCGCCGTGGCGGCCCTCGTGATAGGACTGTACATGACCTGTTCCCCCGTGATCGGTCGACCCCGGCACCGGCCCGTGCTTCCGAACCGAGGGGTTGAGGCGGGGATGATGCTCGTCCCCCGCTCGACGCCGAGGGTGCCGTGGCTCGGCTGGCCCGTGATGCTGACGGAAGCGCCCCGATCCTGGCAACCGCGGTCCCAGGCACGCTCGTAGCCGAGCGGGCTGGGGACGCCGGAGCGCGCCGGGCGCGTGAGCACGACGCCGCCGGCGAAGGCGGTCCTGGCGGTTGAGCAGACTATGGCGACCGCGAGCCGCGTATAACGCTGTGCCTGCCCCATCTTGGCTCCTCTCCCTCCCTTGTGGCGGCAGGGCAGCGCGACGCTCACCTGCTTCAACCCGCTCGCCCGGCCCCGCTTTCATGAGGAGGCGCCACCGCGGCGAGCCTTCGCCGGCGCGCGTCCGACGCCGCGCTATTGCGTCCCTCCTTCGGCCGGTGTGGCGGAAAGCAACATCTTGTCGATCGCGTCGCGCAGCACTGTCCAGGCGTGCAGGCTGCCCGTCAGGTGGGCGGTGATGACGTGGTCGGCCGGGATCGAGCCGTCTGGCCGCTGTTCGGTCAGGACCTGCGCCACCAAGGTGACGCGGCCGGTTCCGTGGAGCGTGCCGTAGAACGGGACTTCGTCGAAGGCGATGATCGGCGTTCCCTGTTGGCTGTGCAGGACGCCCGGCGAGGTGGCTTGGCCCCCGGTCGGTGCGACGGGTTTCATCATGGGTTCATTGCTCCGGGGTTTGCTCCCGGTGCCTACGGCGCCGCTATGGGGCATGAACGGCGACTGAATGCCGCTGGTGTTGGTGTGCGGCCTAAAGCCGGAGCCCCCATACGCCTCGATGCGCTCCTTTGATTGGGTGGCTCCCGCGTATCGACCTCATGTCTCGCTGACCCGGCCGCTCACAAGCTGTTGTTGACCCAGCCAGTTGAAAGAGTTGGAGCCAGCGGCGGCACGGAGGTCATGCACCCCCGGAACAAGAGCCGGCGCGGCGCGCCAGAACCACCGGCGGCTCCGCTTCCCGCCACGTCGCTTGACGGCTTACCCTGTAGGTTCGCATCGGCTCGGATGCGTGGCGCTTCGCGGGCGATTACTGACCAGCGGTGGCGGCGCGAGCTGTGTGGTCGGACTCAACAAAGGCTTCCGCCTCGATTTCAACCAGATAGTCGCCCACGAGCCCGCCGGCTTCGATCAGCGTGTTGCTCGGGCGCACGGCATCGAAAACGCGGCCGTGTGCGCGCGAGGCCGCTTCCCAGTCGCCCACGTTCCTGAGGTAGACGCGCGTGCGGACCACGTCGTCCAGGGTGCCGCCGAGCGCGCGCAGGCTCGCGCCGATCTTGTCGAGAATGAAGGTGGTCTGCCCGGCGACGTCGCCGACGCAAACGGGCTTGCCTTCGCGGTGGGTGGCCGTGGTGCCGCTCACCAGGATGCGATCGCCGACCCGCACCGCGCGCGAGTAGCCCGCGATCGGCTCCCACGAGCTGCCCGAATCCACGCGGGAGCGCCCGGGCCGGCCCGGCACAGGCGCGGCCTCGAAGTAGGTCGGCACGGCTGAAAGGTGGTGGCTGAGGTCGCCCGAGGCGGTGAGGAAGGGCGGCCGGCGGTATTCGTCGCCGCAGTCGCCCGGCACGGGCGTCGCCGCCGCCAGCGCGGCGTCGAGCGTCGCGTGATCCTCCGCGTCGAGGTCGAAGGCGAAGGCGCGGCGATTGTCGGAGCGATGCTCGCCTTCGCCGAGACGCGCTCCGACGACGACGGCCGCGACGGCCGGAGCGTCGAGCACCCAGCGCGTCGCCACGTTGGCGATCGACACGCCGTGCCGTGCGGCGACGCGGTGCGCGGCCTTCAAGATCCCCTGGAAAACATCCCAGCCGCCGATCGCGCCGATGAAGCGGTTGTACTTGGCCTTGCTCCAATCGCCGATCGCGGCAGGATCCGGGGCGGGCCGGTCGAGCCAACGCTCGGACAGCAGCCCGCCCGCCAGCGTCCCATAGGCCAGAAGCCGCACGCCGTGCGCGAGGCAGAAGGCGCTCATCGCGCCCGCGGCTCGGCGGTCGAGCAGCGAGAAGCTGACCTGGTTGGTGCGGATCGGGATCCCGTGCCGCACCAGGAGGCTGAGGTGCGCGGTGTCGGTGTTGGTGAGGCCGATGTGGGCGATGGCGCCCTCTTCCCGCATCCTGTCCAGGGCTTCGATCGCGTCGAGATAGGCGAGGTGCTCGAAGCTCCACCAGTGAAATTGCAGGAGGTCGATGCGCTCGACCCCGAGCCGCGCCCGCGCGCGGTCGATCCCGGCTTGCACGACATCCGGCGTCATCGGGCCCGGCGCGGGGCACCATTTGGTGAAAGCGAGCGGCCGGGGGCCGCCGACCGGGTAGCGACGGAGCAACGCGCCGGCGATCACCTCGGCGCTGCCGTAGTGGTCGGCCATGTCGAAGGCGTCGAAGCCGGCCGCCGCGTAGGCCTGAAGCGCATCCGCGCCGGTTTCAGGGTCGAGCACATGCCCGTCACGCTCCTGGTCGGCCACCTGCCACAGGCCGGTGACGACGCGGGGGATGCTCAGCCCGGGCGCGACGGTGACGCGCGGAAGCGCGTCCGTCACGGCTGCGCCTCAAGCTTGGCCCTCAACGCGCTCACCTCGGCCGCGCTCACCTCGCCCGTGGTGGTCACCTTGCCGTCCGCGATCCTCCACAGGCGGAACGGGCCGGTGATGTCGCCGTACCTGTCGAACTGCACCGGGCCGATC
Source organism: uncultured Lichenihabitans sp. (assembly GCA_964243035.1). Taxonomy (GTDB): domain Bacteria; phylum Pseudomonadota; class Alphaproteobacteria; order Rhizobiales; family Beijerinckiaceae; genus Lichenihabitans. The sequence continues at coordinate 2,942 of CAXTDZ010000162.1, forward strand.
ACGCCCTGGTAGCGGATCGGCTTGCCTGCCTTGAGGAGCGCGAGCGCCTTGGCGAACTCGTTCTCACCCGCACCGATCGGCGCGCCCTCCGGGTCCGTGACCTTGAAGATGGCGTCGCGGATGGCGCCCGGCTCCTTCGAGGCGGCCGCCGCGATCGCGAGGCCCACGATGGCCCCGGCATCGTAGGAGCGGTCGGCCGCGGGGTTCGCGGGGTCCAGGCCCGAGAACGCCCTGTAGGTGTCGTTGAAGTAGGCCGTCGACGGCGTCGGCGTCGTGCCCGACGAGGTGCCGAAGGCGTTCCGCAGGTATTCGGGACCGACGCTTGAGATGAAGTCGCTTGAGTTCATGCCGTCGTTGAGCAGGAACTTCTGCGGGCCGCCCGCCGACACCCAGGCCCGCGCGATGGTGGCGCCGTCGATGGGCGTCGAGATCAGGTAAACGCCGTCCGGGTTGCCCGCGAGCCCGGCCGTCGCCTCGCTGTCGTAGCTCGCCTGCCTCTCGTTGTAGGGCACGGTCGCCGTGATCGTGCCGCCGAGCGCCTTGTAGGCGGCCGAGAACTCCTTGGCGAGGTTCGCGCCGAAGTCGTTGTTGACGTGGATCAGGGCGATCGTCTTGAAGCCCTGGTCGACCGCGTAGCGCGCCGCCGCCACGCCCTGCAGGGCATCGGACGTGATGGTGCGGAAGAAGATGCCGTTCGTCTTCCCCTGCCGGCCGAGTTCGGTGAGCGTGGGCGACGAGGAGGCGGGCGACACCTGCACCACCTTGGCGGGCGCCGTCACGGCCGTGAGGATGGGGATCGTCACCGACGAGATGATGCCGCCGATCAGCACCGGAACGTGCTCCACCTGCACGAGCTGGGTGGCGGCGTCGACCGCCACGGTGCCGGTCGAGTGGCTGTCGCGGGTGTCGGTCCTGAGCCGGCACCCCTGGGCGCCGCCGGCCGCGTTGAGGTCGCGGAACGCCATCTCGACCGATTTCGCGCCGGCCTGGCCGTACTCGCCGGCCGGGCCCGTCAGTTCCATCACCACCCCCACCGTGATGGCGCAGTCGGCCGCCCGGGCCGCCCCGGGCCCCGCGGCGAGGAGGGCCGCGACGGCAGCGCCGGACAGAAGCTTCAGCATGGCGATCCTCAAGGTGCGGTGGCGTTCAGGTTGTATTTCATGATCGCGCCGTGGCGGCCAGCGCGGTCGCGCTCCAGCGCGTAGGTGTCGCCGGCCGGTCCCCGCCGCCGCGCCAGCACGGCCGCGATCACGGCATGGTCGTCCGTGGTCAGGCGAAGCGCCCCGACCGCGGCGTTGGCGGCCGCATGGGCGGTGTCGCGGCCACCCACGATCACCGCCGCGACGCCGGGCCGGTCGAGGACGGAGCGGCTCGCCACGGTGGCGATGTCGACCCCGTGCCGGTCGGCCACGCGGCGGCAGGCGGCCAGCAGCGCCTGGAACAGGTCCCAGCCGCCGAACTCGTCGATGACGAGCTTGTACTTCGTCAGCGACCGGTTCTCGAGCGGGCCGTCCGGCTCGGGGGCGCCGAGCCAGCGGTCGGCGAGGAACCCGCCCGCGACCGTGCCGTAGCAAAGCAGGGACACGTCGTGGGCCTGCGCGAGCGACGCGAGCCCGTTCTCGGGCCGCGCGTCGAGAAGCGAGTATTGCGTCTGCATCGACACGAGCGGCACCCCGGCCGCGAGGATCGCGGCCGTGTGCGGCGTGTCGAAGTTGGTGGCCCCGACGAGATGCACCTTGCCGCCCCGGGCGATGTCGGCGAGCGCGCCCATCGCCTCGACGGCGCCCGGCACCGCGTAATCCCACCAGTGGAACTGCACCAGGTCGAGCCGCTCGACGCGGAGCCGCCGCAGCGACTCGTCGACGATTCCTTCCAGGTGGCGCCGGTCGAGATCGCGGAGGCGGTCGAGGTCGGGCACGAGCTTCGTATGCACCTTGAGCCGCGCCGCGGCCCCGGCGCCGCGCGTCGCGTGCAGGCGCTGGCGGAACGCGCCGATCAGGGCCTCCACGCCCGTGTAGATGTCGGCGCAATCGAAGGTGGTGAGCCCCGCGTCGAAGGCGGCCTGCAGGGCGTCGAGCGCGGCCTCCGCCGCCACGGCGCCGTGGCCGCCCGCGAGTTGCCAGTTGCCCCGGATCACGCGCGTCACGCTGTAGCCGGGGCGAAGATCGGCCGTTTCCAACGTCATGGCGGAAGGGGCACGGCCGTGGTGGCGGCGTGGCTGAAGCGGCGCAGGCCCAGCCGGGTGATGCGCAAGCGGCTACCGCAGTTCGGGTCCGGGCAGGCGATCTCGGCGTCGCTGGTCATCCAGTCGTTCGCATGGCTCGGCCGCTGCTTGGCGGCGAGCAGCGGCAGCACGGCCGCGAGCGAGTAGATGGAGATGCCCTGGCCGGGCGGAAGCGTCAGCATCTCGCCGCTGAGCTCGAAGTGGTCGCCTGGCTTCGCGCCGCAGTAGATCGGCGCCCCTTCGGGACAGATCACGTCGACCCGCAGGTCGTAGAGCGTAAAACTATCGTCCGCGGCGGAGTCCACGGCGGCATTGTCCTTGCGTGGGATCGAGCCTCGCATAAGGTCTCGGCCGGCCGCGAAGGTCAAGCCGAGTGGATGGGGGCCGGAGACGAAGCGTGGGGACGGGTGGCGATCTGCTGCGGGCCGAAGCCGTCGTGAAGCGCTTCGGGGGCGTGGCTGCCGTGGACGGCCTCTCGTTCTCGGTCCGGCCGGGCGAGATCCTCGGCCTCATCGGCCCGAACGGCGCCGGCAAGACCACCATGTTCGATTGCCTCGCGGGCAGCCTGCGCCCGAGCGCGGGCCGCATCCTGTTCAAGGGCGCCGCGATCGAGGGCCTGCCGGCCCATCGTCGCGCCGGCCTGGGTCTCGGACGCACCTTCCAGATCCCGCGCCCGTTCGCCACCCTGAGCGTCGTCGAGAACATCATGCTGGGCGCGCGGGGGCAGCGGGGCGAACGCCTGTGGCCCAACTGGCTGTTACCCGGCGCGGTGCGGCGGCAGGAAGCCGCGACCCACGCCCGCGCCATGGCCTTGCTCGACTTCGTGTCCCTCGCGCACCTCGCCCGCGAACCGGCCCGCGTGCTGTCGGGCGGCCAGCGCAAGCTCCTGGAACTCGCGCGGGTGATGATGGGCGAGCCGGCCATGCTGCTGCTCGACGAGCCGGCGGCCGGCGTCAATCCCGCGCTGCTCGACCTCGTCATCGACCGCATCGCGGCGATCCGGGCGGGGGGCGTCACGCTGCTGCTCGTCGAGCACAACATGGAGATGGTGGCCCGGCTCTGCTCGCGCGTGGTGGTGATGGCCGAAGGGCGGCTCCTGGCCGAGGGGGCGCCTTCCGCCGTCACGGCCGACCCGGCCGTCCGCGAAGCCTATCTCGGACCGGCGGCGTGAGCGCGGCGGACACCCCGCTGCTCCAGGTCGGCGACCTCGTGGCCGGCTACGAGCCGGGCGTGCCGATCGTGCGCGGCGCCTCGTTCGAGGTCCGCGCGGGCGAGATCCTGGCGGTGCTCGGCCCGAACGGCGCCGGCAAGAGCACGGTCGTCAAGGCGCTCGCGGGCCTCGTGCCGGTCGCGGGCGGCACCGTGCGGCTGGCCGGCGCCGACGTCACGCGGGTGCCGGCGCACCGGCGCCTCGGCCTCGGCATGGCCTTCGTGCCGCAGACCGACAACGTCTTCGCCGCCATGAGCGTCGCCGACAACCTGCGGCTCGCGGGCGACCGGCTCCCCGACCGGCGCGCGGCCGCCGGTCGGGTCGAGGCCGTGTACGGCACCTTCCCGGACCTCGCGCGCCAGCGACGGCTCCTCGCCGGGCGCCTGTCGGGCGGCCAGCGGCAGATGCTCGCCGTGGCGCGCGCCCTGATGACCGAACCGCGGCTGCTGCTGCTCGACGAGCCGTCGGCCGGCCTGTCGCCCAAGCTCGTCGGCGAGGTGTTCGCGCGCCTCGCCGCGATCCGGGCGGAGGGGACGGCCATCCTGCTGGTGGAGCAGAACGTGCGCGCGGCGCTGCGCATCGCCGATCGCGCCCTGGTGCTGGCCGAGGGCCGCAACCGCCACGAGGGCGGCGCGGCGGCGCTCGCGGCCGACCCGGACCTGGCGAGCCTGTACTTCGGCGGCGCGCCGGCCGGAGCCGCCGCATGAGCCTGCAGTTTCTGGTCGACGGCCTCGTGGCCGGCGCCGTCATCGGTCTCGGTGCCGTGGGGGTGACGCTGACCTACGCGGTTCTGCGCTTCGCCAACTTCGCCCACGGCGAGTTCGTCACCGCGGGCGCCTATCTCACCCTGACGGTGTCGGGCCTCGTCGGCGGCGCCCTGGCCGGCGCCGCGTCGCCGCTCCCACCGTTCACCGTCACGGGCGGGCTCCTGCTCGCGCTGCCGGTCGCCCTGGCGCTGACCGGGCTGCTGGCGCTCGGGCTCGACGCCGCGCTGTTCCGGCCGCTCCGGGCGAAGGGCGAGGCCATCGTGGCCGTCATGGCGAGCTTCGGGGCGTCGCTCGCGCTGCGCAGCGTCATCGAAGCGACCTTCTCGTCGCGCCCCCTTTACTTCACCCGCGCGCTGCAGATCGCGCGCCCGCTCGGTGCCGGGCTGCGGGCCACGCCGAACCAAGTGGCGGTTCTCGCCGCCGCCGCCGCCGTCGCCCTGGCGGTGCATCTCCTGCTCACCCGCACCCGGACCGGCCGCGCCATGCGGGCCGTCAGCGAGAACCCGGCGCTCGCGCGCGTCGGCGGCATCGACGCCGGGGCGGTGATCCGCTTCACCTGGCTGCTCGGCGGCGCGCTCGCCGGGCTGTCGGGCGCGGTCGTGGGCCTGCTGGTGCAGATCCGCCCGTTCATGGGCTTCGACCTGCTGCTGCCCTTCTTCGCGGCCGCGATCCTGGGCGGCATCGGCTCGGTGCCGGGCGCCATCCTGGGCGGGCTCGTGGTCGGCCTGTCCGAGGCGGGCGCGGTGGCGCTCGTCGGCGCGCCCTGGCGCGCCGCGGTCGCGTTCGCGATCCTGATCGGGGTGCTGCTCGTGCGCCCCGCGGGCCTGTTCGGGACGCGGGCGCGATGATCGACCTCCTGGGCTACCTCGCCTTCTTCGGCACCACGGCGCTGACCTACGCGATCGTCGCGCTCGGGCTCAACGTCCAGTGGGGTCAGACGGGCCTGTTCAACGTCGGGGTCGCGGGCTTCGTGGCGATCGGCGCCTACGCGTCGGCGCTCCTCACGACGCCGCCGAGCGCCGCGCATTGGGGCGGCCTCGACCTGCCGATTGCCGTGGGTTGGCTCGGCGCCGCGGCGGCGGGCGCGCTCGCGGCCGCCGCCGTGGGCGCCCTGACGCTGCGGCTCCGGGCCGACTACCTCGCGATCACGACGTTCGGGGTGGCGGTGGCGGTGCAGCTCGCCTGCCTCAACGCGACCGCGATCACCGGCGGCCCCTTCGGCGTCAGCTTCATCCCGCGCCCGTTCGGCGCGCTCGCCGATCGGCCGGCGCTTTTCGCGGGCGCGACGTTCACGCTGCTGGTCGCGGTGACGGCTGTGATCTTCGCGGCGCTGCAACGCCTCGCGGCGAGCCCCTGGGGCCGCGTGCTGCGCGCCATCCGCGACGACGAAACCGCCGTCGCGGCCCTCGGCAAGAGCCCGACGCGCTACCGCCTGCAGGCCTTCGCGCTCGGCGGGGCCCTGATGGCGCTCGGCGGTGCGGTGCAGGCCCACGCCACCGGCTTCATCGCGCCGGACAACTACCTGCCGGCCCTGACCTTCCAGGTCTGGACCATGCTGATCGTCGGCGGCGCCGGGACCACGACGGGGGCGGTGGTCGGCGCGCTGATCGTGTGGGCCCTGTGGAGCGCGTCCGGAGCCGCCATCGGCGCCCTGGTTCCGGCCGACCTGCAGGCCCGCGCCGCCGCCCTGCAACTGACCGTCATCGGCGTCGCGCTCGCGGTCATGCTGCTTCTGCGGCCGCGCGGGATGATCGGGGAACGGGCGATCGTCAGTCGCGCGGTCGGGGAAAGGTCCGGCGGCGGCTAGGCCCGTGCGGTCCGGCGCGCGGACGTCCGCGAAGCGCGACGTGCCGCTGGCCGTCAGGACCTGGCCGAAGCCGTCCCAATCGGCCACCACCGCCACGCCGGGCGCGTGA
>CAXTDZ010000163.1:0-9021 GCA_964243035.1 uncultured Lichenihabitans sp.
CGCCCGAGCCACCCGCGCCACGCCGCGCGGTTCCGCGGGGCGGAGGGCCGGGCCGCGGGGGGCGGCGCGGGCAGCGGGTTCAGCGCCGCCCTGACCCGCTCGGGCGTGAAGGGCGGCTCGCGGAAGCGCACGCCGGTGGCGTCGAAGATGGCGTTGGCGATGGCGGCCGCGCTCGGCACGGAGGCGGACTCGCCCACCCCCAGCGGCGGCTCGTCGGGCCGTGGCACCAGCACGACCTCGATGGGCGGCAGCTCGGGAAAGGTCAGGATGGGGTAGCCGCCCCACTCGCGGCTCGTCACGCCGCCGCGGTCGAAGGTGACCTGCTCCTTGAGCACGCGGCTCACCGACTGGATCACGTTGCCGTGGACCTGGTGCTCCACCCCGGCCGGGTTGATCACCAGCCCGGAATCCTGGCCCGCCACGATCCGGGTCAGGGCCACCTCGCCCGTGCGGCGGTCCACGCTCACGTCCGCGACCCAGGCCGACCAGGCCGCGGCCGTGCCGGGGAAGGGCCCGTGGACGTAGACCGCGTAGGCGAAGCCCCGCCCGCGCAACAGGTCGCCCTCGGGGGGAAGCGTTTGCGGCCGGTCGTGCGGCACCCAGCCCGCCCTGGTCGCCACCGCCCGCACCAGGTCGGCCGCGCGCGCGTCGGGCAGGTGGCGCAGCCGGAACGCGACGGGGTCCGCGCCCGCCGCGGTGGCGAGCTCGTCGACGAAGCTCTCGTGCGCGAAGGTGTTGGGCAGGGCCGAGACGCCGCGCAGCCAGGATGCGCGCACGAGCGGGGCCATGTCGTGCACCACCACGCGCGCGTGCGGGTAGCCGTAGGGCGGGATCGCGGTGCGGTCGCCCATGGGGAGCACGCGCGGCACCGGCGGCACCGCGCCCGTGAGCAGCAGCGCCAGGGTGGGGGCGCCGTTGGACGGGTAGCGGGTGGAAAAGTCGTAGGCGACGGGAGCGCCGCCGGCGTCGAGCCCGCCCGCCACGTCCATGACCTGGGCCGCGCCCTTGGGCTCCCAGGCGTGCTCCTGCTCGCGCGTGAGCTGCACCCGCACGGGACGGCCCACGGCGCGCGACAGCAGCGCCGCGTCGGCCGTGACGTCGTCGGCGCAGTTGCGGCCGTAGCAGCCCGCGGCCTCGTAGCGGATCACGGCCACGCGTTCCTCGGGCAGGTCGAGCAGCGTGGCGAGGTCGGCGCGGAGGGGGAGGGGGTTCTGGGTCCCCGACCATACGGTGAGCGCGCCGTCGCCGTAGTCCGCCACCGCGCAGGACGGGCCGATCGAGCCGTGCATCTGGTAGGGCCACGTGTAGCTGCGCGCGAAACGCTGCGCGGCGCCCGCGAGGGCCGCGTCGACGCCCCCGGTGTCGCGCAGCACGCGCGGCTCGGACGGGTTGGCGCGCAGCGCGGCCTCGGGGTCGTCGAGCCCGTGGAGGCCCGGCCAGGGCTTCCAGTCGAGCCGGAGCTTCGCCGCGGCCTCGGCGGCCTGCTCCTCGCGCTCCGCCACCACGCCCACGAAGTCGCCCAGGGTCACCACGGCCACCAGGCCCGGCACGGCGGCCACCGAGGCCCGGTCGGCGCCGACCAGGCTGGTGCCCACGAAGGGGCCGGCGTCGAGGCCCGCGTAGGGGGGCCGCACCACGCGGCCGTGCAGCATGCCGGGCACGCGCACGTCGTGGACGAAGGTGAAGGCGCCGGTGGCCTTGGCGGGGATGTCGACGCGGGGCGTGCGCCGGCCCACCACGCGGTAGTCGGCCGGGCGCTTCAACGGTGCGGCGGCGTCGAGGGCGAGGCGGGTGTGGCCGTCGCCCACCAGCTCGCCGTAGGTCACGGCCTCGTTGCCGCCGGGCCCGCGGCGCACGGTGCCGTCGGCCACGACCAGCTCGGCCAGGGGTGCGCCGAGGCGCGCGGCCGCGAGCCCGAGCAGGTGGCGGCGCGCCTGGGCCGCGGCCTGCCGCAGCGGCACCGCCGTGACCTGGATGGTTTCGGACGCGATGGTGGGGCCCTGGTTGGGCGCCCCATCCGTGTCGCCCAGCACGATGCCGACGCGGTCCACCGCGACGTCAAGCTCCTCGGCCACGATCTGGGCCAGCGCGGTGCCGATGCCGGTGCCGAGGTCCACGTGGCCGTTGTAGCCCGTCACGGCCCCCGTCCGGTCCAGGGCGAGAAAGACCTCCGCGCTCCGTTCGGGGCCCGGCCCGGGGCCGTGCGGCCCGCGCAGCACCAGCAGCACGCCGGTCCTGGCCAGCGCCTCGCGGGCGAGCGGCGCGCTCACGGGGGGCGCGGCCCGGCCGCGGCCTTCACCAGCGCCTTGGCGCGGTGGGCCGCGCGCAGGATCTCCACGTGGGTGCCGCAGCGGCACAGGTTGGCGGCGAGCTCCCGGCGGATGCGGGCGTCGTCCGGGTCGGGGTCCCGGTCGAGCAGGGCCTTGACGGTCATGATCATGCCGTTCAGGCAGTAGCCGCACTGGGCGGCCTGCTCGTCGATGAAGGCCTGCTGCACGGGATGCGGGCGCTCGATCGTGCCGAGGCCCTCCAGCGTGACCACGGCGCGCCCCGCCGCCACCCGCAGCGGCACCGCGCAGGCGCGGGCCGCCATCCCGTCCAGGATCACCGTGCACGCCCCGCACTCGCCCAACCCGCAGCCGTATTTGGGGCCGTTCAGGCCGAGGTCGTTGCGCAGAACGTTGAGCAGCGGCACCCCGGGCGGCAGGTCGAAGGCGTGGGCGGTGCCGTTCACGGTGAGGTGGATCATGCCCGCCGGGTGATCGTTGGTATGCAAACGAGAGTGGCGTCCCGGCCGCGGCCGGTCAAGCGCTTGACAGGCCGCGGGTGCCGCGGCGAAACTCGTTCGCACACAAACGATCCGCGGGTGCCGGGCCACGATGACGCAGCAGGGGGACGCGGGCGCCGACGACACGATCCGCTGCGACGCCTGCCCGGTGCTCTGCCGCATCCGCCCCGGCCGCAACGGGGCCTGCGACCGCTACGCCAACCACGGCGGCGCGCTGGTGCGGCTCGACCCGCACGTGGTGCTGGACCGCGCGCTCGCCGACGGCCGCGACGTGGTCGCCTTCGGCGCCGGCACGCTGAACTGGGACGGCAACCTGCTGCGCGAGCCCGACAGCTTCGTGACCGCGATCGGGGCCGGCACCACCTATCCGGACTACAAGCCCGCGCCCTTCATCGTGGCCTCCGAGGTACAGGGGGTCGACACCGTCACGGTGGTGACGGAGGGCATCTTCTCCTACTGCGGCGTCAAGGTGAAGATCGACACCGACCGGCACCTGGGCGACGAGCGGGCGCGCGTGCGGGTGGCGGGCGAGGCGGTGGGCCACGTCACCACGGGCGAGTACGGCTCGCAGATGCTGTCGCTGGGCGGCGTCCACCACCTGACCGGCGGCTCCAAGGCGGAGGGCCGGGTCACCTGCGACGCGCTGCTCAGGCTGTGCAACGGCGAGGCGGTCGAGGCCGCGGTGGAGGGCGGCGCCACCGTGGTGGTGCAGGCCGGCCGGCCGCCCGTGGTCAACGGCACGGCCGAGGAGCGGATGCGGGTCGGCTGCGGCTCGGCCACCATCGGCATGTTCGCGCGGCAGTGGCAGGGGCTCGTGGACGACGTCGTGGTGGTGGACGACCACATCACGGGCGTGCTGTCCGAGCACCAGGCCGGCAAGCTTCTGGGGTTGCCCGACACGGGCCTCAAGATCAAGGGCCGCCGCTCGACGCCGGGCCGCTATTTTCGGGTGGCCGAGCCCGGCACCGGCTGGGGCGGCACGAACATCACCGACCCGCTCGCGATCCTGGGCGCGTTCGACCCCGGGACCGCGCGGCCGGGCCAGACGCTGCTGATGGTGTCCACCACGGGCGAGCACGCGGGCTTCTACGTGCTGGACGAGGCGATCCGCCCGGTGGAGGCCGCCATGCCGGCCCCGCTCGCGGCCACCGTGGCGCTGGTCAAGGAGAACTGCGAGCCCGCGCTCTGCACCGTGCTGTTCATGGCCGGGGCGGGCGGCTCGCTGCGGGCGGGGGTGACCCAGAACCCCGTGCGGCTCACCCGCTCGGTTGCCCGCTCGCTGACGGCCGTGACCTGCGGGGGGGCGCCCACCTACGTGTGGCCGGGCGGCGGCATCACCTTCATGGTGGACGTGTCGCGGGTGCCCCCCGGCGGCTTCGGCGCGGTCCCCACCCCCGCCCTGGTGGCGCCGATCGAGTTCACGCTGCGGCGCGACGACTACGCGGCGCTGGGCGGCCACGTGGACCACGTCCGCCCCCTGTCCGACTTTCGGGGGCCCGGCGACAACCGGCGCCGGGTGCGGCCCGCGTCCGGCAACCCGTGGCCGCGCGCCCCGGGCCCCGCGCGGCCGTGAGCGCCCTCGTCGTCCCAGGCTCCAATCCCGGGTCAATTCGACCGATGCCGAGCAATGTCCTTCGCCCCGCTTGCGGGGAGAAGGTGCCCGACAGGGCGGATGAGGGGCCTGGCCGAGCCGAGAGGCCCCTCATCCGGCCTTCGGCCACCTTCTCCCCGCGGGCGGGGCGAAGGGCAGAACCGGCCGGCCTCAGCCAAGGCTCGGGCTCCCCGCCGGATCTCATCCCGCGCCCGCCCGGAGCCCCACCGCCCGGAGCCCCACCGCCCGGGCTGCTGCCGGACGGGCGGCTGCACCTCCAGCACGGCCCCATCGACCTGATCCTGGGCGCCTTCGGGCCGGCCGACGCGGTCCGCCGCGCCTACCGGGCCGCGGCGGCGCGGTTCTCCACCGTGCTGGGCGAGCTGTGCGGCGAGCTCGCCGCCCTGCGCAGCCCCGCGGGCACCGCGAACCTGGACGGGGCGGTCGCGCGGCGGATGGCGGCGGCGGTGGCGCCTCTCGCGGAGGCGGGCTTCATCACGCCCATGGCCGCGGTGGCGGGCGCGGTCGCGGACGAGATTCTGGGCACCATGACGGGGGCGGCGCCGCTCGCCCGCGCCTTCGTCAACAACGGCGGCGACGTGGCGCTCCACCTCGCGCCCGGCGAGGCCCTGATGCTCGGCCTGGTGGACCGGCCCGACCGGCCGAGCCTGCTGGGCCGGCTCCGCATCGGGGCGGGGGACGTGGCGCGCGGGGTCGCGACCAGCGGCTGGCGCGGGCGCAGCTTCTCCCTCGGCATCGCGGACGCCGTCACGATCCTGGCCCGCACGGGCGCGGAGGCGGACGCCGCCGCCACCGCCATCGCCAACGCGGTCGACCTCGGGACTCATCCCGCCGTGCTGCGGGTCCCGGCCCGGGCCGTCCAGGCCGACAGCGACCTGGGCCACCGGCTCGTCACCCGCGACGTGGGCCCGCTGACGGACGCCGAGGTCGCGCTTGCGCTCCGCCGCGGCCTCGCCCGCGCCCACGCCCTGCTCGCGCGCGGGCTGATTCTCGGGGCCGTCCTGCACCTCCGCGGCGTCACGGAAACCGCTGGGGCCCTCGCTCTCCTCCAGGGTGCCGAGGCGCCCCAGTCCGGACCGCTGCCATGCCCGACGTCGTTCTTCGCAAGCGCCTGCTGAGCGTGGAGGAGATCTTCCACGAGGGCGGGCCGCCGGTGGCGAGCCCGCTCCGCCGCGGCGCGATCCTGGCCGTGATCCGCAACCCCTTCGCGGGCCGCTACGTCGCGGACATCGCGGGCTTCATGGACGACCTCAGGCCGCTTGGCCTCGCCATGGCGCGCGACCTCGCCGCGGCCCTGGGCGGCCCGGGTGCCGTGCAGGGCTACGGCAAGGGGGCCGTGGTGGGGGAGGCGGGCGAGCTGGAGCACGGGGCGCTGTGGCACGCGCCGGGCGGCTACGCGATGCGCGAGGTGCTGGGCGGCGCCAAGGCCATCGTGCCCTCCACCAAGAAGGTGGGCGGCCCCGGCACGCGGCTCGACGTGCCCGTGACCCACAAGGACGCGTCCTACGTGCGCAGCCACTTCGACGCGGTGGAGGTGGGCCTCGCCGACGCGCCGCGCGCCGACGAGCTCGCCTTCGCCCTGGTGATGACCACGGGGCCCCGGGTCCACGCCCGGGTGGGCGGGCTCGCGGCCGACGCCGTCGAGGGAAAGGACGGGCTCCGATGAGCGCGCGCATCCGCAAGATCGTCACGGTTCTGGACGAGGTCCGCGAGGAGATGGGGCGCCCGGTCGACCCGCCGGTGCGCCGCGCCGCGGCCCTGGCCGTGATCGCCAACCCGCACGCCGGCACCTATGCCGAAGACCTGGCGGAGCTGATCGACGCGGGCGAGGAGCTGGGCGCGCTGCTGGCCGGGAGGGCGCTCGCGGTTCTCGGCATCCCGGGCGAGGCGGTGCAGAGCTACGGCAAGGCCGCGCTGGTGGGCGAGAACGGCGAGCTGGAGCACGCCGCGGCCCTGCTCCATCCCAAGATGGGCGCCCCCGTCCGCCGGGCGCTCGGCAGGGGCGCGGCCCTGATCCCCTCCAACAAGAAGCGCGGCGGCCCCGGCACCCCGCTCGACGTGCCCCTCGGCCACAAGGACGCGGCCTTCGTGCGCAGCCATTTCGACGGCATGGAGGTTCGCATCGGCGACGCGCCGCGGGCGAACGAGATCGTGGTGGCCCTGGCGCTGACCGACGGCGGCCGTCCGCTGCCCCGCGTGGGCGGGCTGCGCGCCGACGAGATCAAGGGCGAGGACGGGCTGCGCTGAGCCGGGCCGCCGTGCCCGACCGGCCGGACCGCGACCGCGCCTACGTGCTCGACGCGCAGGCGGGCTTCGTGCTGCGGCTCGCGGCCCAGCGCCACGCGGTGATCTTCGCCGAGGGCGTCGCGGGCGAGGTGACCCCCACGCAGTGGGCCGCGCTGGCCAGGCTCGGCGAGCGGGGCCCGCTCGGCCAGAACCGGCTCGGCCGCCTGACCGGCATGGACGCGGCCACGATCAAGGGCGTGGTGGACCGGCTGTCGCAGCGCGGCCTCGTCGCGACCCGGGCGGACCCGGCCGACGGGCGCCGCCTGCTCGTCGACCTCAGCCCCGAGGGCCGCGCCCTGGTGGCCCGCCTGACCCCCCGGGCGCTGGCCGTCACGGAGGCCACCCTGGCACCGCTCGACGCGGGCGAGCGCGACACCCTGCTCCGGCTCCTGTCGCGGCTGCGGTGAGCGGGGTCGCTCAGCCCAGCCACTTGGCCATCACGGTCCGCGGCGCGACCTCGAAGCCCAGGCGCTCGTAGAAGGACACGACCCTCGTGTTCGTTTCCCGCACCAGGAGCTGGGCCTTGACCACGCCCCGCTCCCGCAGCCACGCTTCCGCGGCCTCGACCATCCGGCGCCCCACCCCGTTCCCCCGCGCGTCGGGCGCGGCCGCCACGTAGTACAGCCAGCCCCGGTGGCCGTCGTGCCCCACCATGACGGCGCCGGTCAGCCGGCCCGCCTCGTCCTCGCCGACCAGCACGTCGGAACAGGCTCGGCCGGAGGCGAAGCGGAAGTCGGCGGCGGGGTCGTTGTAGCTCGCGACCAGCCCGCAGGCGCGCCACAGCGCCACGACGCGCGCTTCGTCGTCCGCTACCGCGCACCTGATGGTCGGCCGCATGACGGGCACTCCGGGACAGTCCGCGGGCCGACCCTTACGCGCTTCCGGCGTCGGCGCGAAGCCCGGTCCGGGTCGCGCGCCCGGCGGGCACCTCCCGCGCGCAGGTCCTGACCGCCCTTCGGAGAAGACCCCCCAGGCCGGTCACCGGAGGGCGCGGGCGGGTTCCAGGGCGGCGGGCCGCCCCCGGGTCCGCCGTCCCGAGCGGCCTGGGGCTTCACCCAGGGTCAACTGTCCCGCTACGGCCGGCCGGCGCCCTTCTCCCGTTCGAGGCGCGACGGTGGCACCGACCCCCGCGCGGCTCCCCGGCCCATGACGAACCGCGCGTATTCCGCCTGCGCGTGGCGGACCGCGCGGGCGGCGTGGAACTGCTTGTGGCTGGGCAGCACCGGGTAGTCGTCGGCGCGCAGCAGCCCGTCCAGCGCGTCCGTGAGGCTCGCCATGGTCATGCGCCGCCCGCGCGCGGCGTTCTGCTGCACGAGCAGCAGGAACTGCTCGCACAGGACGTGGGCGAGGAAGATCTCGTGCGCGTCGAGGTAGTTCTGTGCGACGCGGGCCTCATCCATGCTGGGCAGCGCGCCCCCGAACTGCCGCAGGCCCATGGCGGGCGCCGCGTGGTCGGCGCGCTCCATGAGCAGGGCGGGGGGCGCCTTGCCCGTGACCGCGAACAGGATCTTGTCGTCGAGCAGCCTGGCGAAGGCGCGGGCCGCCTCGCTGTCCGCCTCGTGGTCGGCCGCGCCCGCGGCGAAGAAGGCGCGGACGCTCTCGTAGACGCTCGACTCCTCCGCCCGGATCGCGCGCAGCCGGCTCGCGAGGCCCTCGCGCGCGGACGCATCGCGCCCCAACCGCGCCGCGTCGATCACGAAGCCGTCCACCAGCAGGGCGCGCAGCACCCGGTCGGCCCAGCGCCGGAACGCCGTGGCCTTGGCGGAGCTGATCCGGTAGCCGACCGACAGGATCACGTCGAGGTTGTAGTGCTCGGCGGGCGGGCCCGAGCGCGTGCCGTCGGCCGCCAGCCCGGGCAGGGCGCGCCGGGTCTCGCCCGCCTCCAGCTCGCCCGCCGCGTAGACGGCCGCGACGTGCTTGGCGACCAGCGAGGCCGGCGCCCGGAACAGGTCGGCGATCTCGCTCCCCGTGGCCCAGATCGTGCCGCCCACCGTGTCGAGCGAGAACAACCGCGTGCGCTCGCCCCCGGCCGCGAAGCTCACCAGGTCGAATTCGAGCTGCACGTCCGCGTGCGTGTCGGGCATGGGCAACCTCAGATCGGCGTGCGGCGGTGCTTGGCGGTGCCGTGCTCGGTCTTCGACCAGCTATAGGGTCGCAGCGTCAGCTCGACCAGGGCCTGCCAGGTCGCGAGGCTGGCGAGCGCGAGGTAGGCGGGCAGCAGCGCGAGGCGCCCCGCCTGGTCCCGCAGCCCCCGCCGCCGCAACCCGAGCAGGAGCGGCCCCAACAGCCCCGCGAGGCCGGCGGCCGCCACGGTGGCGGCCAGCAGGCGCGGGCC
>CAXTDZ010000164.1:0-8923 GCA_964243035.1 uncultured Lichenihabitans sp.
GGCCTGGGGCCGGGCGCGGCCGACCGGGCGCGGCTGCACGGTCGGCTGGCCGCGGCGGGCTTCGTGCTGCCGCTCGCGGGCGTGCGGCACGGGTTCTCCGTGGAACCCTGGCGGGGCGACCTCCGCCCGCTCGCCGTCGCCGGCGTGGATCGGCGCGCGGTCCTCGACCACCTCGCCCGCTACCTCGCGGCCCGCGCGGCGCTGCCTCCGGACGGGTGCAGCGGCGCCCCCGTCGGGGCGCTGGCGACCATGCTGGCCGTCAACGCGGGGGAAGCGCTCGGCGAGGCGGCGGGGCGCGAGGCCGAGGCGCGATGGCGCCCGCACGTCGCGGCCCTGGTGCCGCTCGTCCGGCCGGTGCGCACCGACAACCGCCTGCAAGCGTGGGAGTGGCTGGTGGAGCCCTCGGGGCATCTGCTTAAGACGGACGCGGTCGACCACCACGCGGGCCACGACCTGATCGGCTGCCAGGACATCGCCTGGGACCTCGCGGGAGCCGCGGTGGAGTTCGACCTCGATCCCGAGGAGCAGGCGCGCCTCGCCCGCGCGGTGGCGCAGGCGACCGGCCGCGCCTTCCCGCCCGTGCTGCTGCGCTTCTGCCACGACGCCTATCTCGGCTTCCAGGTCGGATCGGGCGCGCTCGCGGGCGGGCGGGCCTCCGAGGTCGCCGACCGCGAGCGCTGGGCCGCGCGGGGCGCCAACCTGCGCGACCGGCTCGGCGCGGCGCTGGGCAGCACGCCCCGCAAATTTGTCTAAAAATTGTGCAGGAACGGAGATTGCCCGCCCGACATTCACCCATGACAGTTGTGCGGCGATCGGTCCCAATCCTGCCGGGCGACGCAACCTCGGGGGTTCACGGCATGAAGATCCGCTGCGGCTACGACATCGCCTACACCTGCGCGTTTCCCACGCCCATGATCTTCCTGCTCAGCATCGACCCCGCGCGCGAGGTCGACCTCGTCACGCCGCAGCACCTCACCGTCGACCCCGACGTGCCGGTCAGGAGCTACACCGACCTGTTCGGCAACCGGGTGACGCGCCTCGTGGCCCCGCCCGGCACCACGAGCCTGCGGGCGGACTTCGTGATCGAGGACAGCGGCGAGCCGGACGTCCAGGCGCCGCACGCCCGCGAGGTGCCGGTCGAGGACCTGCCCGACGACACGCTCGCCTACCTGCTTCCCAGCCGCTACTGCGACACGGAAGCCCTGAGCGACCTCGCCTGGTCGCAGTTCGGCAGCGGGCCGCGCGGCTGGGCGCGGGTGCAGGCGATCGTGGAGTACGCGCACCGGCGGATCACCTTCGGCTACCGGCACGCGCGCGCGACCCGCACGGCCAGCGAGGGCCACGCGGAGCAGGTGGGCGTATGCCGCGACTTCGCCCACCTCGCGGTGACGCTGTGCCGCTGCATGAACATCCCGGCGCGCTACTGCACGGGCTACCTGGGCGACATCGGCGTGCCGGCCGTGCCCGACCCGATGGACTTCTCCGCCTGGTTCGAGGTTTTCCTCGACGGGCGCTGGTACACGTTCGACGCCCGCCACAACAAGCCGCGGATCGGGCGCGTGGTGATGGCGCGCGGGCGCGACGCCACGGACGTGGCCATCTCCACGGCGTTCGGCTCGGCCCAGCTCAGCCGGTTCACGGTGATCACCGACGAGGTGGCGGACGGCGCGGACGCCGCCCCGCCCACCGCGCCCGGCCCCGTCACGGCGCTGGAGGCGGGCGAGGAGGCGCGGCGCAGCCCGCAGGTGGGGCGGTAAGCCGAAGAGCGTCGGAGGAGCGCACGCGCGTGGTGCGCTGCGGCAACCATGCCGCGAGACTCCGTTTACGGACGCGGCTGAAACCGCGTAGCCTTGGCGGGCTTCGACCCTCAAGGAGCAAGCGGACCTTCACGCATGACCGTCCTCTCGGTGCGGCACGTCACGACCTACGACTACCTGAAGCCCGTCCGCTTCGGGGATCACAGGATCATGGTGCGCCCGCGCGACAGCTACGACCAGCGCCTGCTCAGGGCCGACCTCGTCATCGAGCCCGAGCCGCGGCGCCTGCGCTGGCACCACGACGTGTTCGGCAACTGCGTCGCGGTGGCGAGCTTCGGCAGGCCGGCGGCCCGGCTGCGCTTCGAGGCCGCCATCGCGCTGGACCACACGCCCTCCAACGCGCCCGACTTCTCCATCGAGGATCACGCGCGCCACTACCCCTTCGCCTACGGGGCCGAGGAACTGCCCGACCTCGCCCGGCTGATCGAGCGCCAGTACCTCGACCCGGACCACGTGCTGGACGCCTGGGTGCGCCGCTTCCTGACCCAGGGCCGCGACACGGACACGGCCGCGCTGCTGATGACGCTCACCTACGCGATCAAGGAAAGCTTCACCTACGTGCGGCGGAGCGAACAGGGCACGCAGGACCCCCTCTTCACCCTCGGCTCCGGCCGGGGGACGTGCCGCGACTTCGCGGTGCTGATGATCGAGGCCGTGCGGGCGCTGGGCTTCGCGGCGCGCTTCGTGTCGGGCTACCTGCACAGCCCCGGCGCGGGCGGGGGCCCGCACCTGGGCGGGGGCAGCACGCACGCCTGGTGCCAGGTCTACCTGCCCGGCGCGGGCTGGGTGGAGTTCGACCCCACCAACGGCATCGTGGGCAACCGCGACCTGATCCGCGTGGCGGTCGCGCGAGACCCGCGCCAGGCGATCCCCCTGTCGGGCACCTACTTCGGCGACGCCGAGGATTTTGCCGCCATGACGGTCAGCGTCGACGTGCGGGAAGGCGAGACGGAAGGCTGCTTGGCGGCGGGCTAGACGTCACCCGAGCCGCTCGGCCTCCCCGGGGTTTGACACGGTCACCTCCAGATCCGTCACCAGGCCGTTGGCCAGCGAGTAAACCCAGCCGTGGACGCTCAACGGCTGCCCGCGCGCCCAGGCGTCCTGCACGAAGACGTCGGACGCCACGTTCCTGACCTGGCGCACGACGTTCAGCTCGCACAGGCGGTTCAGCCGCGCGGTCTCGTCGCCGATCGCGTCGAGCTCGGGCCGGTTGGCGGCGTAGACCTCGCGGATCGGGTGCAGCCAGTGGTCCACCAGACCGCGCCGCGCCCCGTCCACCGCGGCGCGGATGCCGCCGCAGCCGTAGTGGCCCACCACCAGCACGTGCTTGACCTTGAGGACGTCCACGGCGAACTGCAGCACCGACAGGTAGTTGGCGTCCTGCGGGGGGGCGAGGTTCGCCACGTTGCGGTGGACGAACACCTCGCCGGGGTCGAGGTCGATGATGTCGTTGGCGGGCACGCGGCTGTCCGAACAGCCGATCCACAGGTATTCGGGGGCCTGCTGGCCCACGAGCCGGGTGAAGAAGCCCGCGTCGGCCGCCACCTTGCGCGCCGCCCAGGCGCGGTTCCGGGCCTTCAGATCGTCCAGCACGGGCTCAATCGTCCTCTCCGAAGCGGGCCGCGATCAGCGCCGCGAGGGCGTCCACGGCGCGAGCCGCGTCGGGCCCGGTGGCGCTCACCGTCACGGTCGAGCCTTGGCCCGCACCCAAGGTCAAGATCCCCATGATGGACAACCCTCCCACGGTCTCGCCGTTGCGCGTCACGCGGACCTCGGCGTCGAAGCCTTCCACGCAGTGGACGAACTTGGCGGTCGCGCGCGCGTGCAGGCCCTTGCGGTTGACGATGACGAGGTCGCGGGTCACGGCGTCCGTCATTTGCCGCTCAGCACGCGGCTCGCGATGTTGATGTACTTGCGGCCCGCGTCCTGGGCCTGGATCACGGCCTGATCGAGCGTGGAGGTTTCCCGGACGGAGGCGAGCTTGATCAGCATGGGCAGGTTGATGCCCGCCACGACCTCGACGCCGCTGCCCGCCATCACCGAGATCGCCAGGTTGGAGGGCGTGCCCCCGAACATGTCGGTGAGCAGCACCACGCCGCGCCCCCCGTCCACGCGGGCCACCGCGTCGACGATCTCCTGACGGCGCGCTTCCATGTCGTCGTCCGGACCGATCGTGACGGTCTCGACGGAGCGCTGGGGTCCGACGACGTGTTCGAGGGCGGCACGGAACTCGGTCGCGAGGTGGCCGTGGGTCACGAGGACCATGCCGATCATCAAGAATACCCGTTCGTGGCTCGGCCGGGAGCCGGCCCGCGCGCCCGCGACCCCCGACCGTCAAGGGCCGCTATCTTGTGCATTGCAGCCAAGTTGGCAAGCAGATTGGACCGGTTCCACCCTGCTTTTGCCGCAACGCATCCATGATGGTGAAGATGCGGCCCGCGTTGCTGGCCGCGCCGTCGGCGGCGGGCAGGGTGAGCGCGGGCAGCGTCAGGCCGAGCAGCGCCACGGTGGGGGGGTGGTCGGGGCAGCGCGGCGCGAGCCCCGCCCGCTCGACCGCGAGGTCCACCACGAGGCGGACCACGCAGGCGGGCTCCCAGTCCGCGCCGAGCAGGCCCAGGCCCCGAACCTCCACCCGGCCCGCGACGGCGGGATGCGGGCGCGCCAGCAGGCGGCCGTTCGCCACGGCCAGTTCCACCCGGTCGTCGCCGACGAGCCGCGCGAAACGCCCGTCCCGCGCCCCTCCGGCGATGAGCGCCAACGCCAGGCTCGTCTTGCCGCTGTTCGACGGGCCGCGGAGGAGCAGGCCCGCCTCGCCCACCACCAGGGCGGTCGCGTGAACGAAGACCCCCGCGGGGCCGCGGGCCGTCAAGGGGCGGTCGCGGCGGGGAGCCGGACGGTGAACCGGGCGCCCGCGACGGTGGGCGCGCCGGCGGGGTCGGGCGGCCCCGGCCGGTTCGAGGCCCAGATGCGGCCGCCGTGCGCCTCGATGATCTGCCGCGAGATGCTCAGGCCGAGCCCGGAGTTCTGGCCGAAGCCCTGCTCGGGCCGGTCGGTGTAGAAGCGCTCGAAGATGCGCTCGACGGCGTGGGCCGGGATGCCGGGCCCGTCGTCGTCCACCGTGACCTCGACGTCCAGCCCACCGTCCTCGCCGCGGGTGGTGTGGCGGAGGCCGACCCGCACCGTGCCACCCGGGGGCGAGAAGGAGCAGGCGTTGTCGATCAGGTTGTTGACGACCTGGCCCAGGCGGGAGTCGTAACCCTCCACCGTGAAAGGCCCCGCGTCGCCGTGCCCGGCCCTGCTCCGGTCCACCGTGACCCGCACGGCCACGGCGTCCTCCCGCCCCACGCCGTTGGCGATGGAGGCCACGGCCGACAGCAGGGCTTCGAGGTCCACGGTGGCGGTGGAGCCGCGCGCGAGCTCGGCGTCCAGGCGCGAGGCGTCGGAAATGTCGCTGATCAGCCGGTCGAGCCTGCGCACGTCGTGGTGGATGATGGCGATCAGGCGCTCGCGCGACCCTTCGGCCGTCACGCGGCCCAGCGTTTCCACCGCGCTGCGCAGCGAGGTGAGCGGGTTCTTGAGCTCGTGGGCCACGTCGGCCGCGAAGCGCTCGGTCGCCTCCATGCGGACGTAGAGCGCGCGGGTCATGTCGCGCAGCGCGCCGGACAGATGGCCGATCTCGTCCGAGCGGCGGGTGAAGTCGGGGATCTCCTCGCGCGAGTTGGTGCCGCGCCGCACCCGGTCGGCCGCGTCGGCGAGCCGGCGCATCGGGCCCGCGATGGTGTTGGCGAGCAGCACCGACAGGATCAGCATGACGGTCGCGGCCAGCAGGAACACCCGGACGATCGCGAGGCGCTCGGAGGTGATCACGGCGTCGATGTCGCCGCCCTGGGTGGACAGGAACAGGGCGCCGCGGATCGCCCGGTAGTGCTTGATGGGCACCGCGACCGAGACGATGGTCTGCCCGCGGCGGTTCACGCGCACCACCGACTGCGTGTCGCCCCGGAGCGCGCTCCCCACCTCGGGGAAGGCCGAGGCGCGGGTGGGGTTGGAATCGTCCAGCACGGGGAGGTTCGCGCCCCAGACCCGCCGCAACCCGTTCCAGAACCGCTCCGCCGCCGTGGCCTCGGCGGCGTCGAGCGGCGGGGGGGCGTCGGGGCGCAGCGCGGTGCCGTGCAGCGACAGCGCGCGCGAGTCGAGCAGCAGCTCGCCGTCGGTGTCGTAGATGCGCGCCCGGGTCCGGGTGGGCGACACGAGGTTGCGCAGCACGGGCCCTACGCGCTCGGGGTTGATGGAGAACTGGAGCGAGGAGGCGTCCTCGTCCGTTCCCCCGCCCCCCGCCCCGCCCGGGGCCGCCTGCTGGAGCAGCGTCTCGGGGTCCATCGTGGCCGCGTCCGCGCCGCCCGCCGCCGAGGCCGCGACCGCGGCCGCGATCACCTGCCCCTGCGTTTCCAGGCTCTGCACGCGGGCGTCGATCAGCCCCTCGCGGAACTTGTTGAGGAACAGGAACAGGACCAGCAGGGCCGCGAGGCCGCTCAGGTTCAACACCACGATGCGCCGGGTCAGCGACGAGGACAGCCGCCGCGCGACGCTGCGCGACAGGCGCCGCGCCCGCACCGCCAAGCCGCGCCGGACCCGGCCCGGCCGCCGCTCCCGCGCGGCGCCCGGGCCCGCGGCGCCGAGCAGGCCCGCGGTCAGCCGCACCGCCCTCACGCCTCCTTGAAGCGGTAGCCCACGCCGTAGAGCGTCTCGATCATCTCAAAGCTGTCGTCCACCATCTTGAACTTCTTGCGCAGCCGCTTGATGTGGCTGTCGATGGTGCGGTCGTCGACGTAGACCTGGTCGTCGTAGGCGGCGTCCATCAGGGCGTTGCGGCTCTTGACGACGCCCGGCCGGGTCGCCAGCGCCTGGAGGATCAGGAACTCGGTGACCGTCAGCGTGACGGGGTCGTTGTTCCAGGTGCAGGTGTGGCGCTCGGGGTCCATCTTGAGGGCGCCGCGCTCCAGCAGCTTGGCCTCCGACTCCTTCTGCGCCGCGGCCTCCTTGGGGTTGGCGCGGCGCAGGATGGCCTTGACGCGCTCCACCAGCAGGCGCTGGGAGAAGGGTTTGCGGATGAAGTCGTCGGCCCCCATCTTGAGGCCGAACAGCTCGTCGATCTCGTCGTCCTTGGAGGTCAGGAAGATCACGGGGAGGTCGGACTTCTGCCGGAGGCGGCGCAGCAGCTCCATCCCGTCCATGCGCGGCATCTTGATGTCGAAGATCGCGAGGTCGGGCGGGCTCGCCTTCAACCCGTCGAGCGCCGCCGCGCCGTCCGTGTAGGTCTGCACCCGGTAGCCTTCGGCCTCCAGCGACAGGGAGACCGAGGTCAGGATGTTGCGGTCGTCGTCGACCAGCGTGATGGCGGGCATGAACTCTTCCTCAAACGGGGCGGACGGCCGGACCGTCCGCCGGTACCCCGGGCGGCCGGGGGCGGGCGCGGACGCTCCGGACCCACTGCGGCCGAAATGCGACAGGCCCGCAGATCCGCACGTCCCCGCGCCGCTTTCTCGTTCCCTGTGTCATTCTTGCATTATCAAGGGCTTGCCGACGGACATCAAGCCCCAACCCCGGCCCGTTGCGGCACGCCTCAGCTCTGTCCCTCCTTGAGCTTGTAGAAGACGTGCCGGCCGATGGCGTCCATTCGTTCCAACCTGGAGGCCCACAGGGGCCGGACCTGGTCGGTGTGGTAGTGCGTGGCGCCCGCGACGTCCGACACGTAGGAGGTCCCTCCCATGACCTCGCGGGCGACGCGGACCGCCTTGGCCCAGGCCCCGGGTTCGGTGACGCGCAGCGCCCTGCCCTCGCAGGCGAAGGAGAACTGGCAGGCGTTGCGGTGCTGCTGGTTCTGGAACACCACGCCGCACACGGACCCGGGGTAGCGGCCGCTGCCCACGCGGTTGAGGATGACCTGGGCCACGGCCGCCTGCCCTTCCTCGGGCTCGCTGCGCGCCTCGAAGTAGATGGCCTCCGCCAGGCATTTCTCTTCGCTGGCGGCCTGGGTGGCATCGATCAGGGCCGTGTAGTCGGGGTGGGCGGGCTCCACCCCCACCACGGTGGCGTCGCCCGCGACCAGTTTGCCCCCCGCTTCCCGCGAGAACTTCGGCAGCACCCCCGCCTCCACGGGCATCTGGTCGCCCGCGACCGGCGTCGCCGACCGGAGGGCCGCGGCGCGCCCCGCCCCCGGCGTGGCCCCGTCGCCGGTCCCGGGCGAGGCGGAGGCGGCCGCCGACCGGGCCGCGAGCGCCGTGCCCTCCGGGACGGGGTCGAAGCGCGACACGGCCTCGGGGCCGGGGACGGGACCTTCGGCCGCGCGGAACCCGTCCGGCTCCGCGGCAAAGCCGTCGGCGAAGAGAAGCCCGGACGCGCGCGCGGCGGCCAGCGAGCCCGGACGCCGGAGGCGCGCGTCGAAGGTCGGCCGCAGCCCGATGGAGGGGTCGCCCTTGCGGCTGCGGTCGACGGCGGGGAGCGCCGTGGAGCCCGGCTTGAGGTCGGCGCGCGGGTCGAGGTCGTCGCCGGCCTCCATGAGATCGGCACTCGTCCCGGCCAGCAGGCGCGCCTCCACCACGGCGCCGTCGCGCGCGGGGAGCGCGAGGCCGAGGCCTCCCTGCAGCGCCGCGGCGGGTACCAGGTCGGCCGGCGCGGCGGCGCCCGGGACGGCCGCGAACCGGCTCACCTCGACGCGGCCCTCCTGCCCGGCGTCGGCCGCGAACGACACGAGCATCGCCAGCGCCGCGCACCAGGGCGCCACCGCGGCTCTGACCCAGGCCGCCCGCGCGGCGCGGCGTTTTCCCCTCGACCGGACGCCGACGCGCGACCGCACCACCATGCCCCACCCTTCGCCCGAACCGAGGCGTTAACACCGCCTCTCCGCCGCCCGTTTATCGCGGCTTAGGCTTGACGAAGGTTTAACCCGCGCCTCGGCCGTTGCGCGCCCGGATGGCGGCCTGGGCCGCGGCGAGGCGCGCGATGGGGATGCGGAACGGCGAGCAGGCCACGTAGTCGAGGCCCACCTCCTCGCAGAAGGCGATGGAGGCCGGGTCGCCGCCGTGCTCGCCGCAGATGCCGAGCTT